>NZ_JBLFBO010000002.1:0-383076 GCF_047338595.1 Nitrospira sp. BLG_1
CACCGTGTTACTCGACAGCGCCAGGTCCGTCGGCGTGTCGTTCACCGCCGTCACGCTCACATTCACGGTATCGGTCGCACTCGAGAAGGCCGTCGTGCCACCGTTACTCGCCGTGCTGACCTTTGTCCCCGCCGTCCCGCTCGTCTGATCCCACGCTCGCATCGTCAGCGCTGCCGTACTCGTCCCGTTGTAGTTGGCACTTGGTGAGAAATAGAGTCGCGTACTCCCGTTATCCGCGAGGAGGAGAGCGGACGTGTTGCTGACGGATCCCACGGCCGTCCACGTCGTCCCCCCGTTGGTCGTGTAGTACCAGGTCCCGTTCGTCTCGTTGCTCCCCGTAATCGCGATGCCCTTCGAGGCTCCGCTATCGACATCCGTGATCCCGCCCGTGAACGCACTGACGGTCGAGCCCACCGCCCCAGAGGGCGCCCCCGCATCCTCGGCTACGGTGATCGACAGGGCCGTGTCCGCCAACACCGGCGCATCATTGACCGCCGTCACCGTTACATCCACCGTATCGGTCGCACTGCTGAACGCCGTCGTCCCTCCGTTGCTCGCCGTGGTGACTTTCGTTCCCGCCGTCCCGCTCGTTTGATCCCACGCCCGCACCGTCAGGGCAGCCGTGCTCGTCCCGTTGTAGTTGCCACTTGGTGAGAAGTAGAGCCGTGTATTCGCATTGTCGGCGAGGAGCAGGGCAGAGATATTGCTCACTGTCCCCACCGCCGTCCAGGTCGTTCCCCCATTCGTTGTGTAGTACCACGTCCCGTTCGTCTCGTTGCTCCCCGTGATCGCGATGCCCTTCACCGCACTCGCATCCACATCGGTGATCCCACCCGTGAACGCGCTGAGCGCACTTCCCACCGCCCCGCTCGGCGCCCCCGCATCCTCCGCCACCGTGATCGACAACGCCGTGTCCGCCAGCACCGGCGCGTCATTGACCGCCGTCACCGTTACATCCACCGTATCGGTCGCACTGCTAAACGCCGTCGTCCCGCCGTTGCTTGCCGTGGTGACTTTGCTACCAGCACTGCCGCTGGTCTGGTCCCAGGCTCGCAGGGTCAGGGCTCCCGTGCTCGTGCCGTTGTAATTCGCTCCTGGTGAGAAGTAGAGCCGTGTGTTCGCGTTATCCGCCAGCAGCAGCGCCGAGGAATTACTGACCGATCCAATGGCCGTCCACGTCGTGCCCCCGTTCGTCGTGTAGTACCACGTCCCGTTCGTCTCGTTGCTCCCCGTGATCGCGATGCCCTTCGAGGCGCCGCTGTCCTGATCGGTGATCCCGCCCGTGAACGCACTCACCAAACTGCCCACCGCCCCGCTCGGTGCGCCCGCATCTTCCGCCACCGTGATCGACAACGCCGTGTCCGCCAACACCGGCGCATCGTTCGTATTCGTCACGGTCACGGCGATGGATTGGGTATCCGCCCCACCATTGTTATCCTTCACCGTCACGAGCACGTCGTAGACGTTGTTGCCTCCACTATCCGTCGGCGATTCGTAGTTGGGGGCGCTGATGAAGGACAGGACGCCCGTGCTGCTGTTGATAGTGAACTTGGCCGCATCGGCCCCGCCGCTGATGGAGTAGGTCAGCGTCGCCCCGACATCGGCGTCGGTCGCCGTCACCGTGGTCACCGCTGTTACGTTCTCCGCGACACTGATGGAGGCTGTGACACCCCCACCGTTACTGGTGATAGTCGGTGCTGCATTGCCACCGGTTGCCGTGTAGCGCTGCATGAAGATGCCGGCCGTATCGCCCGTGCCGTTCCCAGACCAGGTGATCACGACTTTTCCGTCCTCGTAGGCCACACCAGGATAGTCTTGCCTGCCTGTTGTTGTAGTGGAAACCCGGCTTTCTGTCATCATTGCTGTTCCGGTCGAATCGTATTGCCTCGCGTAGACCCCCCAGCCAGAACCGTCCTGTCCGTTGCTCATCCACGACACAACAAAGTTGCCGCTGCCATCCATGGCCACATTCGCCATTTCCTGTTCATACGACGCACTGCTCGTCACGCTGACCATACTCCCTTGCGCGACCCCAGAACTGTTAAACCGTTGAGCCTGAATGTCAGCATTGCCACTGCTTAGGCTATCCCATGTCACCACGAAGTTCCCGCTGTCGTTCATGGCGACTGAAGCACGCTGATCATTACTGCTGGCAACCGAATTGACAAGAAACTCCGAACCCTGCGCCACACCGGATGCGTTGTACCGTTGGCCATAGATGCTGTAGGCACTGGTGCCTGCCGTGCGTTCACCTTCCCACACCACGATAAAGTTGCCCGCTGCATCCATAGCAATGTCGGCACTATCTTGGTCGCCACCCGTAGTCGTATTGACCATGAAATTCGAACCGATTCTGGCGCCAGTAGCATCGTAGCGTTGGGCATACACATTGTCGTAGTAGGTCCCGCTCGCTTCAATATTGCTTTCGAACACCACGACAAACGAACCATCAGCAGCCATGCCGACATGCGCATGCTCTTGGTCATAGGTTGTCGTGTCGTTAACAAGAAACTCGCTGGTGATCGCCGTGCCGGATGAGTTATACAGCCGCGCATAGATGTCGTAGTCTCCGGTTCCCTGATCTCTCTCCCAGGTCACGACGAAGGCCCCGCTAGCATTCATATCCACACTGGCCAAGCGTTCGTTCGCCGCATTGCTGGCAATGATAAACTCGCTCCCCTGGGCGGTGCCTGCACTGTTGTAGCGCTGGCCATAGATATTGCCCGCGCTCTCCCAGACCGAGACATAGTTCCCACTGGCGTCCATAGCGACACTATCTGGAGTGTAGTAGTCGAGGAGAGAGTTGTGAGTTTGCGTTCCTGTTGTCGTGGTATTGATGCGCGTTTCCCCGCCGCTGGCGGTTAGGCCAGCTGCCGTAACCGTGATCGTTACGGTATCGGCATGGCTAGTCGTGCCATCCGACACCACCACAATAAACTGCAGGGTAGTCGCAGAGCTTGGAGCGGTAAAGGTGGGGGACGCAGCCGTCGAGCTGCTGAGCGTCACCTTCGTTCCCTCGATCTGCGTCCACTGATAGGTGAGCGTATTGCCGTCCTGGTCTGAACTGCTGGTGGCCGATAAGGTCACGGCCGAGTTGGTATAAACGCTCTGATCAGCGCCGGCTTCTGCAAGCGGACCATGGTTTCCAACTGTCGCAGCCGTGATCACCGTCTCGACGTTCGAATGGTTGATTGTGAAGACGTCCCCACCACCTCGGTCAACCGTAATCACGCCACCGCTGTTCGTAATCGTGGCAGTCGAAAACTCGCTGAGATCGATAATATCCGTTGCGCCACCGCCGTTCACTGTATAGACATCGCCTGATTGTGCCCCAGTGAAGCGAAACACGTCGGTACCGGATCCTCCGACCATCTGATCATTTCCACCACCCCCAATGATCGTGTTCTTCCCAACGGCACTACCCCCATCCAAATAGTCATTCCCCGTCCCACCCAAAATCACGTCATCATCGCTGCCGCCTGAAATGGTGTCGTTGCCGGTTCCGCCGACTAAGATGTCGTTGCCACTTCCACTCGTTAAGGTGTCATCCCCTCCAGCCCCATACATGATGTCGGTGCCGCCGGCGGAAGATACCGGAGTGTTGTTTGCCGAATCACCGACATACCAATCGTTTCCGACTGGTCCGCCGATGACGGTGCCGGTCGCGGCATCCATCCAGGTTTCTGCCAGGAGTCCCTTCCAGTTGATCTGTGCTTCGTCGGACACCACGATCTGGGTTTCGATGGTGCCGATCCTGAATTCAAGGTCCCAGTCGCCCCCGAAGTCCACGTTACCGGTTAGATCGCTACTCGCCTGGACATCGGCCCCAGTCAGGGCAGCAAGTTGGGTAACTGCCGCTTGGCCTCTATCTCCCTCCGCGAAGTCGCACCCGTAGACAAGGAAGTCGGCTTGTTCCGACAGCGCCCCTTTGATCGCTGTCAGCTCGTCGGCATACTCTCCCGCCATACTGTCGATGGTGAGTGTACCGGTGCCAAGCTGTAGTGTCCCTGCATCGCCGTGAGAGATGACATGAATTGCGTCGATGTCAGTACGACCAGCAAGGGCACTGGCCATTTGCTCAATGCCGTCGTAGCTGCCATCCAACATGACGACTTCGATCGTCGGGTCCATTCCACTCAGGAGGTCCTGATAGTTCGGTACCGTCGGATCGACGAAGACGATCTCCTGCCGTGACTCGACCGGCAGATAGGTGGTGAGGCCTTGAAGAAGATCCTGGCTCGCGGTGGACTCCTGTGTCTCGCTACTGCTGTCTCCCGAGACTGCGGTTTCAGCCTGCTCTTGCGCGACCTGTTCTTGATTCACTTCAGCGGCCGTCGTAGCGCCTGCCGCATCGAACATAAGACGGGATTCGAGCGAAAGAATCGAGAGTTTCGGTCGAGCAGTCTCTCCCGCCTTCGAAGTAGATTTCGCCTGACTTGGCTTCTTCTTGTCTTGAGGCATGGTTGGTTTCTTTCGCCAAAACATCGTGCGTCTATGTCATCAAGACTGACAGTGGATCACGTCTTTTTCGGCATATTCGGAGCAGGGCTGGAGACTCAGCATCACCCCTGCAGGTCTGGGGCGCGTTCAATCATGGGAATGAATATCAATCCATACGCATGGCTCCGAATAGGCAGTAATGAGGAATAAAGGGCCGCTGAACCTACAGCAGTGTCTCAACGCCAAAACTGGCTCCCGCCACAAATGAAGCCGATTAAGATGTTTCCGCCAGCAACCGATACGACTGTTACGGTTTCCCGATCACTTCTCGAAGGAGCACGACACTATGAATCCTGCTTGGGAACAATTCACACGCTCACCGCTCCTCTCCGTGACCTGCCAGGTGCAGTTCCCGGTGATTTTGAAGATCAGTCAGGAGTTGCCGGCTTCCTTTCAGGAACAGCTCCGCAAAGACTATCCGCTGTTTCAGCCGACCCAGGATCGCCGAGGCTACCGGCTTGCCAATCAAGAGACCCTGCGCGAGATTCTCTTGCTACCAGACTCGTTGAATGTGATGGCCGGTCGCTATGCCGGCTGGACTGATTTCCGCACGCAAATCTCGTCCGCCATGAATGCACTCCAGGCCTGCTACGAACCGGCCTTCTGCGCCCGCGCCGACCTTCGCTTCCAAAGTGTCTTACGCCCGGCTCTCTATGGCTTCACGAAGATTCAGTGGACCGCATTGATTAACGCCAAGGTCCTCGGTCCTTTTTCACTTCCGGGCCATAAGGGGCAGCTGCAAGGCAGTCGTCATGAAGTAGTGATGACCCTCCCCGACAGCTCCGACCGATTCCGGCTGACGCATGGATTCGTCCAGTACCGAGAAGCGAAGCAGGCCAATCAGCCTGGAGAACCAGCCTACCTGCTCGATCAAGACTACTTCACGACTCAACGTCTGGAGTGGATTGGTGTGCTTTCAACCTTGGATCGCTTTGAGCAAGAGGCAGGACAATTTTTCCGGCTCTGTGTCACGGAACAGTTCCATCAAGCGATGGTCGGCAAGGCGGCGTAGGAAAACGTGATGCGTCTTGGGATCTTTCGATCGTGAGTTTCAGGTTTCAAGTTTTCGGACGACATGAACCATGAGACATGAAACTTCACACCCTTAACCGAGGCGCTTCACGTTTCACGTACGACGCTTCACGAGAGCCGCTTCACGCGCGTGTGTTAAAACCCACTCTCGCGTACCAACGTCGCCGCCACCTGATCCCAGGCCCGTTTGGCCACACTCGACGGTTGTCCCTCGATCTGGACATGGCCTGGCAGGATCTGACCGGGACTCGGCACTGCCTCATCTAAACTCAATCGTACCCGATAGACCGAAATTTCCGGCTTAAGCCGCCCCTTCTCATCTTTTCTCACTGGGATATCCCCGCCATAGACCGAGGCGAGATAGGGCACCGTGAATTCACGCTCGTCCACCTCGGCAATCTGGGTGACACGGGCCCCGATCGATGGCCTGGTGAGATCTAACGGAACGAATCGCGCCGGCTGTCCCACTTCGATATAGGCCAACTCGTCGACCGGAACGAAACTTTCAATCTCAACCTGGCGTTCGTTCACAAGATACGTAATGGGCACTTTCTGATCGATCCACCGTCCAGCGATGAGTGACTCCGCGCGATCCCGCACCATCCCGTCGATGGGCGCCTTCAACGTCAAATTGTCCCGTTTGGCTTCAAGCCCGGTCAGTTCGGCAAGCCCTGCCCGGAGTGATTCCGCAATGACCTGTCGCTGATCACGATCCTGTCCGTACCCGGCCAATCGGCCAAGGCGGTAGTCCCACATGGTCACTTTGGTTTCGGCCAGCCGCACGTCCTTGTCCAACGACGGATTTTCCAACACGACGAGCGCATCTCCCGCCTTGACAACCTGCCCATCATGTACCAACACCTGTTGGAGACGGCCTGGTGTCGGCGCAAAAATCGTCGCGTAGGAAGAGGCTTGCAAGACAGCCGGGATCGAGATACTCGTCTGAATGGGAATCACTGTCATCACAAACAGGGCCACCAGACAGGCGGCGCTGAACCACGCCCGTGGCGAGGCGGCATACAGTGCTCGGCTGTTCCACCAGACGGTCAGTTCCCGATAGACCGGCATGGCAATGAACCAGACGATCTCGACCAAGAAAAGGAAGATGCCCAAGGCCTTGAAAAAGTAGTGATAGACCATCACGGCGATACCGGTAAACAGGATCAGGCGATAGAGCCAGATTGCCCAGGCATACACCACCATGGTGTGCTGCACCCTCTCAGATACAATTTCCGGAGCTGCACCATGTCGACCAAATAGCAGACTCCGCAAGCGCCATTGCCCAAACGCAAAGGCCCGATCTTGAAGATTCGGCAGGCCCAATCCATCGGCCAGCACATAGTAGCCGTCGAATCGCATCAGGGGATTCAGGTTGACGACCAGGCTCATCGCCAGACTGGTCGTGGCGACGATGAACGCAATGCTCCGTAAGGTCCCTTCCGGCAGAAAGCCCCACAGGAAGAGCGCCACCGCTGCAAGACCAAGCTCGGCGATAACTCCGCCGCTGGCGATCAACAATCGCTTCCGTTTTGATGTCAGGCGGTACGAATCGGTCACGTCCGAATACATCACCGGCATCATCACCATAAAGGCCACGCCCATGGTCGGCACGCGACACCCAAACCTGGTCGCCGTATAGGCATGTCCCAACTCGTGCACGATCTTCACGGCACCAAGGGACAGGCTGTAGAGGATGGCGCCGCGCCAATTAAAAAAGTAGAGGAACGTCGAGACGAACGTGTCCCATTGTCGTCCGACCAGGATCAGCCCGAACAGTCCCAAGGTCCCGAAGGTCCACCTGGCGATGCTTGTGTAGAGCGGCTCCACCAACGGCAGCGTGGATTTCAGAAAGTTGTGCGGATGGACCAGCGGGATTTTGATGAACAGATAGTGGTGGACCAGCCACATCAGCCAATTGTGTTCACCGGCTTGAGCCTGGCTCTGATAGTCCGTGTGTTTGCCGCTGGCTGATTGCTCCGTGAGGTTGTTCGTATAGAGGAACTTGACGAGATCCTCCACGTCCGCCATGGACGTCTGACAGGTCGTCTCCTTCGTCATCACCGCATGGAGCTTTTCGATAGTTCCGGCATTCCACCGCTGGATCATCTGGTACACCGGCCATTCGATCTGGAAATAGCGAGTGCGAACCGGATCGACGATGGTCCAGGTCGGCACTCCATCAGGCGTGGGAGTCCCGCGGTTGAATTGGAGGTTCGGCCGTAATGTCGGCAACTTTCGTTCCTGCGGCTTGGTGCCTTGAGGACCGGGAATCACCATCGGTCACCACCCCACCCATTGTCGAAGGGCGGTCAACGGTCGACGCAGCAACAGATAGGCGAGCGGTCCTCGCTCGCCGTAGACTTTGGCCGTCCCTTGCCATCCGATCCGGATGCGAGGATCCGCCGTGGTGAGTTGCGCTGTGACCCGATAGGCCAGCACATCGCCAGGCAGGACTTCGGCATGGTAACTGGCATGGACGACGGTGGCGGGAAACGATTCCAACGCAAGGGCATTGAGAAAGACGAGCGCCTCGGCCCCCTCTTTGAGCACGATGGCATCGGCAACCGGCAGATCGATGCGTAACTCAATCTGTTTAGGATTCGCGATTTCCATGATCCGCTCACCCACCGTGACCGGCCGACCGATCCAATCGGACTTGTCTGAATAGAGCAGCAAGCCCGCTTGTGGGGCAACGACTTCGACCTGATCCAGCATTTCCTTCGCGTATTGCAGTTCGGTCTGGCGCAGATCGACCTCTGCTTCCTTGAGCGGCACATCGGCCTTCCGCTGCGGATCACCAAACCCCGCCTGAATCGACTGAGTCTGCTCCGCCCGCGCGACGGTCAATTGCTTTTCCGCGATGAGGAACTGATTGCGGAGATTCGTGTCTTCGTATCGAAAGAGCGCCGTCCCGGCTTGCACTGTTTGGTTCGGATGCACGAGCACGTCGGCGATCACCCCGTCGATGGGCGCACTCACGACCACCGGATCTTTGGCCATGACTTTGACCGGAGCCACCGCCGAAATCCTGATCGGAACGCACAGCGCGGCGCCAATGGCGAGCGGAATCAGCCACCAGGTCGGCTTCTTGATCTTCTTCGACCAGCTCTGCTCCTTTTTCGAGAGCGCTTTCCAGGCGTAGGCATAGCTCCCGGCCAGGCGATGGACGATCGCCATATCGTTGTCCTGCCAGGCGAAATCCCGCTCGAACCACCAGGCTCCCAGGACCGTTTCGTCCGGATGTTGCAACGGACACCAAAACACGTGCCCCTTCACAAACTCATGCCAGCCACTCCGAAGCTCCTCCGGCAACAGCTCTTTCGTAATCACCACCGGTTGTTGCGTGGCCCCTGGAGCATGGGATAGTGCATACACTGCCTGTTCAAGCCAGACGATCATCGGCGCATGCCGATCGACCACCGCCACGCTGGAGGCATTGAGCACGTGGCAGGTCTCCTTGTCCGAACCGGGAGGACTCAGGAGAAAAGCGTTGTCGTAGGGGATCAATCGCCGGGTTTCATTGACGGATAGGAACTGCAACTCTTGAACGGTCTTTGCCGCACGGATCTGACCCTCCAGATGCGTGAGGGCTGCCAGGTGGATCAATGTCGGGATCTGCTGTGCGGTCGGTTCGGCCGTTGTCGCCATCGTCAGGGCTGCCCCACAAACTGTGCGGACCCGCTCATCCCACTCAACACGTCTTTGGGAAGTGCGTCGAATACTCCGGTCACTTTGACGGTCTGACTTGCGGCGTCGACAGTCGCACCGATTTCCTTGACCCTGGCTGAATACCCCTGGCCCGTCTCATCGACGACAAAGGTGAAGCGTGCCTGTTTTTTGAGCCAGGTCAACGCCATCGACGGCAAGACCAATTCAATCTCCAGGCTCGTATCGTCCAACACGCTCAGCAGTTTGTCGTTGGGAAACACGTTCTCGTGCTCATGTACCATCACATCGACGATGCGTCCTGCAAACGGCGCGGCCAGGTGGCATCCACGCACGTTGATCTCCGCGATCCGCCTTGTGGCACCGGCTTTTTTGGCATCCGCTTCCGAGACTTCCAGGTCGAGCGTACTGACCGCGTTCAGTTTGGCGAGCTCCTTATTGTTCTGAAACGTCTTACTCTTGCCTTCGTGCTCCGCGGCAGCCGCCGCCAATTCCGCTTGGTACTTGTCACATTCCAATTGCACCAGGGTTGCCCCTTTGACGAATCGCTGTCCTTCTCTGTACGGAACTTGATTGACACGCCCTTGGATCTGGGCATAGAGCACGGCCTGTGAGACCGCTTTGACGATTCCTCGAGCGACTCCGGATTCCTGCTTTGTCCCCTGAACTGATCGATCTCCCTTCGCCCACCCCGGCGATGGAACTCCCATCGCCGCTGCAGCCAGGAGCACGGCTATTCCCACCCTAGTGTACGGCCGGTGTCGCATGGGGTTCCGCTCTCCTTTCTCCTTCCGACATGGTGAACCCACTGGGTTCCCAGTATTCCCTGATCGATTCCGTCAGTTGCGCCAGACTCTGTTCCGCCATGCTGGAAGGAACCGCTTCTTCCCCGATGGAGGCCATCAAGGTGGCATAGGCCGTTTCCAATCCTGCTCGCGCCGTGTCCAAGCGGACATCGGCCGCGACGTCGTTGGCTCGTTCTCGAATCAGGGTGAGATCGTTCGTGCGCTGAGTCAGCCACAGGTTCTTGGTCTGCTCCACAATCGCACTCTGTGTCTGTTGGTAGTTCCGCGCATCCTGATATTCCTGTTTGGCCAGCACAAACTGTGTGGCGCCGACATGAACCTCCGTCAGAATGGACATGCTGAGCGCCAGACTTTGGACATCCAGCATGTGGCCGTTCGCTTCGATCGCTTTGAGTTTGGCCGGCGCTCGAAATACCGAGAGCAAGTTCCAGCTTGCCTGGGCGGCATAGCTGAGCCAATTCTGATACAAGAGAAAACTGTTGCTGTTGTAGTAACCGCCGAGCGACACTTTCAGGTTCGGAAACAATTCCAGAAACACGGCCTTGGCTTCCTTAGCGTTGATGCGCTTCTTGTAATCGATGGTGCGCAATTCCGGTCTGAGCAAGAGCGCCTGTTCTTCCAGCTTTTGACTGTCCAAGTTGACCACGGGGATCGAGGTGTCTCTCGGCGGCACGACCAGATCAAACTGCGTTCCTGGCGGCAATCCAATCATAGAGGCGAGTTGCGTCTTTGCGGTACTGAGCTCTCGAAATAATCGCCGCACTTCACGCTGGATATTGAGCAAATCTCGTTGATAGTTGAGCGGCGTCAACGGCGCCTGAAGTTTCTGGCCGACGATCCGTTTGGTACTCTCCAATGCTTTGTCAACCGAGTCGTCCAAGAGCCGAATTCGAGGAAGTACGCGTTCCGCACTCACCGCCCGCCAATACGCCCCTCTGACATCCTGTATCAATCGCACTGCCAGACGCCGCTTTTCCTCTTCCGCCACCAGCACATTGTCGGCTGCCTGTTGTGCGCGCACGAACGACAGGCCAAAGTCGAGCACATCCCAACTTAACGCGAGATTGCCGGACATGACGTTTTTTTCGGATGAGGTGAACGGTTCGACCGCCTGGCGTCCCGTGAGAATCGATTGCCCGACGCCGCCGGCGAAATTATTCCGTCCATCGAACCCGGCATTGGCGGCGACTTGGGGAAGCAGTGAATAGTGCGCCACGTTCAACTGCTGATGCGCCAGTTGGACTTGAATCGCTTTGACCTTCGCATCCAAGTTGTATTTGACCGCCCGTGCCATCGCCTCATATAAATCAATCGGTCTCCCAACCGGCTCGTCGACTGCGGAGATGGCAAGAAAATCTTTGAGTGCCCGAGCCTGGATTTCTCCGGTCTCCATCGGATGTGGCTTGATCAGACACCCGCTCATCGTGAGCGGTATCATCACGGTGACGACAGCCCGCACGGCTGTGCGCACCGCTTGTCGATGACCACCCCACAGCAGACAGATCGCCCGCACGATAGTCCTCCAGGTAGACCAGGGCCCTGTGCAGTACCGATATCGGCTCCGCCTGCAAGGAACTTGATCGAATGGAAGGGAATGGGTTGAAACTACGATGAGATAAGGAAAAACCCACACAATTCAACACGATTGGAGACTAATCGCTCGTTACCGCTACACAACTGGTCAATCCCTTCTTGGCTTGAGAATCAGCACCACCATAAAGTCGGCAAACCGCTTGGCATTGAGCCTGTCCTTCTGAGCCCTTCTTCCGGAGTACTCCCTTGGTATCTACCTATCCCTCTGCTGCTTGGCTACCCTTCTTCTAACAGGTTCCAACGGCTGCAACCCTTTAACCGGGAGAATGACCATGAGCTGCTCACGTTGTCGGGGATTGATGGTGAAGGAGCATTTCTTGGATTTTGACGGTACTATTGGACATATGTGGGCCAGCGGCTATCGTTGTATGAATTGCGGCAATGTGCATGACCCGATCATTGCGCAGCACCGCCGGTCGAGGCCCGAACCGGTACTTACCGTCTCAACCGATGAATTCGACTATACTGAAGAGGAATTCGAGATGGACGCACATCCCGTCATGAAGCATGCGGCATAACAGAGCCTGACGGGATTGCCTGTGCATCCATCTGGTCGTGGGAGAGTACCATGGCTTCGATCTTGATTGTCGATGATGACGATTCGATCAGAACCCTCTTGCGTCACATCCTTGAAGAAGACGGGCATCAGATCCGAGAGGCCACAAACGGTCACGCCGGGCTCACGCTCTATCGAGAACAACCAGCCGATCTTGTGATCACCGACATCTTGATGCCCGAACGCGATGGCATGGAGGTCACGCTGGCATTGACTCGTGAATTCTTGGACGCCAGAGTCATTGCCATGACCGGCGCGACCGGCGACCAGAATTTTTTGAACGTTGCGAAACTCTTCGGTGCCAGGCGGGTGATCCAGAAACCCTTTTCACCGGCCGACCTCCTCCGTGCCGTGCGGTTCACGCTGAGTCACTAGCCCGATAGGGCGTAAAAGAAAAGACCGTATCCCCTCAGGAAACGACCGACTATTACTCCCCCTCCACCTTGCTCAGATTCGGCTTGTGTTGAGCCGTCAGTGACGGCAACAGCGATCCAACGAGCATCCCGACTCCCGCGACCAGAAGCCCAACCAGTTGCGGAGGCCACACATCAGTCGGTTGACTTACCAGTTCCAGCAAGAGCCAACTCGCAAGCCCGGCGACGATGGCACAACAGGCTCCCTGTGCCGTTGCCCGCTTCCAATAGAGTCCCGCAAGCAGCGGGATAAAGGCCGCGACCAGTGTGACTTTGTACGTACTCACCACCAGCTTGTAGATGGTCGCATCGGACCAGAGCGCAATCACCAACACCAGTGAGGCAAATGCCACCAAGACGATACGCATCAGGCGCAGAAATTCTGAGTCGTTCACGTGGTGAAACAGGGGCTTAAGTACATTCTCACTGAGCGCCACCGAGGGCGCCAGTAAGGTGGCGCTTGAACAGCTCATGACGGCAGACAACAGCGCCCCGAAAAAGATCACCTGTGCCACAACCGGTGTATGCTGCAGAATTAATGTCGGCAAGACCAACTGCGAATCCTGCTCCAGCAAGGCCCCAAACTTGGCAGGGTCCACCAACGTGGCCGAGTACGCTAGGAACATCGGAACAAAGCAGAACGCAAAATAGAGTCCGGCCCCCAACAGCGCCCCCCGCACGGCGGTCTGCTCGTTCCTCGCCGAGGTGATCCGTTGGAAGACATCCTGCTGTGGAATCGATCCAAGCATCATGGTCATCCAGGCTCCCAGGAATGGAATCCACTCCACGAGTGTTGCCGTAGGAAACAGGTTCAGCTTGCCGGCCTCCGCTGCATGGGTAATCACCGCCGGCACGCCACCCGCCAGATCCCCGACGATGGACGCGATATAGAGGAGCCCTCCCACGATCACTGAAATTTGGACCAGATCGAGAATGGCGACTGAAAACATCCCTCCGAAGGTCGTATAGGTCAGCACGATCGCTGCCCCGATCATAATCCCAACCGACTGACTGACCCCACCTTCGGTCACCACATTCAAGACCAGCCCCAGCACTTTGAATTGTGCCGCCACCCATCCCACGTACGAGGCGACGATGCAGAGTGTGCAGAGGACCTCAACCGTGCGGTTGTACCGATAACGGTAGTAATCTCCTACCGTCAGTAGATTGAGGCGATACAACCGAGGGGCGAAAAACAGCCCGGCCAGCACCAAGCACATGCTGGATCCGAATGGATCGGCCACGACGCCGCGAAGCCCCTCTTTGACGAACGTCGCCGAGATTCCCAGCACGGCTTCAGCACCGAACCACGTCGCAAACACGGTAGCCGTCACCACCGCCAGAGGTAGACTTCTCCCGGCCACGGCAAAATCCTTGGAGTTCTGCACGCGTGTCGCAGCGAACAGTCCAATACCGACGGAGAGCAGCAGATAGAGGATGACAAACCAGAGGACCACGTGCGCAGAATAATGCGATCTGCGTGAGCAATCAATCAGCATTCAGAATCCTGCCGAGCCAGGAAGTAGCCTCAATGGCAAGACTCAAGCCAATGGAAGGAAGCGTCATATGTGGCAACGCATGCCACACCGGAGAAATATCGGATATCGACCGAATGAATTAGCGGTCAGGGGAGTTGGGTTTAGAAGAAATCGCTTGCGGTACAAGCATGTGCAAATCGACCTGTTTTCTCCTAAGACCCAGCCTAGGAGATCTCCTCACCCCGGGTTTGAACCCCCAGTATTGAGATGCTCCGAGTAGGAGGCGACAACCAACGAGAAAGAGATCGCCATGTGACTCAACAGGCAGAACCTTGGTCCACTGCACTTCATAGAGATTCACCGCATATTCCCATCGAGCCTGAGGGACATGAAGTTCCAGAAGTTGTCGATTTCGTGGCCGGCTACCCATTAAGACGAGAATCCCATGCGCACTGCGATTCAAACTGCACGCCTCGCCCTGTTCGATCAAAACCCGTTCACCCTCGATCGATTCGCAGAGGTTATACGCACAAACCTTGGACCCATCAACTCGTACCTCTTGCCGGCGTTCAGACAGCAAGCCTTCCGATTCTTTACCAATAGCCGTCGGTACAACTGTGAGATTCAGATTTCCCATGTTGGTCATCTCCCCATTCAGGGAAACTTCCCCCTGAACATTGCTCTATCACCCGGACATCATTACTCAACTGTCTGCGCATTAACGTTGAGCAAGTGTCGTACCTAATAAAGCGCTTCCGAGTTCCCCCCAGCGATTCCACTGGAGTATCACGGGGATTCCTTATTCCCCATGTGTTTTCTTCCATAGGGCCAAACCCATAGAGCGAATGAAAATGAGTTCACTCTTCCGGTAGATTACCCTTCTATCTCCTGGATTCTTCGAGATAATTTCAACTGAATGCCAAAGCATGCATGATGAAGTGTGTAGCCATGCTGAAAAAGCGACGCTTACCCCTTGAATTCACTCGCCATCTCGAATGGCCCGGTGTTGTCTCGCTCACTCGCTTGTTCCACAAAGGACAGAGTAATCGGTCAGATCAGCTTTTCCACCCGAATGCCAAGCAGGCGGATCCGTTGGCGAAGAGGATTTTCGCGACGGTCGAGGAACGGCATGAGCAGCCTTAGGATCTCCCGACGCAGCGTGGCCATATTGCCGGCTGGTTCCACCAGCGTATGGGCACGTGATGTGGTTTTAAAGTCAGCGAACCGAACGGTTAGAACGACGGTCCGAAACGACTGAAACCCCTCCTGCCGCAACCGATCCATCACGCCCTTGCCGAGAAGTTCCAGTTCCCTGAGTAGTCGCTGGCTGTCGAGGGTATCGGTCTCAAGGGTATGCTGCTCGCTGATTGACTTGATCTCCGTATGTTCCTCGAGCGGAGTGATATCTCGGCCGCGAACCTTTTCATAGAGGTCGACCCCGCGCTTCCCAAGCAATCCATTGAATTGCACTGCCGTCAATGCTTTCACATCCTGCACACAGGTGAACCCCTGTCTTGCAAGGAGGCCCTCCGTCTTAGGGCCGATACCAGGAATGGCTCGCAGTGGAAGTGGCGCGAGAAACGACTCGGCGTCCTCCTCACAGACGACCGTCAGCCCATCCGGCTTAGACATCCCCGATGCGATTTTGGCGATCAGTTTGTTCGGCCCGATGCCGACTGAAGCTGTCAGCCTGACTGTCGTATAGATCGCAGCCTTCAACTCTTGAGACAGCAATGCTGCGGCTTGATAGGACTCCGTAAAACTCAGATCGCCGTAGGTTTCATCGATGCTTGCCTGCTCTACGACAGGAATAAATCGCCTGACGACGCCCATGATTTCTGCTGAAACATGCGCGTACTTGGGCATATCGACCGAGACAAAGGCAACCGCCGGCTTCCCAGCCCGACGTGCCGCCTCTGACAACCGCCACGCTACGGAAATCGGGGTCGCAGAGTGAATCCCGTAGGCACGCGCCAGATAGTTCGACGTGGACACGACTCCACGTCCCCTCCCACCCAGAGGGTCCGCCCCGACCACCAACGGAATACCTCGAAGGGCGGGAGTATCCCGCTCCTCAATCGCCGCGAAGAACGCGTCCATGTCTAAATGAGCGATAATCCGAACCATCTTCTCCCCTAACTTAACAAGAAGCCCGCTATTTCCCCGTAGATTTTTTTGATGAACCTGACGTACAATTTCTTCCGAGCCTGCTGCTGCACGCACAAAGAGGAGCCGATCTAACGACTGAGTCTGCTAGACCATTAACGAAAGGTAGCTCTCGTGGCCATTCGCTGGTTTAACGTAATCGGATTTGTGATGCTGTTCAGTGCACTCTTCTTCAATGAGGTCGTGTACCTCAACGTGTGGTATGATTTCAATCTTTCTACAATATTCCCGGCGATCGTTTATCTCGCCGTTGGGATATGGCTTTCGTTGCGGGGAGAATCGACTTACCAGGAAGCGTGATATGAGTTGGACCACTCATGGCATTCGAGAACCACAATTCTTGAGCGTAAAGCAACATCGTCAGCAGCAGTTCACCATCAACATGGGCCCACTAGCTGGGCACATACCATCACTGAAAGGAGACAGCCCATGGGTATGAGTTTCATCAATTGGATTGGATTTGTGATGTTGCTCCTGGGTCTTTTGCTGAATGAGCTCTTCCTTGGGATGAACGCCTGGTATGAGCTCAACCTCGGAGCCATCATCATCGGCATCGTCTATCTGGTGGTTGGAGCCTCATTGTCTCTCTGGCCAAATGCCAGCGACACAACCGCCTGAACCGTATCTGACTTCGAATCGTGCTCGTGAGGTCAATAGGGATGGGGAAGGCTTGATCTCCTGCCTGTTCGTGCTGTGCGTGGTGCCTAACTATCGTGAATCCAGCAGGCTAAGTTGATCTGTATGGTCCCGTATTCATTTTCTTGAAGTCCGCTGAGTCTACCCAGCCAACTTCTATTCACTCCCTCACGTACGCCTTCCCTACAAAAAGGCACCACAAGTACCTCTGTTCCTCCACCGGCAGCTAATCTTGCCTCAGGACACTGTCACACCAAGTCAGACATTGGATATGCAGTCCCAGGCTGCACCTGCCATCGCATATCAAGAGTTGATCTCCTTAGACGAATCCACTACCATCTCAGTTAACCTGTGCCAGCCAAGAAATTTGGTGCAATTCGAGTAGGAACCCGACGATCGTACCGGAGAGGGTTCCACAGATTCCCGGGCACTTATGCCAATCACCACAATCCCACTCTTAAACCAGGAGGAGAACTCTCATGGCAGACAAACAGTATAAGCAACTCGGCTGTCTGGATGTGCAACCGTCCGGGGGCTGCGGGTTCCAAGTGCGGGCTGAAACGGAGGCGGAGCTGATGCAGCTCGTCGCCACTCACGCGAAGCAATGCCATAAGTTGGACTCTATTCCCCCGGAAATGGCGGCGAAAGTTCAGGCAGCAGTACAAACAGTGACCGTCAAGGTCTAGTCCGCACTTCGTAGTAAGTGAGAGCCCCCGCCTCATCTGCTGGCGGGGGGCCTCATTCATCACCCGCCTTGTGGAGAAAGGACCACGTATGGGATGGAAAGGACGACTCGCTTGTATAGGCCTGCTCCTGTTAAGCACGAGCGGCTGTAGTTACCTCTTTTACCCTCATGCCAAGGAGTTTACCGCAAAGGCCAAGGGTACAACCGGAGTCGAAACACTGATCAACCTGACAACGATGGCAGAAGCAACAGCCCAGAAGGCAAAGGGCGGCAAGGGAGTCGACCAGCCGTTCGACGACCTACACAACCAGTTTCATGCCATCGACGATAATGTCTGCAGCGTCGACAAGTCTACCAGAGAACATCCGGCCTATGCCTTAGCCGTCACACACAACAAGGAACTCGTGACGATCTTCAAACGGCTCTGGAAATTCAAGGATGATCAACCGCAACGGGACCAGCATCTAGACCTCTTTGTGTCCGAGCTCCAGGAAATGCGCCAGACCTTACAGTCACTGAGGTAATGTCCCCATGTCGCCATCACCCGAACAGGTCATTGAGGGTCAACGGCAGGATTGGAACCGTGTCGCCGGCGGCTGGGAGAAGTGGGATCGCTTCTTTGACGAACAGATGGCCTTCTTGAATCACCGGCTGGTCGCCGACGCGCGGGTACGGTCGGGCATGCGCGTGCTCGATCTCGGATCCGGGACAGGCTATCCTGCCCTGCTTGCCGCACAGACAGTCGGGGCGACCGGCAGCGTCACAGGAATCGACCTGGCTGAGCAGATGCTCGAAGCTGCGAGACGAAAAGCGACTTTACTGAAACTCTCCAACCTGACCTTTCAAACCGGCGATGTCACGCTCTTGCCGTTTGAGCAGACTTCATTCGATGCGGTGACAACCCGCTTCTGCCTGATGTTCTTGCCGGAAATTCCCAAGGCAGTTACCGAGATCGCCCGCGTCCTCAAACCGGATACCTGGATCGCTGCGGCCGTCTGGTCCGCTCCGGACAAGAACCCGTATCTCAAGATACCCATCGACATCATCAAACAATTCATTGAGATTCCGCCGCCGGATCCCACAGCGCCTGGCATTTTCCGTTTGGCGAAGCCCGGCGACCTTGCCGGCATGCTGCAGCAAGCCGGATTCGTCGACATCTCCGAACAAGAATTTCCTGGCGATGTCCGATTTTCAACAGCGGAGGAATACTTCTCCAGCCTCATGGACATCGCCGCACCAATTCAAAATCTGTGGACAAAACTAAGCTCTACGCAACAGACCGAGGCCAGAGAACGAATCATCCAGACAGCCGGGCAATACCGGAAGGGGTCCGTCATCGCCTTGCCGATCGCGGTACGGATGGTCGCGGGACACAAACCCGGATAAGGCATGTCGTCAAAGAACGACAGCTTCAAAGACTTTGTCCTGGATCAGTTGACCGATCTCCGTAGCCTCACCGCGCGTGCCATGTTCGGCGGATACGGTCTCTATCATCGATCCACATTTTTCGGCATCATTCATAACGGTCGTCTTTACTTCAAAGTCACCACAAGCACGCTCTCTCGCTATACAGACCATGGCATGAAGCCGTTTCGACCGAACGCCAAGCAAACGCTGAAATCCTTCTACGAGGTCCCGATTGATATTCTTGAGGATGCAGAAGCCTTGACCCAGTGGGCAACAGACGCTGCCGAGCAGTAATCCTCGATGTCGCAGGTTCTCTGGACCATCAGACATACGCCAGGACGCGTCCCCACACTTGCCACCAGCTGAAAGCGGAGGAAGCACTCAGTCGGCGGTGCTGTGTACGATCCTGCTACACGCTCTTGAACTTCGTCAGTTTCGCAAACAGGATGGCAGAGAAGGGAATGAACAAGCCCAGCAAGAGTTGCACGATAAGAAGTTCCCCAAGCTGACTGTAATCAGCAGGAGTCTGGACGACGCCAGTCGCCTGATCACGGACTGCCCGCGTAACAACAAACATCTCATTGAGATATTTTGTACCCAACTGGCCCAGCGAGAGTGCCAGGTTCGTGAAGGAGGCCATCACCGCAAAAAACGTGGCTTTCAGATTCGCCGGGGCCGAGTTGGCGATCCAGGCCAACATTGGAATCATAGAAATCTGCACGAGCGGTGACTCCAACGCTGTATCGATCAAGGCAATGAATCTTGCATCGACGATTCCCCCGGTGAGACTCGCCGTCCATTCATGCAGTCCGTAATACATCCCCGTGATCGGCAAGGCGAGAACCGTCCCTACGATGGTGAGAAACCCGACCACATAAGCAATCGACCGCTCGGCCATGAAGCGACGAAAGACAAACATGCCTACCAGTGCCACGATGCCGCCGATGAGCGACAGCACCGAGAGAAACTGTTGATCGAATTTGAGATCGTCGATCATCCACCACGTGGCGCCAGGACCAGACCCCGGAATGGCGCGCAACGAAAACACTACTGCGGCAGTACCGACCAACGTCAGCCGTTTATCCGGTTCCAACTCCTGCATGAGCCGCGACATCAAGAACAGCACGATCGTCATGGAGCCGGCAAACACAATCTCTTCCCGGTATGGAAAGCCTCCGAGACCGACCGTCAACGTGAAGGCCACGAAGGCCATGCTCCCGCCGAGGATCCACCAATTGGGTTTCGTCGGTTCCGACTCCGCATCGCGCACATCCACCATCTGTCCCGCCTGCTCTGACGAGAATCCTTGTTGAATCAGCCGGTGTTTGTGTCGACGATTCAGCCACCAGGCCAACCCCACGCCGAGCACCGAGACGAAAGGAATGCCCATCGCCATCAGGTAGATCCGCTTGTAGAGTTGAATAAGGTCAGCCTGTGGCAGCCCCTCGGTTCCGCTGAAGACATACACATTCACCAATGCGACCGCAATCCCGCCGCCGACGATCGCCACACGGCCAAGCGTCTGCATGGTCGTGTGCATCAACTTGCGTGTCTGATCATCAAAAACTCGCCCCTGGCCGTCGACTCGAGGAACGGCTTCAACCGTCATGGCATCAGCCACCGCGTCCTGAACGACATACCCGATGGGGGCTAACAAGACACTGATCACGTACCACACCTCTGCAGGGAGGATGGCCGTCATCACCTCACGGTCGCCGATCAACAGTGCCATGATCCCAAGACTGACCGTGAGCAGTCCGGCCCCCAACCCGACCAGCCAACTCTTCCACCGCCAGAGCAGATCGACCGTATGTCCAATCGGCATCTTGAGCGCCCAAGGAATCCCCGCCCAAAATCCAAGCGCAGCAAGGAACGATGCGGATAATCCGAGATAATCCTTCACGAAAAATGTGCCGACGATCCCGGTGAGCCCGGAGATGCCATAGGCGACGTAGACCATCAGCGGCGGGAGGTACGACAGCCGCATGTCACGGCCAAGAGACAAAATATTGCGATCAATCCAATGCGCGATTGACATACGCCTCGCTAGAAAGAGATGCCACGCCGTTGACGACGCGCGACGAGAGACTGCACCTGTGCGTGCATGTCCTCAGCTGAAAGACAGACCCGGTCACCATGTCCGGCCAGCACCCACTTAAAACGATACGCGAGCATTTTCTCCAGCGATTCAATCAACGCCGCCTTGTTCCAAATCAGGCGAGTGGGGGCCTCCAGGGATTTCGCATGGGGGTTCCACCAGAGATGATCGCCGGTAAAAAGAAACGTCTCGCGATAGAGTAATACCATACTCCCTGCCGTATGACCCGGCACGGGAATAATCTGGAAGTCCGATCCGATTCGGGTCGTCTCCTCTCCCTCAATGATCTGTTCCGCAGTGGACGCCGCTTCCACATCCGCTCGATGAATGATTCGCTTGGCGCCGAAATGCGCCGCATACTTGTCCGAGTCGGCGACATCATCTTGGTGCGTGAGAAAGATATGCGCAATGCCGCCCCGACGTTCGAACACCTCAACGAGATGTTTGAGATAACGGGGAGAGTCGATCAGCCAATTCCCATCCGGATGTTCAATCAGAAAACTGTTAGCCCCGAAGGACTTCTCCGAATTGAACCCGCAATAACTCACCCCATCCTCTATGGGTGATGGAAAGCTTCCCATCGCCGTTTGAACCAAGGCTTTATCGCTTTGCTCGGTCCCAATAGCCCCGACGGGACAGGTGAGCAGGGCCTGATAGGCTTGATGAATTTCTGGTCCACTAACCGGCTGATGGCTGACGGCTGAATACCTCCCGATTTCTTCAAAACTCACCGGCGCCAGCTGTCGACAGGTGTCGCAGTTGATACAGGTCGCATCGACATAAAAGTTGCCGGGTATGTTGGAGTCCAGTCGTTTGTTTCGGTCCGCCATTACATGACCTGCTGTGCCTGCTTGCCCCGATCTGCCGCTCGCCAGAGATACCAGGAGGCTACTGTACGATAGGGCTTCCACCGTTCGCCATACTGAAATACCTGTTTGGGGGTCGGCATCGAGCGGCGTCGATAGGCAATCCGAAATCCGTTTCGCACACCGAAGTCATCTACCGGAAGCACATCCGGTCGGCCCAATTGGAAAATCAGCAGCATCTCGACGGTCCAGCGTCCAATCCCTCGCACCTTGATCAATCGTTCGACAATCTCGTCATCCCCGAGTTTCTGGATCACGCGATTCGTCGGCACCGTACCATCGAGCGTCTTGGTGGCGAGATCCCGCAATGCCAAGATCTTCGACTTGGAGAACCCGGCGACTCTCATCGAGCGCATATTCAGAGCGAGAAGGTCGTCGGGACGAGGGAACTTCCGTCCGGGAAAGAGCGCCACAAATCTCGTGAGGATACTCTCGGCAGCCTTGTCATGGAGCTGTTGGTGGGCGATCGCACGGACGAGGGATTCAAACGGCGACCGACGGATGTTGGGCTTCAGCGTACAGGCGCCGATGTCTTCCATCAGCCGGCGCATGACGGGATCGACTGTCGCCAGATACGCAACAGCTGGATCGCTACCCGATAACGGCATCAGCCTCGATTTCGACAAGCATATCCGGATCGATCAACCGCTTCACTTCAATCATGGTCGTCGCTGGTCTGATGGTACCGAAGACCTCTCCATGGGCTCGTCCGACCTCTTGCCATTGATCGATGTTCGCCAGATAGATCCTGGTTCGCACCACATCAGACAAGGACGCACCGGCCTGCTGAAGGGCCGCTTCGATTGTCTTCAAGCTTTGAATGGTCTGCGCGTAAGGATCTCCTTTACCGACCAGCCCGGACGGGGTCATCGCCGTGGATCCAGACACCGCGACATGGGCACCCACCCGCACTGCTCGTGAGTAGCCGATCTTTCCCTCCCACGGACCACCAGTTGAAATGTTCTGTCTCGCCATGACGCCTCCGATTATCAGGATATTCAAACAAGACGCCAGCACGTGAAGGGGGAAGACGTACTCTGTTCTGTACGTTGACTCCCTGAACGACGCGACCTGCCTCGCGAAGCAGCTTCGGCAAGGCGGGGAACGACGCTGGCGCCCTGTTTCAACATCCTGTTACATGACGATACCGCCGCCGGCTTGTATCGTCTGTCCTGTCAGCCAGCGCCCGTCTTCGCTGACGATGAACGCCACCACATCAGCGATATCATTGGGAGTGCCGAGTCGCTTCAGGGGGGTCAATTGAAGACCGACCTGTCGGTACTCGTCGGTCATCATGCCGGTCTCCGTAAACCCAGGCGACACCGTATTGACGGTTACTCCTTTCGGAGCCAATTCCTGTGCAAGCCCTTTGCTGAATTGCTCCAGGGCCGCCTTACTCCCCAAATAGGCCGTCGCCCCTGGAAAGCTCAGATGCGTTCCACAGGTGGAAATATTCACGATCCGCCCGCCGTCTTTGAGCACTCGCGCCGCTTCCTGCATCGCAAAGTACGGCCCCTTCGCATTCAGAGCGATCACGCTCTCAAAGTCCTCCTCCGTCGTCTGTTCGAGGGGCTTGGGCATAAACTTGCCGGCGTTATTCACCAGAATATCCAGTTTGTTGAATTGCCGCACGGTATCAACCACAAGACGACGCGCATCGGCCACCTGGCCCATGTCGGCCTGGGTCGCAAGCGCTTTTCCTCCCTTGGCTTGAATCACCGTGACCACTTCCTTCGCCTTCTCCTCGCTCCGGTTGTAGTTCACTACGACAATGGCCCCTTCGTCCGCCAACCGTTCCGCAATGGCCCGACCAATCCCGCTGGACGCACCGGTCACAATCGCCACTTTCCCGCTCAACGATTTCATCGAATCAACTCCTCTGACTTCAATAGGGAATTCCCCATTGCCCGGAAAAGGTCCATTCTTCAATCGGACGGCGACTCCGCGGTTGAAGCTCCCGTTCTCGCAGTCGTTCGGGAAGGGCATCCGGATTCCCAGGATAGCCGATCGCAATGATCGCGACCGGCTCATACCCCGAAGGGATCTGCAGATCGGTTCGTGTTTTCTCCAGATCGAAGCCGGCCATCTGGCGAGCCATCAATCCGTGAACTGCCGCCTGCAGCACCAGATTCTGCGTGGCCAAGCCCGTATCATGAAACGCATGCCGATTCGGTCTCCCATTGTCCTGAAAATTCATGCTCGCGACTGAAAGCACCAAAACCGGCGCACGAAAGGCCCATCGGCGGTTGCCTTCCACGAGACAATCAAAGAGCCTGGTCCAATCCGTCTCCTGATCCTTCGTGGCCACGATAAATCGCCAAGGCTGTTCATTATTCGACGAAGGCGCCCATCGAGCCGCCTCGAACAATATTCGTAACAGATCGGTATCGACCAGCCGATCATCGAACGCGCGAGGGCTCCACCGACTGGCCAGTAATTCATGAATGGGGAGTTGGACTTGCCCCTGCTGATCCACGTTAAGACCCTTTGTGCTCATCGGCCGGCGGATTCTCAGGATTCCATCCGCCACCAAGTGCTTTATAGAGCTGCACGGTCGACGCCAATAGTAACCGGCGTGTACTCGTCAAGGCCAGCTCCGATTCGAAGAGATTTCGACGCGCCACCAGCACATCCAGATAGTTCGCCAACCCTCCCTTATAGCGAAGTTCCGCCAGCTTAAGGGCCGACTGTAATGCAGCCACCTGTTGCTGTTGCGCCTCACCCTGCACACGAGCCGTCCGCACGGCAACCAGCGCGTCTTCAACCTCCCGAAAAGCCGTCAAGATGGTCTGTTGATATTGCGCCAATGCCTCCTTGGCTTGCGCCTCGACGGCTTCCTGTTGAAAGCCCAAGACCTGCGCATTGAGCAACGGCGTCGCGATCGCGGCGCTGAACACGCCGAAGGAAGAGGGATCGGTAAACAGCAAGGAGAGAGAGGGATGCGCCACACCAAGTAAGCCGGTCAACGTAACCTTGGGGAATCGATCGGCTTTTGCGGCACCGATACGCGCCGTAGCCGCGGCTAACTGTTGCTCCGCCACCAAGATGTCGGGCCGTCGCTGGAGTAATTCAGAAGGCAGCCCGGCAGGTACAGCAGGAGGTACAATCTGCTCATCCAATGAACGGCCGCGGACGATGCTAAAGGGCTTCCGGCCCAACAAGACGCTCAAGTGATTTTCCGCTTGGATCATTTGCCGTTCAAGCTCTGCAGTCCGAGCCGCAGCGTTCGCGCGCTCCGCCTCAAACTGGTCCGCATCGAGTTTTGAGGTCATCCCCTGACGCAAACGAGCCTGCGCGATGCGCACCGATTCTTCCCACGACTGCAACGTTCGTTTCGCAACATCAAGCTGGAGATCAAACTGGAGCAGGTTGAAGTAGGCTTCCCCGACGGCGCTGACCAATTGAATGGTCACGGCGCGGCGGTTCTCCTCTTTGGACAAGAGCTCTGCTCGTGCGGCTTCATTCGTTCTTCGCACCCGCCCCCACAGATCAACCTCCCACGCCAGGTTTCCGAGCAGGTAATAGTTGAACGGACTGGCAAATCCGGGAAAGAGGAAGTTCGCCTTGCGTCCGGCCGGGAGACTGGAGGAGAACGAGATCCCGGGGAGATAGTCCGATCGGGCAACGAGCGCCCTGGCCCGGAACTCCTCGACGGTCGCCACGGCCCGCTGAAGATCCCGATTTTCCACGAGCGCCGTCCGAATGAGTTGTTGAAGCTGTTCATCGCGAAGGAGCTCCCACCAGGGCAAGTTTGCCAAGGACGGCAGTTCGGATGCACCCTCGGCCATTCGGAAGCGATCCTCCCCGTCAGCCGGAGGCCGCTTGTAATTGGGCCCCATTGAACAGGAGAGGAGCAGCAATGACAGTCCAACAATCGCAATTATGCGCACGTTAGGCCTTCCCCTCTGGTGACGATGACTCTGCAAGCTGGGTCTCCACGATACCGGTATGAGCTCTACCTTGAGTCCACTTCCGAATCAAGACATAGAATAGGGGAACAAAAAAGATGGCCAAGAACGTGGCTCCCAACATCCCACCCAACACACCGGTGCCGATCGACTGACGACTGGCCGCTCCTGCGCCACTGGCAATGACCATCGGAAACATACCAAAAATGAACGCCATTGAGGTCATGATAATCGGTCGGAAACGCAGCCGTGCTGCTTCGACGACTGCCTCAAGGAGAGGGCGCCCCGCCTCATATCGGGTATTCGCGAACTCCACGATCAGAATCGCGTTCTTGGCGGTGAGACCGATCAGTGTCACCAAACCGATCTGGAAATAGAGATCGTTTTCGAAACCACGAAGCCACACGGCCACCAGCGCGCCGAAGATCCCGAATGGAACGGCCAAAATCACCGCAAATGGCACGACCCAACTCTCGAACTGGGCCGCCAGAACCAGAAAGACCATCAACAATCCGATGACAAAGACCTGATTGGATTGTCCCCCGACCCGCCGCTCCTGGAAAGAAATATTGCTCCAATCGATGGCATACCCTTGAGGAACCAGCACCTCTTTCGCCACTCGCTCCAAGGCCTCCAACGCCTGGCCCGAGCTGAACCCGGGTGCAGCCGCCCCCAAGAGTAACGCCGTGTTGTACCCATTGAAGTGATTCACGGGATCCGGCCCGCTCTGGTATTCCGCCGTCACCAGCGTATCGAGCGGAATCATATTGACCCCGCGTGCACTCTGAGCCCTCACATAGATGTTCGACAGGTTCTGCGGTGTCGCACGAAACTCGGCATCGGCTTCCGTCTGCACATGATAGACACGACCGAACTTGATGAAATCGTTGATGTAAAAATTACCGAAGTACGCCTGGAGCGTATCAAAAATATCCGAAATCGGCACGCCCAACGCTTTTGCCCGCTCCCGATTTACATTGGCATAGAGCCTCGGTGAGGAGACGCGGAAATTAGTGCCGACCCGTCCGATCGCCGGCTCTTTCTGTGCCCGTTCGACGAACTGCTGCGCCACCATGGCGAATTTCTTGAAGTCGCCGCTGCTGGGATCTTGGATCTGAGCAGAGAACCCGCCGACAGAACCGACTCCACGAATAGCCGGTGCATTGAAGGCAAGGAGCAGGGCTTCCGGAATTTTTGCAAACTCTCCATACGCCGCACCGACCAACGCCTTCGCATGGTACTGAGGCTCAGGCCGTTCATCCCACAGTTGTAACGGGACAAACATGGTCGCAGAGTTTGGTCCTCTCGTCCCGAAGACGAAATTCTGACCAGTCAGTGCATCGGTGGAATGGACAGCCGGAATGGCTTGGAAAAATCGCTCCACCCGTTCGAGCACCGCAACCGTCCGCTGTTTCGAGGCTCCGTCAGGAAGTTGCGCGATCACGATGAAATAGCCTTGATCTTCCTCGGGCAGGAAGCTTTTCGGCAACTTCTCGAAGAGTCCGATCGAGGCGATCAGCAACAGGACGAAGACCGCCATGACACGAATCGGCCTCACGAGCAACGCACTCGTGGCGCGTGTGTAACCCTCCTGGGTCCGGCTGAACAAGCGATCGAACCAATCCCAAAATCCTCTCCGTCTCCCATGGTGGGGTGTCAGCACCACGCCGCACAGTGCAGGGCTCAGCGTCAGTGCGACAAATCCTGAGACCGTCACGGAAATGGCGATCGTCGCGGCAAACTGTTTGTAGAGAGCCCCGGTAATCCCGCCGATGAAACCGACCGGAGCAAAGACGGACACGAGCACCAACACAATAGCGATGATCGGCTCAGTCACCTCGTTCATCGCCCGCTTGGCCGCCTCTTTCGCCGTCAACCGGCCTTCCCGCATATGCCGTTCAACATTCTCCACGACGACAATCGCGTCATCCACCACGATCCCGATCGCCAACACCATTCCGAAGAGCGTGATCGTATTGATCGAGAACCCAAGGGCATAGAGACCAATAAACGTGCCGATCAGCGAGACAGGGACGGCCACTGTGGGAATAATGGTGGCCCGCCAAGTCTGGAGAAAGAGGTACACGACGAAAACAACCAGTACCATCGCTTCCAGCAACGTCTTAACTACTTCCTTAATCGAAATCTCAATAAACCGCGTGGTGTCATAAGGCGTGTCGTAGGACACACTGGGAGGGAAATTCTTAGCCAGTTCATCCATTTGAGCCCGTGTGCGCCGTACAGTATCAAGCGCATTGGCGCCGGGGGACAACATCGTGAGGATGAACGTGGTCGGTTTGCTGTTCCATCGACCTTCGAGGCCATAGGCCTGGGCTCCCAACTCAATACGGGCCACGTCCTTGAGGCGTACCGTCGAGCCATCGGGAAGGGCGCGCACAATCAGTTCTTCAAAATCCTTGACCTCGGTCAAGCGGCCCTTGGTAATGATGGGGATCGTCAGCTCCGTCCCCTTTGGAGCCGGTTCACGCCCGATCGTCCCCGCCGGATAATCACGATTCTGCTCGCGGATGATGGCCGTGATATCACTCGGGGTGAGATCCAGCTTGGCCATCAAGAGCGGGTTCAGGATGATCCGCATACTGTAATTTTGTTGACCAAACACCAGCGCATCCCCGACGCCCTTGACGCGCTTCAGGTCATCGACGATCCGGAGCGTGGCATAGTTCGAGAGAAAGACCGCATCGTGCCGAGGGTCAGTCGATTTGAGCGCCACCACCAACACCAGATCGGGGGACATCTTTTTGACCGAGATCCCTTGTCGGACGACCTCCGGAGGCAGCTGCGGTTCGGCGAGTTTCTCCCGATTTTGTGTCTGAACTTGTGCGATGTCGGGATTCGTACCGATTTCGAAGGTCAGCTTGATCGTGACGTGTCCGTCGTTACTGCTGGTCGATTCGTAGTACAGCAGATTATCGATACCCGGCAGGGTCACCTCGATCGGACGTGCGACGGCTTCCGCCGCGACTTCGGCGCTGGCACCGGGGTAATCGGCATCGATCTGGACCACCGGAGGAGTAATTTCTGGAAACTGCGCGATCGGCAGGAACTGCATGGCCAGCAATCCCATCACGACCACAACTATTGAGACCACCGAAGCAAAAATCGGCCGATCAATAAACGTATGCGAAATCACGGTTGATCCTTATTGAGGACGGGAAGGAGTTGAGTCCGTATTGGCGGCAACCCAAGGAACCGCAGTCACCGGTGCCCCAGGGCCGATCTGCATGATCCCATTGACGACCACCCGATCGCCGGTATTCAGGCCGTGATCAATGAGCCACTGATTCCCCTTCCAATCCGATGCCACGACGTCTCGAATCTCGATCTTTTCTTCACGGTTGACCACGAACACAAACGGACCCTGCGGCCCCTGCAACACCGATCGCTGTGGGATGAGGACCGCGTTCGTTTTCGTATCGCCCGTGAATCGGACTTTGACAAATTGCCCCGGCAGAATGATCCGATCGGGATTCGGAAAGGTGATCCGCGTTTGGCGCGTGCTCGTTTCCGCCCGCAAACCCGGCTCCAGGAGATCGAGCACGCCTTCCTGGGGATAGACCGTCCCATCCATGAGCGTGAGCCGCCCTCGCAATTGATAGTCTCCCGGATGCGTAATTCGCTTCGCTTCAATGTCCCGTCGACGTTTCAGAATGAACGTCTCCGGCACATTCACGACCACGTACATGGGATCGACCCGATGGATCGTGGTCAAGAGATCGGTCTGCGCTGAGACCAACCGCCCTTCATAGTACCGGCTGCGTTCGATAATGCCGCTGATCGGCGCAGTGATGAGTGTGTTGTCCAAGTCAAATTGGGCCTTGATGAGGTCAGCCTTCGCCCCTTCCAGGGCCGCATGGGCGGATAACTCTTGCGCGATCGCATCATCGACATCCTTTTGGCTCACCGCCTGCTCCGCCAGCAGAGGCTTCACCCGGGCCAGATCCTGCCGAGCCTGGACGACGCGAGCCTCCGCCTGTGCGATCTTGGCCTTGGCACTGGCAACTGCCGCCCGAAAGGGCACCGGGTCGATTTGATACAACCGCTCCCCCTTCTTCACATCACGCCCTTCGGGATAGAGCACCGCCTTCAAAATTCCCGTGACTTGGGATCGGATCTCAACCGGACGGGAGGCTTCTGCTCGACCGATAAACTCCGGTTCATCGGGAACAACTTGGGTTTGAACCGTGACGACTTCTACTTGAGGCATCGGCTGCGCCGGCATTGAACCGGCCTCCTGTTTACAGCCAGTCGACAACGCGATCACCGCAAAGACAAGACAGGAGGAGAGTTGTGGTATGATCCGACGCTCTATCTGCATGTTCCCTACCTTATACTTCATTCCGTAACAGTTTCTCGGAAGGACAAACGAAGCATTCTACCCAGAGCCTTGTAACGGCGGCAAGCCCAAGCCAGACAAGCCTCAGCGCCGATCGCCAGCATGACAAAGAACCCGGCATCACAATCCTGCTGCACAATCACGACAACCTCTTGCTCCCGTGCGGCCCTCCGCACGCAGTCCGACCGACCTTCGTAATGTCCTCGACCAGGCAGCGGATCAAGCAGCCGGAGGCCTGCAGTTCCACTCCCTGCTGCCACAACTGAGCCAAGAGCGTCTTGCCCTCAGCATCAACAAATGTCACACCGGTTAAATCAATCATGGTACAGCGCTGCTGAGTTCCAAGTACTCGTGGGCAATAGGTCCTGAGCTCCTCGACCCAAGGACCAGCAAGACGCCCTTCCAGAACAAGCGACATGTCTTCTCTCGCCGGATCTAGTTGGCTTGTGATCTTGAGCACAGTCTACCGACTCCCATTCACCAGGCCCGCTACTCCTCGAGGTCCGCACCTCAAGACTGGTTTCACTCATGCCGTATCGCAACTTATGTTCCAGCGACGGACAGGGCAGTGGCTTAAGCGAAGTCATTGAATACAATGAGCACCATCTCTCAGATAGGCACATGACCACGTGAGACCATGATGAATGCTGCCGTCCAACCGGCACCGTGCCGACGTATCGGCACCAGTCCCCTTCGCACATCGCTCAACGAAGTTCCTAGCCAACTCGAGATGGGTATTTAGCATAGCCCCCTCCACACCTCATGGTTCGCACCTCTCACTCCACAGGCGAACGACGCTTCACGAGCTACGCTTCACTCATGTACAGCCTCCTGCTAATCCAGCGTCTGTCGATACCGCTTCACTCCAATCACCAACACGACGACGGCGAACAGCGCGATCTGCCAAAGTTGCAACACCGCCTCTTCGACCCCGTTCCCCTTCAACATGATCCCCCTGACGATTCGTAGAAAATGCGTCAGCGGCAGCATCTCGCCGATCGATTGCGCCCATTGAGGCATGCCCCTGAACGGGAACATGAATCCGGATAACAGGAGCGAGGGCAAAAAGAAAAAGAACGAGAGCTGCATGGCCTGCAACTGGTTCTGTGCCAAGGTGGAAAACGTGATCCCCATCGCCAAATTGGCCACGATAAAGATGAGTGCCGCCAGGAACAGCATTGGAATATTGCCGTACACCGGCACACCGAATAGGAAATGAGCCGCCAGGAGAATGAGGATGACCTGGATATACCCGATGAGGATATAGGGCAACACTTTGCCGATCATGACCTCAAACGGTTTCGTGGGCATCGACAAAAGATTCTCCATCGTCCCACGTTCCCGCTCACGAGTGATGGCCAGACCGGTGATCATCACCATCGTCATGGTCAGCACCACTCCCATCAGCCCAGGCACGATGTTGTATTGCGTGATGGCTTCCGGGTTATAGCGGGCATGAACACGCAGCTCGATTGGATCCTGGCCTCCAACCAGATGCTCGAGTGGCCCCCGCAGATCCTGCTGAAGGGCCTTTGCCATCAAAACCCGTAGTGAACCGATGGCATTGCTTGTTGCGGCTGGATCGGTCGCATCAGCTTCGACGAGTATCGCTGGTCGCTCGCCCCGAAGTAGATCACGCGAGAAGTTCGGGGGGATATTGATCACGAACTGTGCTTCCCCTCGCGACAACACATCTTCAGCTTCCTGCTCAGTCGTGACCTCCCGAACAAACTCGAAGTAGGTGCTGTTGCGAATCGCCTGCAAAAGAGTTCGCCCTTGGGCGCCATAGTCAGCCAGCAACACCGCCGTCGGCAGATGTTTCGGATCGGCGTTGATCGCGAAGCCGAAGAGGACAAGCTGGATTAATGGCACCCCAATCATCATCCCGAATGTGATGCGATCGCGGCGCATTTGAATGAATTCCTTCACCACGATGGCCCAGAATCGGGAGAGTGCGAATGGCACATGGATCTTCATGATGCGAAATTGTCCGACGACTGTTCCATCAGGTGGATGAACACATCTTCAAGCCCTGTGTCGACCCGATGCCACACATAGGGACCGGTGCGAAATGCAGCCAGTGCCGTTTCCAGCGCAACCGGATCGGCACCACTCACATGGAGCCGATCTCCGAACGCCACCGCCTGTTGCACCGCCGGCTGTCGACGGAGCTCCACCGCGAGTTGATGGAGATGTGGACCGCTGACCGACCAGGTCGTCAGCCGTGCCTGTTGAATCACATCGGAAACGGTCCCATTGGCGAGCAACTTGCCGTACGAAATATAGGCCAGCCGATGGCAACGCTCGGCTTCATCCATGTAATGGGTGGTAATCAGAAACGTCAGTCCATCTGCAGCCAACTCATGGATCTGTTCCCAGAATTCTCGTCTGGCTTTCGGGTCGACCCCCGCAGTCGGTTCATCGAGCAACAACAGTCGTGGTTGATGGATCAAGCAGGCAGCCAGTGCAAGCCGCTGCTTCCACCCACCCGAGAGTTGACCGGCCAGCTGCTCTCGACGACCGGCCAATCCCAACCGTTCAAGACTTCGTGCCACCGCAGCACGTCGATCAGGAATTCCGAACATGCGTGCCACGAAGTCCAGATTCTCCTCAATGCTCAGATCCTCGTAGAAACTGAACCGCTGAGTCATGTAGCCCACAGCGGCCTTAATGGCATCGCTCTGACGAATGACGTCATGGCCTAGACAGGTCCCGCTGCCTTCGTCCGCTCGGAGAAGCCCGCAGAGCATCCGAATAAATGTCGTCTTACCGCTGCCGTTCGGACCGAGAAATCCGTAAATCTCCCCGCGACGTACTTGCAGCCCAATGTGATCGACCACGGTGCGCCTCCCGAACCGCTTGGTCATCCCGCTCACATCAATGGCCAATTCCTGTCTCTCGACGACAGCGGTCATTGAATCCCCCTGAATTGCACGTCCACCGGCTGACCTGGATGTAACTTCACTGCAACAGTCTGCTCGAATAGCACTTCGACCATAAAAACTAGCTTGTCACGACTACCCTGGCTATAGAGCATCGGCGGCGTATATTCCGCTTTCGGCGAAATGTAACTGACCTTTCCTGGAAGGGAGCCCTGCATTCCATCTACCATCACCTGCACTGCATCATCGAGCCTGATCGCGCCAAGTCTCAGTTGAGACACAAAGACTCGCACCTTGATATGGTCAGGAGGCAGCAGCACGACGACAGGTCGGCCTGCCGGCACCCATTCACCCTCCCGATACAACGTGTCAAAGACTAACCCAGTCTTGGGTGCAAGCTGACGCTTTTGTGCAAGATCCCACTCTGCCTTGGCGAGTACTGCCTCCTTTGCTCGAACCTCCGCTTCGGCCGCAGTGACTTGATCCGTGCGAGAACCCAACAGTGCTGTATTTAAATCCGCTTCAAGCTGGGAGACTCTCTGCTGGTTTTGATCCCGCGCTGATCTGGCCCGGTCCACCTCAACCTCCACCGCCGCACCAGGTACGGCTGCAAGCCCTTCCTGACGAGCCACTTCACGGAGCGACAGCTGCAATGCTGCTTGCGCTTGCTGGAGCTGTGCCCGAAGAGAAGCAATCTCGGAGGGTCGTTTCCCCTTTCTCCGATCTTCCAGATTCGCTCGGGCTTGGCTCAATTTCCGTTCCGCTTCATCTCTTGCTGCTTTCTCTGAGATGTGCTCGAGAGCGAACAGCGCATCACCAGCCGCCACCTCTGTTCCTCGCCGCACTGATAGAGTGGCTAGAGCTCCGCCGTAGGGTGACGCCACATAGACATACTCCCCTTCGACATAGCCCTGAACCAGATCAACGGGGGCCTTGTCGCAGCCGGTCAGGACACTGAACATGAGAAAGACCAGTGTCCTGGAAAGAAGCCGACCAGAAAGCTTTTGACTCATCACGTCACGGCCTTTGCAGTGCCCCTTCCAGGACAAGTCGAATGATCGATGAATAACCCTGTTCCACCGTGAGCCCCAACTCCACTAGTTTGGTTGGATTCATGATGGATTGGACGGCACCCAGCAAGATTTCGATGATAAGGTGAGTCGGGATGTCACTCCTGATCGCGCCACTTTTTTTGCCGTCTTCGAACAGTCCACCGAAGTACCGTCGGATCAGCCCGCGGCGTTTCTGCTCAACCAACTGAAACAGTTCCGGGGATTCGCGCCCAATGTCGCGCACAAATGCCGGTTGAATTTCTGCCGTATGTCGCTGTACGCAGTCGAGGAGCTGATGGAGTGCGCTTCCGACATTGGCAGCTTGAACCTTCGCCACCTGCTCAAGATCCCGTTCAACCTCTTTGAATTTGTCCTTCAACACGGCCTCAATCAGAGCGGTCTTGCTCGGAAACGCCACATAGAGCGTCTTCTTACTCATACCCAATTCAGCTGCGAGGTCATCCATGCTCACAGAGCGAAATCCGTGGACAAGAAATTGGCGACGCGCCACGGCGACCACTCTTCGAACAGCAGCCTGATCGAGTGATGGCTCTTGCGATTTTGGCTTTCGGGTCGGCATAGGAGAACTGAGATACCTGAGAAACTTTTACCGTACTACCAGTTTCCTTGCTAGCTTGTCAAATCATTCGCCATGAAGACTATGACCACTACGGTCTGGTGAGGGAATGCTCTATGGGATGATTGAGGGGTTTACAAAGAAGGTCTATGTGGGGTCATTTCAAAAAATGGATTCTGTGTGCCTTAAGATCGTGATAACCTTCTGGATTGTCAGAATTCTTATGCGTGTGGTTCCTCCATTATTTTCGATGGGCTCATCTCGCTTGATGCAAAAGCATTGTTTTTTTCGGAGACGAACCGTAGATCACCTAAAAACCTAAAATCACCCCTCATTAACGCGAAACAGACTTTTGAAACACGCAAGCCCCAATGTTTAAGCGACTTCCGAGGATGTTGCAAATTTACCTTTTTTTTGAAACACTCACGGGTACATCGCCGCATGAAAACGCCGCACGCCCTTAATGCTTTTCTCACGGCGGCGGGCCTCCGCAATATCATAGTTGGACTGCATCCGCATGAGCGTGTCCATTTTCACACCGAAGGCCTTTTCGATCCGCAAGGCCATATCGCCGGTCAGGTCGGCCTTGCCGTTCAATACATTCGAGAGGGCAGGACGTGACACGTCCAGCACAACGGCGGCGGCGGTGACAGACAAGCCCGCTGGTTGAATAATCTCAGTACGGATAAAATCGCCCGGGTGCGGCGGGTTTTTCATCGTCATGGTCATCCCCTTTCAGTGATAATCCTCTAAATTCACGTCATAGATTTCTTGCTCTACTGCATCCACTCGGAACGTCAAGCGGCGGTTGCGCGTCACGCTCAAGCTGACCGTGCCCTTTCGGTCGCCGGTCAACGTGTGCGGTTTCCATGCAGTGAGGGCGCGGACTTCGTCGGCGCTGCCCATTGCCTCCAGAAACGCGACCATCTTCCGCAGCTTGTCTACGGTCTCGGGCGGCACGCCCTTGGCGTTGCCTTCCAAGTACAGCCGTTGCAGACCTTTATGCAGAAAGTTCCGTATCTTCACCGGAAGACTGTATCTTGTAACGTAACACTTGTCAAAAAGAAGCTGCCCGCCTTATACGCCTCTGGAGTCCGACCTTGAATGGTACATACCGCATGAAGACAGACCCGGTTTTGCCGGCCAACACTCTCTCTGGCTCAACCACACCGAGAAAATCACTGAAGGCCGGCGCTACTCAGGACGGGTGATGCCGAATTTCTGCATCTTGGATTGGAGCGTGGTGCGTTTCACGCCCAAACGAGCGGCGGCTCCGGCGGCGCCCCCAACGACCCACTTCGTTTCTTGCAGAGCACGCAAGATATGGTCACGTTCGGCCTCTTCAAGGGCCGTCATGGAAAAGCTCGTTGAGTCACTCGTCGTCTGCAGCTCACTGATTGGGACTTGTAGGTCGGTTCCTTGCGTGAGGATGACCGACCGTTCCACGAGGTTTTCCAACTCACGGACATTGCCTGGCCAGGCATAGTGAGACAAGATCTCCAGCGTCTTGGCAGGCACGGCCTGAATGTTCTTTTTCATTCGGCCCGCATAGTGCTGCGTGAAATACCGGACCAGGGTTGGAATGTCTTCCCGTCGCTCACGTAACGGCGGCACGGTCACCGGAAACACATTCAGCCGATAGTAGAGGTCGCTGCGAAACTGCTTCGCCTCCACCATAGCTCTGAGATCCCGGTTCGTCGCCGCAATTAGCCGCACGTTCACCCGGATCGTCTTGGTACTCCCCAAGCGCTCAAATTCCTGCTCCTGCAACACGCGAAGCAATTTCGATTGCAGCTCCAGCGGGATTTCCCCCACTTCATCGAGGAAGATCGTGCCTTTATCGGCCAGCTCAAATCGTCCGGCTTTCTGCATGATGGCGCCGGTAAAAGCCCCTCGCTCATGCCCGAACAGCTCGCTCTCCAGAAGCCCAGTAGGAATCGCCGCACAATTCAGCTTCACGAACGTCCGTTCGTTACGTCCACTGAGTCGATGGATGGCCCTGGCAATGAGCTCCTTCCCGGTGCCGGTTTCGCCTTGAATCAAGACCGTCGAATCGGTCGGCGCCACAACCTCTACTTGTTTGAGGACCTGCTTGAGGGCATCACTGTCGCCGATGATGTCCTCAAATCCGTGCTCAAGCCGAAGTTCCTCTTCCAGATACAGTTTTTCCTTCGCTAGTTTGTCCTTAAGTTGAGCGATCTCTTGAAACGCCAGCGCATTCTCCACGGCGACGGCGACCGGATTTGCCACTTGTTGAAGGAACTCCAGGTCTGCTTCGCTATAAGCCTCTTTCTCCAAACTCACAAATCCCATCGCCCCCAACCGACGTGCTCCCGTGGTCAGCGGCACGAAGCAGAATGAGCGGGACTCATCTTCCTGCATACAACGGAGAACCTTGGGCCATCGCGTTTCAGCGGAGACATCCGGGACCAGCACAGACTGTTGGGTCTGCCAGACCAATCCAGCCGGCGTCTCATCAAGAGACTCCTCATGCCCGCCGACCAGATCGGCCGGCACATTGGCCTGAACGGTGTGCAACCGCATCATGTTCTTGATGGGATCATACAAGGAGAGCCCGACGAAATTGACTCGCACCACGCGAGGCAGGCGCTGGGCAATCTCCCGAAAGAGTTCGTCGAGATCTCGATGCGCTGAAATAGCCTGCGCGACTTCCAGCAGGGCTTGATACCGTTCTGCTAACGTTTCACAAGGAGAGATGGGCGATCGGTCCATAGGTAGAGCAGTATGAACCATCGCCCTTGGACTGCTCAAGAGGTGACCACCACCATGGCATCACCTGGCGATGAAGACCACTATTGCTCTGTAATCAGCGCCGGCGATGCCGGTCCTATTGCTCGCTATTCGACCATCTCCGCGTCTTCTGCCCCTCTTTGCCGTCGGCTCAATCAACATATATGTCTCACTAATCACAGAAGACAGCCACAGCAAATCTCTGCTACTTCGTTAGTAATGGCCTCATGCTTAGTGTATGGATCCCTCAGGGCAAGGCCACCGTGAGATTCGGCCAGTATGCATAGCCAACGGCCCGCGCATTGCTTGCCTCAAGCTTCTCGAAGACAATTCGGCTGAAAAATGGAGTTGTTCCCGAGATTCCGCTGAATCCACCTGCCCCGCCTGTAAACGTAAACTGGCCCTCACACTCCATAAGCCCCCCTGCACATTTCCACTCAGCGTAACCCACGTCTTTGCCATCGTGGGCAAGAATCGTGCAGAGCCCGAAATAGGTTCTGCGATCATTCGTTTTGTTGAGGGTGACGCGAATCGGACACTCGAGTTGGGCCGTGTGGACAATCCCACCAACCGCCCCATTCGAATGGCGGACAATCATCACACCTTTGACGATGGCGTTGATGACCTGTCCCCCATCCGGGAGATTATGGACCTCTCCGCTGCCCATCCAGCTCGTACTCGCAAATCCAGCCTCAAGATTCTTCGCCGAGGCCAAAGCATCTTTGCTTCCAGCAAGACCAACCACCATGCCTATCACGACGATAAAGTTACATATGATCTTCATAACAGCTCCTTTCAGTTTGACTGATGTGTTCAACCACACACTTCGGGTTCGCTATACGACAATGTCTGTCCCCCACGGGTTATCCACGAGGAACAACCACTTCCCATTGGACTGTCGACGCAGGATGCTAGATGATCGCCCACCGAGTTGCACGGCAGCTCCCGCTGGATTGATTCCGTTGATGCTCCAGCGGGCACAGTACTGCGCGACATCGCCTGCCTGCACGATCCGCTGCGTTTCGATGGTGAGCGTCGGTTTCAGCGCCATGAATCCTTCCAAAGCTTGACGGATCCCAGCGGTTCCGCTGACGACAACGCCAGGTTTCATCACGAACGAGGCACCAGGCTCAAACAAAGTCATGGCTGTTTCCAGATCCTGTGCATTCATCGCGATGACAAGTTGTGTAATCACATTGAGCGGGCTCGACGTTTCCATGCATCCTCCTTCCTTCATATCTCTTCACGACGTTCCATCATTTCTGTACCCTCTCCCATCCAAACCCTATCGCCGTCGAAAGATGGCATAGAAGGCTGGGACTTTGACCACTTCACCAGTTGGGAGACTGTGCACGGTGCGTATATGACTCGGGCCCTGGCCAAGCAGCCTAAATCGATCGGAGGGAAACAGCGAGTCCAGGTTATTGTCGTGCAGCATTCCTGGCGTAATCTGATGTTGAAATACCCGCGCCAGACCGGGAGGTGGCCCATACTCCGCAATCAGCTTCGCGAAGAAAGGCTCTGCCGCGGATGAGAGTTCGACCAAATACAGAATTCCTTTCTTTCCCAGCAACCGCTCGATCGACTGAACGGCTGTCGCATGGTCCGTCGGAGACAGTTGATGCAACACTGCCCTCATGTAGACGTTGGCATCACCGATTTCGTCGTAGAGGTGTTGTGCATCATCAGGTCGCAGCACATCGAGAACACGGTACGTGACGTTGGCTGCTCCATTCGTCCGTTCAGCCAGTTGGACGGCAGCATGGGCAATCTCTGCGCCAATGACTTTGGCGAAATGATTGGCCAGATATCGTGTTTGCGTACCGTTTCCGCACCCGAGATCAATCAACGGGAGTTGTGAATTTGCATAGGCCTTGAATAACGCTAAGTCTTGTTGGGCGGCATGAGTCGGATCGGCATCCCAAAAGATTTCTCCCGGTGCCCCAGTCGTCGCACTCCAAAAATTCTCCCACGATGTTGCGTAACGATTAGCTGATGTCATCACCATCTCCTTTATGGATGTCACGAGTTATCCAACCACGGGCTATCCCGCATACACGAGTCCGCTTAGACCCCAACCATGATTACCTCCTGCTCCAGAGGCATGAAGGCCTCGGCTGGCAAAATATTGTATCGTCTGCGGAGTTCCACAACCTGTTCACCCATCACCGGCCAGTAGTCCCAGCCGTCGTTCAGGTCCACCGTCATTGCCGCGCCTCGGCGAATGGCGATCATCGCCTTCAACGGATCGAACTTTCCCATCCGTGCCTTGGTGATAGGAGTCATGCGGATGCCCACATGAAATTGCAGCAGGACAAAGAACACGAACATCCACGGCTCGCGGCGTTGGAAGCCTGCGCTGAAGCAGGCGACCTGGACTTCTTCTTCCGGAGCCGTTCCGTAACCGGACAAGACATGAGCACAGTCATGAAAGAGGATCTGTTCTGGTGCGCCACCCTTTTGACCGGGAAGCGCAAAGCTGTTTGCATGCCAATATTCCCAAAGGGAACGACCCAAGGAACCAGGCGGATAATGTTCCAACCCCTGGTAGCGAGCTGCTAATTCCTTGTTTTTATACCGTCCCATCATCCCCCGAACAAACTTGTAGAGCCCTCTGATTCCCTCCTTGTTCCAGGCCTCGATCGCCTTTTGCCGCAACCAGAACCGGCGCACCAGATCAAGGCGAAGCTGGAGAATTTCTCCCTTCAGGACATGCCGCAGGTTCTTCACCTCAGGGGCATCAACCTCCAGTGCTTGTGCAAATTGTTCAACAAGATCTGTTTCTTTTTGGCCGGCCTTTCCATCGATCAAGGTCATGATCACGAGCCCTTGCACGAGCTGCCTCCTGAGCTGCGGATCGGGAAACGATCGGGCCAACTCTCCAGGCGTGATAGGAACAAGGCGCTCCAGGTCATGTGTCGTGCCGAATATTTGCTGGATGGATTCCAACATGTGATGCTCGGAGGCATCGAGCGCCCCATCAGCCATGGCAACAGTCTTCATGGCCCGCAATCCCAAATAAGCTTGTTCCGAATTCGGCAGTTTAAGTTCCATCATAACCCTCCATAAGGTGTGATCTGTTCTCTCCATTCGATCGGTTGAACGGACAACCGTTTCATTTAGCTCCTACGCTGAATTTGATTCACTGAGGGGATCTGTGGCTCTACACAGTCTGATGCACCACGTAAGACACAAAGTCGGTAGACAGACAGGTCCGCCCAAAATTCAAGCCTGTTCTTAACGCGGCCCCACGGATTGAAAACCTTTCCATCGACAAAGAGATCTTGCCGGCCCACGCGCCAGTCGACGCCGGCAACAAGAAGTTCACCTGTCTGGGCATCACAGATCGTGAACTCAGCCGCGACCTCTCCAGTAAATGGAGGATTTCCGGCGAGGGTATAAACCGTGGCAACTGCCTGTAGCTCGCGGGCCACGCGGGCCCATATAGCCGGCACCGTCGAACGCTCCTCCATATGCCTGATCGCCACCTGAATGAGCAGTGTCCCTGTCATCGGCCTTTCGACCATGTTGTAATCCTTTGACAGTTTGAGATGGAGGTCGTCTTCAAACGAGCCGGCAAGCAGGAGAAGATCACGGCGCTCTTGGACACGGAGTTTGGACAACAATCCTTCTCGAATAGTCACAGGCTGTAACAGGACGGTGTTGTACGCTGACCAGTTGACTGTCGGATAACGGTACCCTTGTGATCCTCCACCTTCATGATCGGTCTGGGGTGCGGCCTGAGAGTCGGTCGTGAACCCCAACAGTTGAACGTTTCTCGCTTGCTCAGTTGACACGCAGCCGCTGAATAAGCCTGCCATCGCAATCACCAGTACGACTTGGATGCGTACCATGATGACTATTCCTTCCAGGGTTTGATTGTGACGGGTACTGGTCATCAACTATTGTCCGTTCTCTTACCGGCGTCTCTGAATTCCAACCATTATGCTCCTGCACATCACACGGTATGGGTATCGCACAGAGTGTGCCGATGCTGACGACTCTGCACCACTCGCTGAAGGCTATTGATAAAACAATGGATTGTTAGACTGAACGGAGATCGTGGCTACATGAGGAGGGCTTCACTGACGAACGTATTTGCCTAACCGTCGGCAAGTGCCGAAGCAATCGGCATCAAACGGGGCGGGCGATACCGAGCCGCTGCATCTTGGACTGGAGGGTCGTTCGTTTCATGCCGAGCTGGGCTGCCGCGCCGGTCGGACCGCCGATCACCCACTTGGTTGATTTGAGGATTCTCAAGATGTGTTCCCGCTCCGTTTCCTCCAATGTTGCGGGAGGTGGAATCCCGTCTCCGGTGCGCTGTTTCAGTTCGGCCAGTGGGACATAGAGTGCTGTACCTTGTGTGAGAATAACGGCCCGCTCGATTAAGTTTTCCAGCTCACGAATGTTTCCCGGCCAGCTGTAACGGGACAACGCCGTGAGGGTCTCGGTGGGAATCGTGTCGATGGTCTTATCCATGCGGCGTGCTAACTGTTGAGCGAAATACCGAACGAGAAGAGGAATATCCTGACGTCGGTCTCGCAGCGCTGGCACGGTGAGCGGAAACACATTCAACCGATAATACAGGTCGCTCCGAAAGAGCTTATTCTCCACCATATCTGCAAGGTCCCGATTCGTAGCCGCGAGGAGCCGTACACTGACCTTGATGGTTCTCGTACTACCGAGTCGTTCGAACTCCTGTTCCTGAAGCACGCGAAGCAACTTGGACTGGAGTTCAAGGGGAATATCGCCCACCTCGTCGAGGAAGAGGGTGCCTCCATCTGCCAGCTCGAACCGTCCCACTTTGGTGGCAATCGCTCCAGTAAAGGCCCCCCGCTCATGACCAAACAACTCGCTCTCAAGCAGTCCTGTGGGGATCGCAGCACAGTTCAGTTTCACAAAGGTCCGTTCGCGGCGCTTGCTTCGGTCGTGGATGGCGCGGGCCAGCAGCTCTTTCCCTGTGCCCGTCTCGCCAAGAATCAGTACCGTCGAGTCCGTGGGCGCAACGATGTCGACCTGCTTCAGAACCTTCTTAATCGAGGAGCTCTCCCCGATAATTTCCTCAAAGTTCAACTCGCTCCGGATTTCGCCTTCGAGATAGAGCTTTTCTTTGTTCAATTTGTCTTTCAGAGTTGCGATTTCCTGATAGGCAAGTACATTCTCGACCGCAATGGCGATTTGCTTGCCGCATTGGCTGAGCAGCACGGCATCCGCCTCACCGAACGCATTTTCATGTGCACTCACGACACTCAGCGCCCCGACGGTACGGTTGTGTGTGATCAGGGGGACAGCACAGCCCGATCTCACGCCATTCCGAACCGCGTGCAGGACCCAGGGGGAAGAAAATCGCGTCAAATCAACAACGGGACCAACCAACACCGGTTGCCGTGAGGCAATGGCCTGCCCTTCGGGTGTATCGTGCAGCGAAATGAGTACGCCCTCTTCAAAGGGAACCGTGCCGAACATGTGCAAATCCAGGGCATGAAGGCGAAGTTGATCGCCTCCTGGCTCATGAAGTGTCAACAGTGCCGCATCATGAGGAATGACGGGACGCAGGCTGAAAGAAATAGCCTTGAGGAGGTCACGCAGACCGAGGTGCGACACCACGGCATTATTGATCTCCAGCATCAAACGCTCGCGCTCATACTGACGCCGCATCTCCTTCTCAGCCTGATGCACACGCTCGAAGTTCAGCGTGTTCTCCACCGCGACTGCCACTTGCTTCGCGACCTGTTGGAGAAAGTCGATCTCGGCTTGTCCGTAGTAATGGGCTTCCAGACTTCCGACGCCTATCGCACCCAGCTGCTCACGCGCTGATGTCAGAGGAACTATGCACAATGACCAAATACCCGCCTGGCGAATCATCGGCATCACTTTGGGAAATCGCGTCTCTTGGTCGAGGTTGTGACAGATCAAGGGCTGTTGATGCTGCCACACCCAACCGCCTGGAACGTCTTCGACGGGAAATTCGAGACCGGGTGACACCGGCATGGGCCGCGGGTCTTCCAGCACATGCAGGCGCATGACATTCTTGCTCGGATCATGCAGCGCCAGCACGATGGATGAGAACTTGAGCACGCGGGGAAGGCGTTGGGCGAGAGCACGGAACAATTCAGTCAGATCATGGTGCGCCGCAATGGCTTCGGATACCTCCAGCAGGGCGCGATACTGTTCAGCCAGGGGATCGGCCTCAGACATCACATCTCTCCCCGAAGCGACGGGGCAGAATTATATACTTCTCTCAGCTACCTCTTCCAACCGACCCTTCACACACCGGCCTTAGCGTTTACAGCTTCTGGTGCGTGCCGTCGCAATAGGGCGGCGTCTTCGTGTGCTTACACTGACACAACGCCACTTCCTTGGTCTCATCGATGGTAAATTCCAGAGGCTCGAACCCAGTGCCTTCATGGGCTCCATCGCAAAACGGCTGGTCCCTCGATCGTCCACAGGTACACCAGTAATAGGTCCCTGCCTCCAAGGTCAGTACGTCGGGCTCCTTTGCTGCAATGCGTGGTTGTCCCATGAGTGCACCTCCCTTTAAATGGTTGAGGCTGGCTTGCGCGGCTGAGTATATCGTTTCAGGACTAACTTCGCACGTCCTCTTTCACGGTTTCCTTCGAGCACTCCCTCCTCTGGGACACATTGCGCAGCATTGTTCCCACGATTTGTGGTATTTACCTTGCTCCAAATTGATCCTGACTCATGTCATTTATGAAGCGCCTGTGCGTGTCAGAGGGGTGGCTGTGCAACCCAATCCCGTCTTCTTTGTAGATCTTGCCATCGTATTCCTAGCCGCCGTCGCAGGCGGCACTCTCGCCCGGATGGCCGGGCAACCGCTCATCCTCGGCTACGTCCTGGGCGGGATCGCTATTGGTCCCTTTACGCCAGGACCAACCATCTCAGAACCTCACGCCTTCGAGTTGTTTGCAGATATCGGGGTGATTCTCTTGATGTTCTCAATCGGGCTCGAATTTTCCATCAAGGACCTCGCGCGGGTGAGATGGGTGGCCCTAGCAGGCGGACTGCTTGGCATTCTGCTGTCGATCGGATTGGCCGTCGCGATGGGATCTCTGATCGGGTGGCCAATCACGCAAAGCATCGTGATCGGAGCCGTCACGTCCATCGCGAGCACCATGGTCCTTGTCCGTCTCCTTGTCGACCGTGGAGAACTTCGTTCAGTGCATGGACGGATCATGATCGGCATCGTCCTGGTCGAGGATGTCGCCGTCGTGGCGATGACCGTACTGATGCCGGCTCTCGGCGAATTTGACTCCGGACGGCTGCTGCTAATCGGTCAGGCCTTGGCAAAGGCCGTGCTCATTTTAGTGCCGCTCGGCTACCTGGGCGCCAAGGTGATTCCTCACATCTTGACGCACGTCGCCAGGACCCAGAACCAAGAACTGTTCCTTCTCGTCACACTCGCCATCAGCCTGGGAACTGCTGCGGTCACGCAGACGGTCGGATTGTCCCTCGCGTTGGGAGCCTTTCTGGCCGGCCTTATCATCAGCGCGTCGGAGTATGCGCACGAAACGTTGGCCCGACTGCTTTCGCTCCGTGATGCGTTCGTGGCACTCTTCTTTGTCACGATCGGCATTCTGATCGACCCACGAATCATCGTTGAGAACCTTGCGCTCCTTGCCGCGATGATCGGCTTGATTGTGGCCGGGAAGTTCCTGATCCGTGCCGGCATCGTGCGGCTGTCCGGATATTCCTGGGTGACGGCCATTCTCGTGGGGATCGGGCTCACACAAGTCGGTGAATTCTCGTTTGTCCTTATCCAGACAGCCCGGTCGGCAGGTCATATCGGCAGCGAACTGTACAACGCGACGCTTGCCGCCTCGCTCATCACGATTCTGATCAATGCGGCACTCGTTCGGTATGTGCCTGGGTGGATCGGTCGGAAACGGTTGGTCCGCGCTCAACTCGACACGTCACCCTGGCCCCCGGAAGGCGAATTACTCCATCAGCATGTCGTAGTCTGTGGATTTGGACGAGTCGGGAACTCGCTCGGAAAAGCGTTGGAAGCCTTTAATCTTCCGTATGTGGTTATCGACCGAAACCCGGACACCATTCGTCGACTTCAGGGTCGGGGCACTCCCTGCCTCTATGGTGACGCCTCGCACCGCGAACTGCTGGTGAAAGCCGGAACGGCAGACGCATCTCTGATTATTGTCGCGTTGCCTGAGATTGACTCCGCGGCACTCGCCGTCGGTCGCATGCGTGATCTCAGTCCCAAAGTTCCAATCTTGGCCCGCGCGCACGGACCAGCGGAGGCGGAACGACTCAGTGCCCTTGGTGTAACGGAGGTGATACAACCTGACGTCGAGACCTCAGCAACACTCATCCGACATTCGTTGAGCTGGTTCGGGATACCGAAGGACCGGATCCTGGATTATGTGGAGCAATACCGGCAGTCCATGGGAACGAAACGTCAATCGAGTTAATCAATCAGAACGCTGATGCATTACTCCACTTCGATCGTGACAACCGCTTCGGCACCCAGCGAGTCATGATTGTGACTTGCCGCCACAAGTTTGATCTCGTGCGTCCCTCGGGTAAGTCCTTTGACCACACCGGCAAACGCCCGTTGATATTCACCGTCTACATAACAATGGATGTGCGTCGCATCCGCACTCTTTGACAGCTTGTATTGCACTTGGACGGAATCCCCTTTTATCACCGCTCCCTGGATTGGGCTTACAATGGTGAGCCTGCTGCTTTTGCCATCAGCCGTCCAACCAATCGTGCTAGGCCCTAATGAGAACAGGCCAACCAGCACGGATATGACTACGACAATACGAATCATTTGCACCTCAGCAAATGATGATTAATCCTACTCTCCGAAGAACCGGTCACAAGTCAGAGTTTGCCCACCAGCTGTAGGCATGCACCCCTGCTGAAACTATAACTTCAACGCCTTGATCGGCGACACGACCGCCGCCGGATTGTTCTTCCACAGGGATTCATCCGCATCCACGTACAGCTCGACTTCGTTCCCGTCGGGATCTTTGATATAGAGACTTTGACTCACCGTGTGATCGCTCATCCCGTCGATCACAATCCCTGCTTGCTCCACCTCACGCTTCGCTTGACGCAGCTCATCGAGGCTGTCACCAACCTTAATCCCGATATGATAGAGCCCACGGCGACGGCCAGGAGGAGGCCCCGGAGCATCACCGACCTGAATCAACAAGAGTTCGTGATGAGTCCGTCCGCATGTCAGTGCAGCGGCAGCCCCGTTAAAGATTCGCCCCACTTCTTTGAACCCCAAGAGGTCTCGATAAAAACCGAGCGATCGCTGAAGATCGTTCACATAGAAGACCACATGGCCAAGATAATGCGCTTTCATTTGACTCACCCCTTATAAGGAAGCGACTGTATCAGTAAGGCTCTAACGCCGGCATGCGCGAGCACAACATCGGGGCTTCGCTGCAGAGCATCGTAGTATTGTCGAGCAAACCCCTCGCCCTCTTCGGCCGGCAGCAAAAGCCTCTGGGCAGACGCGAGTAGCTCTGGGATTTCATCGCGAGACGACCCTTCATCTGATTCGCTGAGTTCATCAAGCCTGGCAATCAATTGAGAGAGCGGGCGCAACCAGGCGAACCAGGCATCGTTCAACGCAAGTTGCAGAAACGCACCGTTGGAGGGAATTCGTCCGTGCACGCGCTCATAGGCGACTCGCTCATCATCGAGAAGGGCTTTGTGTAGACGAAGCAGTCCTGTAAACAGATTATCCAGAGGGGCGTCCCGCTTTCTTCGTACCTGCATCATGTCACTCATACCCCTCTTTTAATCGCTTATGACTGTTTCCCTGTATCATAATAGAACCGTTCGTGAACGATCTTGCCGTTCCTCCACGTGGCCACCGAAACTTGTTCAAGATGAACCGGTTGGCCATTCGTAGCAATGAAGTCCATGGCGGATTCATAGAAGGTCACGTTGTCGCCGACACCCGAGGCCGTGACCGTGAATCCTTTCCACTCTTTCACGCCGCTCAAGAACTGTTTTTCCCGCTCAATGTTCGCCGCGAGCCCTTTGGTTGGAGGATTGGCATTGTCCTGCATCACGGTGTCTTTGTCGTAAAACTCGCTCATGGCGTCGATGATTTTTCCTTGCCGGATGTAATCGAAGAGATTATTCAACCGCTGTTGCAGATCAGTCGTACTCATAATCGTTTCTCCTGTTGTGGGTTACGGGTAAAAGCTATTCCAGCCTTTTGCACTTCCTGATACGGCAACAGCCAGACCAGCGACTCATCGGACAGATCTCCGACCTGAATGCGATTGCCCCATGGGTCGCGAAAGTCGCAACGGAAATTCGGATGGAGCTTCAATTTGTATTTTCTCGTCAACTTCCGTCGAACCTCTTTGATCTGCTGAGCATCGCGGACCATCAGCCCAAAGTGTTTGGTGCGATCCGGCTGCAAGGTCTCGATTTCAAAAATCGCCAGAAATTGATGCTCACCCAGCTTGCACCAGACCGCGCCTTCCCCGCCGCGCAGCATCTTCAGGCCGAACACATCTTGATAGAACTTCGCCGCCTTCCTCGCATCTGTCACTTCGATCACGACGTGGTTACAGCCATAGACTTGAACAGCCATTACGCACCTGCCTTTCCGACCACCGAGCCGACTTCGATCTCCCTGAAAGCAGCTAAGAACTCCTCAGGAGGTTGTGCCCCAGAGAGCACAGAGGTTCCGTTGATCACGAAATAGGGAACCGCTCGAATCCCCAAACGACGACCTGCGGCTTCTTCCGCCTGTACCTCGTTGCCCCCCTCATCGCCAGCCAGAAATGCCTCAATTGCTGTTCGATCAAGCCCTACATCGGCTGCAGCTTGAGCGAGTGTCTCGACGTTTCCAATATCGCTACTCTCGACAAAATAGCGTCGAAAGAGCATCTCAACCATCTCATCCTGCTTACCCTGATGCCCTGCCAGCCAGATGAGGCGATGTGCGGCAAAGGTATTGGGCGTACGCGCAATCCGATCAAATGCGAATGGGATGCGTTCTGCAGTTCCTGCTGCCGCAACGTGGTCATAGATCGATTGAGCTGCCTCAGGGCCACCGAACTTCGCATCAAGGTACTGTCGCCGATCCATCCCGCTCTTCGGCATCGCCGGATTCAATTGAAACGGCTTCCAGGAAATCTTCACGGGCACAGAGCCATTCCATCCGTTGAGCGCCCGCTCAAGCCGTCGTTTCCCCACATAGCACCATGGGCAGATCACATCCGAGTAGACGTCGATGTAGAGTGCTCTGGCTTGGTCACTCATTCTTATCCATCCCTCTCTGTATTTCCTCTCCAACGAGATACGCTTCACATTTCACGAGTGACGCGTTCATGACAGATGTCCCATCTTGCCCGCCTTGTAATCCTCGACCGCCTGGACAAGTTCAAGTTTGGTATTCATGACAAACGGACCATAGCGCGCGATCGGCTCCCCGATCGGTTGACCGCTCAAGATCAATAGTCGGCTGTCTTCACGGGCTTCGATGACCACCGACGCCCCGTGCCGCTTGCACACAATCAACTCCGCCTCTCCGGCATCGCTCGAGCCGTTTGCCGACACCAGGCCCTGCAGCACGAAAAGAGCCGTGTTATGCCCATCCGAGAACGAAAGCTCCGCACGTCCGCCGGCTCTCAAGGTCAGATCATAGAGCTCGATAGGCGTCACCGTGCGGGCCAGCCCCTTATGCCCCTGGAATCTGCCGGCGATCACACGGAGATGACCTGCTCCGCCGACTAACTCCACGTTGGGAATCTGGGCATTCAGAATGGTCTGGTAGCCCGGCGCCGACATTTTTCTGGACCGCGGTAAGTTCACCCAGAGTTGGATCGCCTGAAAGGTCCCACCCTTCTTTGTCCAATCGGCCTCATGCAGCTCTTCATGCACGACGCCGGAGGCTGCCGTCATCCATTGGACATCACCCGGCCCGATCACCCCCGCATTGCCGGCAGAATCGCGATGGGCCACGGCTCCCTGGTACATGATCGTCACCGTTTCAAATCCTCGATGCGGGTGCTCACCGACACCGCGGGGATGCTCGGTCGGCTCAAACGCCTGTGGCCCCGCATAGTCCAACAAGAGAAACGGATCGACAGCCTGGTCCAGCTCGTTGCTTGGGAAGAGATTACGTACAGGAAATCCATCTCCGACCATATGAGCTGATCCTGGGCGATAGACTCCGAGCACCTCTTTAGGAACCAGCGTATTAGTTGTCATGATGCCCTCCTTGCTCCGCATCACTCATGCACGTATCTTCCGCACGTACCGAGTCGGCACCACGACCGTATTCGTCACTCGTCGTGTGCCCTTCGATCTTGAGTTCAAGGTCCATGTCCAAAGCTTCACGTTCCAAGTTCTCGGACAAGGTGAAGCCTGAGACGCGAAACCTGAAACCCCTGGCCAAGGCGCTTCACAAGATACACGGCCCAGACAGTTTCCTCACGAGTTCACATGAGGACTTCGGGCTACACCATCCCCCGCAGCGCTTCAGACAACGTGACGGTGCCCCGCATCAGCTTATTTGGAAATTCATACCCAATCTCGCCCTTCGAGAAGGCCGTATACATTTCTTCAAATAATTTCGCCGCCTCATCAGAAAACCCAAACGACTTGAACGTCGGCACCACAGCGGTCAGAGGTGCCTGTTGCGCCGTGACCGGCTTGCCCAACAGCTGACCCAGCACGACGGCCACATCAGTGGGGCTATATTCTGCTGGACCAGCCAGCTCCACGACTTGTTTCCCTCGTCCACCGGCGATGAGCTGCTCCGCTGCAATTCGACCGATATCTTTTGTCGAAATCATCGGAATCTTGGCTTGAGGAGCAATGAACGTCGGTAAGCCCCCCTGGGCCTTTGCCGCTCCGATGACCGGCGCCCAATTCTCCATAAAGTAGGGAGGGCGCAGAATGGTGAGATGCTTCGTGGCGCCTTCGAGTTTTCCTTCACCGTAATGCACCGCTCTGATGGGGCCTGTCCCACTCGCCAACTGCCCACCAACGGAAGAGAGATACACGACATGGCCAACCTCACTTTTCTTGACCGCCTCGGCTGCTCGATCCATGCGGAATTGTTGATCCGACAACCAGGCCGCCGCCCCATAGTTCGGGGGCACCATAAGATAGACGCCCGTCGCACCAGCAAAGGCCTGTGCAAGAGCCGAGACATCGTCCAGAGATGCCACAGCAACATCAGCACCTTTCGTCTTCCACGCGACGCCCTTGTCAGCCGAGCGGACGACAATCCGCACTACCTGCTTCTTATTGAGCAATGTTTCCACCACCGCGGATCCCGTATTGCCTGTTGCCCCTACGACCACAAACATGATGCCCCTCCCTTGTTTCCTGAACCTCACAATGACCAACATTTAGAGCTGCATGATGGTACCGGTGTCAGAGCTGGTAAACCACTTCACGTCACTATCACCCCTCTACCAATTCGCAACTTGCATTCCAGCTGGCTCACTCCAGCACGACACTCTCTATCTTGTTGGAATGTGTAGAGATTCGTGGGCTTGATGTCACCGGGAAGGAGACGAGTCCTCTCTGTCTGGTGTCGGCCGAACGGCACGGTGCCGAATGGTCGGCGCTGATATCTCGATCCTCTGCTACGCTTGACGAGGAGGAAGTCATGGCAGTAATTCGTATGCTGACCTGTCTATCAATCCTTGCGACGATGCCATGGATGTCTTTCCTATACCCTGCAAAGGCATCAGACGATCTCCCCCGATCATCTCGTGTTGGACCATTGGGAACTCCCCGCTTCTCATACGAACAGGTTTCCATCAGCACGCTGCTAGCATACCCGGATCGCTACCAGATGAGAGATGTCAGGCTGACCGGTACCATCACGGCGATGCAGACGGAAATCGTGACGAATCGGATGATCTGTGGAGCGGCTCACGAACGAACAGTGCTGACCGTTGAAGACAACAGTGGGCAGATTGAGGTGATCGATCAAGGAGCCTGTGGGAAAAATTTGAGCGCCCTGAAAGCGCCGATGGTCAAGGTCGGAGAACAGATTGATCTGCTTGTACAGATTATGGTGACGAAGAATCCGGAGTCCCGAGAAGCAGTAGTGGAAACGACGGTGCGGTTCCTGGACCGTGTACGATACTGAATGCCTTGCCGTAGCGGACTGTTACTCCCAGCCTCTGACTTCGTACCCTTTGTCCTTCAGACACTTCGTCACCGCGTCAGCGTAGGGAGAATCCGGTTCCAGTGGTTTGAATGTTCCACCGAGGAGTCCAACGATGAAGCCTAACCCGCTACCAGCGGCGGCTCCAATCGCAATTCCAGGCAATCCTCCGACTACCCCAGCCGATGCGCCGACCGCGCCACCCAACGTGAGACCCAACACCGCTCCGGTTGCCGCATTGGTACTTTGGTTAGTCCCATGCCGCAGTCCGGACTGTTCAGCTCGCTGCTGACAGGAGGCAATCTCCTGCTGAGCCACCTGCCTGCCGTGCATATGGAGTTGTTTGTTAGAACGTAACGTTGGCTGCGGTCCGGTGCAGGCCGAAACTGCGAGGAGCAGCAGCATGCTGATCAGTCGCTGCAAGGATCGATTGGCCACGACAGTCCCTCCGAAGGGTCAGCTCCCCTTTCATCACTTCTCACCCTTCCGAGGAAATGTCGAGATTATTTCAATTGTACACAGTTCTCTCATCATCCCTTCCCTGCAGACCAGATACGTGGACACCCAACTGCGCGCATTGTCCGAGCACTTCTTTTACCACTCATTCTTGGCTGGACGTTGAGGTTGTTTCCATTGCGCGCATCCATTCCTCTCCTTACTCTTTCACCCCATCCCTCTGGCCACTTACGGGAGGAGTTCCTCCTGCGCGCATGCATCGAGCACCGCCCTTAGGCTCAGGACTCATTAAGTTTAGGGTTCCCTCCGCCAATCAGCTGTGCTTCACTCAGGTCGGAGGTGGCCATGAGTGACGTGTTTCTGTTAACCACGCAGCAGTTGAACCGGATCAAGCCCTATCTCCCTGTCCCGCACGGTATCCCGCGCGTGGATGATCGGCGGGTGATCAGCGGGATCATCTCTGTGATCCGGTACGGTCTTCAATGGAAGGATGCTCCAAAGGCGTATGGGCCGTACAAGACGCTCTACAACCGGTTTGTGCGCTGGAGCCGGGCCGGGATCTTCAACAAGATCTTTCGCGAGTTGGCGCGGCAGCCCGGGCCCAGAGACGGCTTGATGATCGATGCGACTCATCTGAAGGCCCATCGCACGGCGGCCAGCCTGCTCAAAAAGGGGCAGGCTCTCGCTGTATTGGCCGCACGAAAGGGGGCCTGAATTCGAAGCTCCATGCGGTGTGCGACGATGTGGGCAAGCCGGTGCACCTGTTGCTGACCGCAGGGCACACCAGTGATGACACCGGCGCGAGATGCCTGCTGCCCAGTCTTTCCAATGCCACATACCTGATCGCCGACCGCGGTTATGATGCCGATTGGTTCATCGCCGCCCTCCGGAAGCAGGGCGTCACACCCTGCATTCCGCCACGGAACAACCGAACGACACGGCGTCGCTACAACAAAACCCTCTACAAACAACGCCACAACATCGAGATCATGTTCGGGCGGATCAAGGATTGGCGTCGGATTGCCATGCGGTATGATCGCTGTGCCCACACCTTTTTCTCAGCCATCTGTCTCGCAGCCACCGTCATCTTCTATCTGAAAGAATGAGTCCTGAGCCTAGTCTCAATTCCGATGACATCTCGTGTGCGCGATGCGCGAGCCCAGGAACTTCTCCTGTAGGTGGCCTCTCCCCCCTCACTGCCATCCTGTCACGTCATACCCCTTCTCTTGCAAGCAGCGATTAACGAAGCCGGTGTAAGCCTGGCTGGGCTGTGAAGGACCGGCAAAAGCATGAAAGAGGCCGGTTAAGAGCCCCCAAACCGCTCCGCTGGCTGCGCCAACCATTGAGCCCAGACCGGCCGACGCACCGGAAATCACTGCGCCCAAGGCTCCACTCGCCGCGCCCGCGCCGGCACCAACAGCCGTATTCGTCGCCACACGCCCTGCTTTGCCACTGCCTTCCTCCGCTCCGGCAGATTCCGCCAACTGTTTGCAGGTCTCGATGTCCTGTTCTGCCACCTCTTTTCCCACTGATTCCAAATGCTCGTTTGGATACAGCACCGGACGTGCACCGGAACAAGCCGAAAGCGTCAGCGCGACGAAGACGGCACTCAGCGTCATCCCCTTCATTGTTTCACCGCTCCTTTCGAGTCTTGTGGCAGCAAGCGAGCCACCAATACCTCTGCGGTGACTCCCCGGACACACAATCGCTTGCGTCGAGTCTCCGCTCCTCCTTGAATCTGAATCTGTGCTCGAGTGAGGGAACACCGGTTGGCGATAAAGCGGATCAGCTCTTCATTGGCGGCACCCTGAATCGGGCGAGCGGCGACACGGATCTTGATTGCATCTCCGTGTACTCCGACACATTCCGTTCGTGCCGCGTTAGGCTGAACATGCACGGTCAGGAGCACGCCGCGCTCACTGTCTCGTGCCAGGCAGGAGGTCCCCATGAGATAACGGATTCAGAAGATGGCTTTGACGAGTTCGAGAATCGCCCGCTGCATATCCGCATCATCGGTAATCGGACGGGCAATGGCCACATCACACGCTCTCGCGGCTGGAACGCCCTGCTTGATCAACGTCCCGGCATAGATCAAGAGTCTGGTGCTGACGCCTTCTTCCAAACCGTGGTTTCTGAGATTGCGGACTTTTTGGCCGAGCTTGACCAAATTTGCCGCAATCATTGGTTCCACTTCCGCTTCACGTTGAATCACTCGCGATTCGATGTCCGGAGCGGGATAATCAAATTCGATCGCCATGAAACGCTGCTTCGTGCTTTGCTTCAGGTCTTTGAGCACACTTTGGTATCCGGGGTTGTAGGAGATCACCAGCATAAACTCGTCGGCAGCCTCCACGATCTGCCCCTTCTTCTCAATCGGGAGCACGCGACGATCATCACTGAGTGGATGGATGATGACGGTCGTATCCTTCCTGGCTTCAACCACCTCATCGAGATACACGATGGCTCCGTATTTCACTCCGACCGTCAACGGCCCGTCCATCCAGACCGTCTCCTGTCCCTTGAGGAGATACCGGCCAACTAAGTCTGAGGCCGTCAGATCTTCATGACAGGCAACCGTGATCAGCGGTCGACCGAGCTTGTAGGCCATGTATTGCACAAACCGGGTCTTCCCGCAGCCGGTCGGCCCCTTGAGCATCACCGGCAGTTTTCGCTCAGCGGCGATGGTGAACAGCCCGACCTCCCCAGAGACCTCGGCATAAAAGGGCTCCTGTGGGACTCGATACTGCGCTATGTCGATTTCACGTGCTTGTTGCATGACTCCACTACCCTTGGTACAGATGACGACCTGAAATCAGCCAATTACAGCCGGTCAATGACGCATCACGATAAACGGAACAAAGTGCCAAGATCAAGTGAGGAGGGATGATATTGCGTTCAAATGCGAAAAAGAATGAAGATGACATAGGCTTTGACTCCCTCTTCCTTGCATTCTGCGAGGGAGGTATCCACATCGCGGCACGTGAAGGGCAGCATACATCATCATCTGGAGAGGACTGCCCCGTAGAACCTACTTGCGAACCTCCCAGACATGCTGGAAACCTTCCAACCTGCACAAAATCAAGAACGCCAGGTGGGCCTCTCAAGTCGCCATCGGGGCCATCATAGATATAGCTCCATGATGGCACATCTTGCCGGCGTATCACTTGCCATCAAACAACAGATCCAGCGATACCGTCTCGTTGGGCTTGACTGTGATCTTCTGCACCTGCGTTCCTACAATCGGATGCCACGCCTTGATCTGGTACGTGCCGGCAGGGAGGTCGGCCAGGGCAAACGAGCCATTACTGTCCGTTACGGCGTAGTAAGGATTGTCGATCGCATACCCCCAATTCTGCATGTACGGATGCATGCCGCACTGCATGGTGAACACTTTTCGCCCTTTCACCAACTGAACGATATCAGTCGTCCCGCTCGAGTTCAGTGCAGGGCGATGGAGGACGATATCGACTCCTGCAAGGTCGTAGGCATACCCCTGAATGTCATGGGCCACCGGATCTCGATTGACCACGGTAACTCGACGCTTGTCGCTGACCACGGTCACGAATGGCAAAAACTGGCACATCGTTGCTTCGACTTCAGCATCGGTGAAGGTAAACGGCTTGCCTTTTTGAATGTCCTCAATAACGATCACCACATCTTTAAGGCCGCCCTCCTGACTAACAGTAACTTCTTTCAGAAGGCGATGTCCGTTTCCATCTGACAGCTCCCCACAAAATGCACGGTCTGGGTAGCGGTGCAGTTTGAATTCTTTTGGCTCCGGTACCGAGCCCTTGAACGTGACCTTCCCCCGCACGATCGCGCCATCAGTCACGGTTCCGGACTCATAGGCCTCGGCGTTTTCCAACCATCCAAGGCTCAGCAGAGCTGATACACAGATCATCATCCACAGTCCTGTCCATGTCGCTGTTTTCATACTCCCCTCCGATTTTATAATTGCTGTCGCACAGTTACCGCCGGATCGGCTCTATCCGAATGACTGATCAGCTTGAGCGGAGACCGCTGGATTTTGGGTACTCACCAAACAAGTGTCGGGGTGGACTGTCATCCCAAGGCCTTAGAGCAATCGCAACGGCTGCACCGATTACCTAAACGACCGATGGTGAGGTGATCCTCCTGCCTCACAAAATTTCAGAAGCAACTCGTATGCCTGATGAAGCTGACACGACATCTACTGATTTTTTCAATGCCTTAGTATAGAACTGTGACAGGAGGAGAACATGCAAGACTCCAAGTAGATGAGAAACATGCAAACTTTGCACGGTGATGGTCGAGGTTTCGTCCCGCGTGATAGTGAAGTCCGGCATCACCACTTGCAACCAGGATGAATGCTGCGGCAGATACTTCCCGGGGGCGCCGTACGACAACGTGTGGTGCGTCACAAAAAAACAACGGAATCGAGAGAACATGAACCTGCTGATGAATCATCACCCACACACACGAAGGAGATGTGTCGGGCAGTCCTGACAAGAGCAAAACCTGACTCACCAAGGACCAAGGCATGAGGGACGAGCATCGAATAGCTCGATCAGAAGGCGATTCTGATCCACAGGAAACGGGCGAATGGTTGGACTCGCTCGAGTACGTACTCGAGCGACACGGCGTCGAGCGGGCCACCTATTTGTTCGAACGACTCCGCGACCGGTTGGGCGAACGTGGCGCCCAGGTCGCCCAATCGGTCAACACTCCGTACATTAACACGATTCCAGCCTCTCAACAGCCGCCCTACCCAGGTAACCTCGAACTAGAACGCCGAATTCGCAGCCTAGTCCGCTGGAATGCCATGGCGATGGTCGTCAAGGCCAACCAGCAGCGTCCTGGCATCGGCGGACATATTTCGACCTTTGCCTCAGCCGCCACCCTCTATGAAGTCGCGTTACACCATTTTTTACGGGGCAAAGCAGGACCCCAGGGCGGCGACCATGTCTACTTCCAGGGCCACGCTGCGCCAGGGATCTATGCGCGTAGCTTCGTCGAGGGACGCCTCCACGAGGAAGCGCTCTACCACTTCCGTGCCGAACTCGACCCCAAGGGGGGCGGCTTGTCCTCCTATCCACACCCTTGGTTACTCCCTGACTACTGGGAGTTTCCGACCGTCTCGATGGGCTTGGGGCCGATCCTGTCGATTTACCAAGCACGCTTCAACCGTTACCTACACGATCGAAGTCTTAAAGACACGAGTCAACAACGAGTCTGGGCGTTCGTCGGCGACGGTGAAACCGACGAACCGGAAAGTCTCGGCGCCCTCTCACTCGCCTCACGGGAACGGCTCGACAATCTCATCTGGGTCGTCAATTGTAATCTACAACGCCTCGATGGTCCTATACGTGGCAACGGCAAAATCATTCAGGAGTTGGAAGCGATCTTCCTCGGCGCTGGCTGGCGCGTCATCAAGGTAATCTGGGGCAGCGATTGGGACCCGCTGCTCGCGAAGGATGAAGAAGGCCTCCTGGTCAAGCGGATGGGCGAAGTGGTGGATGGTTGGTATCAAAAGTATGTGGTGGATGGCGGCGCCTTCGCGCGGGAGCATTTCTTCGGTGCCGATCCGCGACTGCTCAAACTAGTGGAACACTATTCCGACGAACAGATCCACAAAATGCTACGAGGCGGGCATGATCCGCGAAAACTCTACGCTGCCTACGAAGCCGCCGTGCAGCACAACGGACAACCCACCGTGATTCTGGCAAAAACGATCAAGGGCTACGGTCTTGGCGAAGCCGGCGAAGGACGCAACATCACCCATCAACAGAAGAAAATGAACGAACAGGAGTTACGGGAATTTCGCACGAGATTCAGCGTGCCGGTGCCGGACTCGGAACTGACGTCGACCCCGTTCTACAGACCGCCAGCCGACAGCCCCGAGGCCGCATACCTCGCCGAACGCATCAAGGCGATGGGCGGTCCCATTCCGGAGCGGCGCGTCAATGTCGAATCGCTCAAGACGCCGGCGCTCGACCAGTTTAAGGAGTTTCTTGAAGGATCGGGAGAGCGTTTGGTTTCCACCACCATGGGGTTCGCCCGAATGCTAAGCCGCCTGCTCGGCATGAAGGATTTTGGGAAATATCTCGTCCCGATCATTCCCGACGAAGCACGCACATTCGGCCTTGAGGCACTCTTCCGGCAATACGGCATCTACTCGCACGTCGGCCAACTGTATGAGCCGGTCGACAAAAGCTCACTGTTGTACTATTTCGAATCCAAAAACGGGCAAATTCTGGAAGAAGGCATTACGGAAGCAGGTGCCATGTCTTCGTACATCGCGGGTGGGACCGCTTACGCGACACACGGAATCAATATGATTCCGTTCTATATCCTCTACTCGATGTTCGGGTTTCAACGGATCGGCGACTTGCTCTGGGCGGCCTGCGACATGCGCACTCGAGGGTTCGTACTGGGCGCCACTGCCGGACGCACGACATTGGAGGGGGAAGGCTTACAGCACCAGGACGGGCAGAGTCATCTACTCGCCAGTGCCTACCCGACGATTGCGGCCTACGATCCGGCCTTCATGTTTGAGCTGGCGGTCATTCTTCAAGACGGACTCAAGAGGATGTACCAGGATCAACAGAGCCTTTCCTATTACATCACTCTGTACAACGAATCCTACCAGATGCCGGTGATGCCGCCGAATGCGGAAGAAGGCATCCGCGAGGGTCTGTATCGCTTGAGAGTCGCACCGGATCGTGCCAAGCACCGTGCACATCTCCTCGCAAGCGGTCCGCTGGTGAATGAAGCCCTACGTGCACAGAGCCTCCTGCAGGGCTACGGAGTAGCCGCCGATGTGTGGAGCGTGACGAGCTACAAGCAGCTGCGAATGAGCACACTCGAGACCGAGCGGTGGAATCTGCTGCACCCAGAAGACGTACCCCGCATAAGCTACCTGCAACGGACCGTTGAGCGGTTCGATGGCCCTTGCGTGGCTGTCAGCGACTATGTGCGCTTGGTCCCCCAGCAGATCGCGCCCTGGATTCCCGGTGGCCTCCTCACCCTGGGAACGGATGGATTTGGCAGGAGCGATACCCGTCAGGCGTTGCGGCGCTTCTTCGAAGTCGACGCAGAACATTTAGTCGTGGCGACACTCTACGCCCTATTTCGTCGGGGAGCCGTGTCGGCACACCTGATCATGCAGGCTGCACGGGATCTCGAGGTTTCGACCGATGGAGAGGCTCCTTGGCTCCGGTAAGCAAGGCTGACGCACTAAGAACGATTGGTAGGGATATGACATGAAAGTCGAGCTCCCATTTCTTGCGGAAGGTATCGAAGGCGGGGATGTCGTTCAGTTGTTGGTGCACGAGGGGGATCAAGTACGCGAGGGACAATCGCTGATTGAACTTGAAACCGAAAAGGCCACCGTGCCGGTGCCGGCACCCGTCGAAGGAACTGTCGTCCGTCTCCTCATTCAGCAAGGAGATCACGTGAAGGTCGGACAGGCGATCATTGAACTACAGGAATCTGAGGATAAAGCAAGAAAGGCGCAGACATCGGTTCCAGAGGAGTCGGCTGCCGTGGAACCGAATGCCGAGGCACAACGGGATCACCCGCAGGCCAGGCCGACTAGTCCAATACCGACACCTGAGCGACCGGTCGTGGATCAGAAACCTGCCGTGGTCAGTCGACCGCCAGCGGGTCCAGCTATCCCAGCCCCGCCATCAGTTCGCCGGCTCGCGCGGGAACTGGGCGTAGACCTTTCACAGGTCAACGGATCGGAAGCCGGTGGGCGAATCACGGCTGAAGACGTGAAAACCTTCGTGCGGGAACGGACCACGCGCGGCACCAAGCTGGGGATAGGGGGAAATATCTTTTCCACGCCCTATGGGTCTGAACGGCGAGAGCCACTTTCCTCAACCCGTCGGAAAATCGCGGCGAACATGATACAAGCCTGGACAACCATCCCACACGTCCATCAATTCCAGGATGCTGATATCACCGATCTCATGGCCCTGCATAAACGGTATGCCCCGGAATTTAAGAAGAAAGGCGCCACGCTGACGTTGAGCAGTCTCTTTGTGAAAGCTGTCGTCCATGCGCTGAAACTGTACCCGCAGCTGAATGCTACTCTCGATCTCACCAACGGCGAGGTGATCTACAAGGACTACTACAACATCGGCGTGGCGGTGGACACACCAGCTGGCTTAATTGTGCCGGTTGTTCAGCAAGTGGACCAGAAAGATCTTCTCCAAATTTCGCTTGAGCTGGCCGACCTTGCCGAACGAACCCGCAAGCGAGAGGTTAAGCTCGAGGAGCTACGCGGCGCAACGTTCACGCTCAGCAACATGGGAGGAATCAGCGCTGGTCCGTTCCTGCCGATCATTAATCCTCCGCAAGTCGGCATTCTTGGTGTCGGAAAGGCACGGATAACGCCGGTGTATCGGGACGGACAATTTGTGCCACGGCGAGTATTACAATTGTGCGTCGCCTATGATCACCGTCTGATAGACGGAGCGATCGGGGCACGCTTTACCAACGAGATCGTCAAAGTATTGGAAGATTTTCAGGGCATGTTTCTGGGGCTCTGAACGGGACGTGGTAGGGAGGGATCTCGTGAAGCGTCCGCAGTCAACGAGATACGAGACCTGCAGGAGGGGGTATGGCTGAATTGCGTTATGACGTCGCGGTGATCGGCGCCGGTCCCGGCGGCTATGCAGCTGCGTTCCAGGCTGCTGATCTTGGATTACGCACAGCCCTGATCGATGAGGATTCACAACTGGGCGGAACATGCCTGTTACGTGGCTGTATTCCCTCGAAAGCCTTGCTTCATGCGACTCGCTTGCTCACCGACGCAGAAGAGGCGGCAGTCTGGGGCATTCATTTCGGTAAACCTCGCGTGGACCTGGAGGCATTTCGTGACCGCGTGAGTGCGATCATCGGCAAACTCACAAACGGTGTGCGAACGCTGGCCGGCAGCCGGAAGGTCGAGGTGATCCAGGCACGAGCTTGGTTCAAGGATGCGACAACCCTACAACTCTCTGGAGCCAATACGCCGTCCGAACTTTCGTTTGGGCACGCAATCATCGCCACCGGCTCAACACCCGTGATACCAGACTCGCTGAGGCTCCGCGATCCACGAGTGATGGATTCGACGGGCGCGCTCCGATTGCCAGACATCCCCCCCCGGCTTCTGGTCGTCGGCGGTGGATATATCGGTCTCGAGTTAGGCACAGTCTATCAGGCCCTCGGATCCGAAGTGACCGTGGTTGAGGCGTTACCACGCCTGCTGAACAACGTCGATGCAGATCTTCTGCGACCGCTGCATCAGCGTCTACTACGCCAGTTTAAGGCCATCACGCTAAACACCACCGTAGCAAAACTGGACGCGCAAGAGGACGGTCTGGTTGCAACCTTGACAGCGTCCCCAAAGACCAGTACCGAGACCTTCGATCGCGTACTCGTTGCTGTGGGACGCAGACCCAGTACCAATCAGCTTGGACTAGAACACACAGCGATCACGCTCACACCGCGAGGCTTCATCCAAGTCGATCGGCAGATGCGCACGACCGAACCGACCATCTTTGCGATCGGTGACGTGGTCGGCGAACCGATGCTTGCCCACAAGGCGACACATGAAGGGTTGGTCGCCGCTCGAGTTATTGCCGGGAAACAGACAGCCTTCGATGCCGCGGCAATCCCCGCCGTTGTCTTCACTGACCCCGAAATCGCTTGGTGCGGATTGACCGAAGACGCAGCCAGGGTCTCAGGACAAGCCGTGAAAGTCGTGCGGTTTCCCTGGGCTGCCTCGGGACGCGCGACGACGTTAGGCCGGACCGAAGGCGTGACCAAGCTCATACTGGATCCTGAATCCGGTCGCGTACTAGGCATGGGGCTTTGCGGCATCGGTGCGGGTGAGTTGATCGCCGAAGGGGTCCTCGCCGTCGAGATGGGTGCAGTCGCAGAAGACCTCGCGACCTCGATTCATCCTCATCCGACGGTGAGCGAAACGGTTATGGAAGCCGCTGAATCGTTTTATGGTTCGCCAACACATCTTTTCATCCCCAAGCGGTCATGACGTGTCCACGCTTCGTTTACTCGATCTGACCCTTCCATTTCCTGTCGAGAATCTAGCTCTTGATGAAGCGTTACTGGAGGAACTTGAGGAACGGGGTGGAGATCCTGTGCTTCGGTTTTGGGAAAGCGACCGTCACTTCGTCGTATTAGGCCGCGCCTCTCGCGTAGCCGATGATGTCGACCGCGTCACCTGCCAAGAAGACGGGCTATCAATCCTTCGACGCGCAAGCGGCGGAGGAACTGTCCTACAGGGGCCGGGTTGTCTCTCGTATGCCTTTGTGCTGCCAATCGGATGGCATCCAGACCTCGTAAGTATTCGAACCACCAATCGCTTTATTCTGGAACGAATAGCGACCGCGCTTCGCCGATGGGAACCAGCCACGACCCTCCGTGGGATCAGCGACCTCGCTATCGACGATATGAAGATTTCCGGCAACGCGCAACGACGAACCGGGAAAGTGGTACTCTTTCACGGAACGATTCTGCATCGCATGGGAGCTGCTCTCATCGCACGATATCTCAAACACCCTACGCGACAACCGGACTACCGTTCAAACCGACATCACGGCACGTTCGTGCGGACAATCGACGCTCCACCCCAAGCGATCAAACACGTCATCGCCGACGCATGGAATGCGGAACCGACACACGCTGAATGGCCAAGAGCACGCATGCCCCGAATGATTGCAGCCATCCTCGCACGAAGCCGGGACGAATCATGAGAGAGGGAGGACCGACCTGCCGCTATGGTCGAGACCGGAATACTGGGTGGTCTTCGCCTGGGGCTGGGCCTGAAGTTGGATGCACGAGTGAGAGAAAAAAGTCAATGAGAGGAGATCAGCTGAACCGCAATGATTGCATGATCCTCGTTTCCAGTGATCCTACCTAATGATGCCAGCATTTCACAGCCGTGCTCGAAGATTCGAACTCAAGCACGAACAGCTCAGTGCAAACCTTGCACATTGTCCGGCGGAGTAGGCGCTCGCCATCTGAATCCTTGAATCTAGCCGCAAGCATTTTCCGATAAATCCCTGAAAGCTCACTTTATACCAACGAGGCATACGAATTGCTTTGGATTGTTGCAGGCAATGAAATCGTCGGGACCTTGGTTGCAACTAACACCGCATGATCCCCGCGATACATCGATCCATGTTTGAGGTGAATATCGGAGGTACTCCACATGAACGTTTCGTCGAGTCAATTCACCGAATCCCAGTCAAGGGCATTAAAATATTGCGACCGATGCGCCCGCCGTGCTGCCGCACTTTCTTATGACGATCTCACGTTGAAAGAGCTTTGTCAGGAGTGCTGCGCCCAGTTGAATCGGAAGCGCATAATCGCTTCCAGTCCGGCGCAACTGAAGATGTGAGCGAATGCCCATACCCCTTCTCACCGCACCCCGTCTCGCAGGTAGAACGTCGACTGTATCGCGGGTAGTTCGCGTGATAGCATAGGGGCGTAGCCTTTCAACTTCCGCCATGTTTAGGCCTATTCCAAAAGCCACGCTGTTTCGACGCATTCCATACCGTCTCATTACCTCTGTCGTACTCATTCTCGCGTTGGTCGTGACCGTCATCCTCCTCATGAGCTTGGAGCGAGACAAGCTCCTCCTCCAAGGATTCACGCAAAATCAGGCGGTCCCCACGGAGTTGTTTCAGGCGCTCTGGCGATCTCGGCATGACCTGATCGGGATTACTCTTCTTGTGTTCTTAGTCAGCGCCATCGGAATGGCGGCGCTCATCACCTTTCTGCATTACGACAATACGAGACGGACTCTTGAAGAAGTCAAAGGTCTCGCGAGAAATATTCTTGAGAGTATCCCGACGGGCGTACTCACCATTAATCGCGACGGCCAAGTCACAGCCGCCAACCCCTCTGCCGTGGCGACATTGAAACGGTCGGCGGAAGAATTGCTCGGTCACTCCTATGAACAAATGTTTCTCCAAGGAGATACGATTCGTCTTGTACTCGATGGAGCACTGCATAACAACCATCATGTGGATCATCATGATATGCCGTATCGCGCCGGTGACGAGACTCGTACGATACGCCTTGCAACTGCTGACCTGACAGGAGATGAGGGGAGACCGGTCGGCATCATTATGCTACTGAAAGATGTCACGGCGCTGCTAGCCTTGGAACGGCGGGTACTCGTAGCGGAAAAACTCTCCGCCCTCCATACCTTGTCCGCCGGCGTCGCCCATGAATTACGAAATCCGCTGAGCGCAATGGATTTGAATCTGCATCTTCTCGATGAAACATTGAAGGAACGAGGTGAGCTGGAACAGGACGTGGCGCACTATCTTCAGGTCGTGAATGCCGAATGTCGACGCCTCTCCGTGATTTTGGATAACTTCATGAGGTTCGCGCGTCCCACCTCGGTAGGTCTCCATGAAATGGACTTGGGAAGAGTCATCACACATCTCATGGCACTCATGCAGTTTGAGGCACAGGAACGAAAGATCAAACTGGAGGATCGGATTGATGAAGAATTACCCCCGGTGTTTGGGGATGAGACACAGATTAGCCAGGTCCTCGTCAATGTCCTGGTGAATGCGTTTCAGGCCATGCCCGATGGCGGGCGGTGTTCGATCATCACACAGGTACAGCGAAATGCCGATGTTTGTTGGGTGGAGGTCGTCGTGTCCGACACGGGGATCGGAATCAAGCAAGAAGACTTGTTACATCTATTTGAGCCGTTCCATACCACGAAGACTAGCGGAACAGGCCTCGGTCTGGCTATTGCCTACCGCATTATGCAGGACCACGGGGGAACCATTCGTGTCTCCAGTGTACTTGGAAGTGGGACGACCGTGGTTGTACAGCTTCCCGTGGCTGCCGACTCCCTTCAAAAGCTTGGGGTGGGGGCATGACGAATGCCGTACAAATCCTCATTGTTGACGACGAGCTGAACATTCGCAACGCGCTGGTGACTCTCCTTGCAAGGAAAGGCTATCGAGCCCTAAGCCTGGCGACGGCGGAAGAAGCGGTGGATGTGTTTGAAACCACTGCAGTGGATTTATTAATTACCGACTTGCGTATGCCGGGAATCGGGGGGATGGAATTTCTGCGGAGGCTGCGCACACAATGGCCCAGCACGGAAGTGGTCGTCATGACGGCCTATGGATCCATCGAAACTGCAGTGGAAGCGATGCAGGCTGGAGCCTACGATTATCTCACCAAGCCCATCGATCGCGAGCGGTTCCTCATCGTGGTGGAGAAGGCGCTCGAGCGACACCGTCTTGCCAGCGAAAACCAGCAGCTCCGGGATCGACTTGAAACGAGAACACGGTTCGAACGAATGGTCGGTGAGAGCGAACCGATGCAACAGGTGTATCATCTTGTGGAGATGGTAGCGGGAAGCGACGTGACCGTATTGCTCACGGGTGAAAGCGGAACCGGGAAGGAGCTCGTCGCACGTGCCATCCACCATAAAAGCCATCGGGCCGACGGACCGTTTATTACCCTCAACTGCGGCGCATTGCCTGAAACTCTGTTTGAAAGTGAGTTGTTCGGCTATGAAAAAGGCGCCTTCACCGGCGCGTTGTTCACCAAAGCCGGTCGGTTTGAATTGGCGCACGGGGGAACGCTGTTATTGGACGAAATCGGTGAGCTCTCCTTGAAATCCCAAGTCGACTTTCTTCGTGTTTTAGAGACCAAGGAATTCCGTCGTCTGGGTGGAACGAAAGTTGTGACTGTGGATGCTCGCATTATTGCCGCCACCAACCGAAACCTGGCGGAGGCCGTCAAGCAAGGGACTTTCCGCGAGGATCTTTTTTATCGACTGAATGTGGTCCCGATTCACTTGCCGCCGCTGCGCGAACGGGGAGAAGACATTCCCCTTCTCGTTGAGACCTTTCTGCCTGAATTTTGCGCGCAGCATCAACGAGCGCTGAAGCACATCTCTCGAGAAGCGATGCGCCTGTTACGGCTGTATGCCTGGCCGGGAAATATTCGACAGCTCCGTAACCTGCTTGAACGGCTGGTCGTCACTGTGCGGGACCCCACGATTCTCTCGGAGCATTTGCCGGAGGAGATTCAGGTCAGTCGGGAAGACCTCAGGACCATAGTCGTCACTCTCGGGAAATCCTTGAAGGAAGTTGAAAAGGAAGTCATCCGCCGCACCCTCATGGAAGTGACTAACCACCGTGAGAAAGCTGCCAGGCTGCTCGGTATCAGCCTGCGGTCTCTTCAGTATAAGATTAAAGAATATGGGATTCGTGAGTAAGGTCCTCCAAACCACTCACCTAACTGCACAATACTAAGCCCCTCTCGTCGCATCTCCACCTCAACCTGCAATTCCTGCACGTGTGTGATTGATTCCATAAAGACGTAACTGTTTGATCCATCAAGAAACTTCTGAGGTTGAGCTGTCGGTCGAAGGATGCCGGCATGCAGATTTTGCAGATAGCCGACTTCCTTATCTCCTGGTCGTAAGCCCCGTGTCGTACTCGCCCGGAGGTTTCCGTTGTAAGCGCACAATAAATCGACGGCTTTGTCCAATCACCTCTTGCGGCATCCAGTATGCAGAGAGCCCTTTCCAGGAACTGGACCCAAGCAATTGGAAGGGATACAAGCGGAAGAGAACATGACCGTTGCGTCACAGATCACAGGGGCTGGGACTCTCCTCGTCCTCCTTTTGATGAATGCCTGTGCGCAACCGCCAGCCTTTCAACTTGAGGCAGCCCAAAAGGCGGTCGACGAGGCCAAAATTGCGGGGGCAGAGATCTATGCGAAGGACGACTTTATGAAATTAGAGCAGGAGTTCGCCCTGGCCAAGGATGAGTTGGCTAAGCAAGAGACGGTCTTCTGGATTTTCAGGTTGTACGACGACGTGGACGAAATGCTGAGCACGGTCGTTGAGTATGGGGGGCGAGTGGCAGCCAAGGCGTCGAAAAACAAGGAAGTGGCCAAAATGGCAGCGGTTGCGATGGAACAAGACGCTCTGTGGGCCGTGGTATCTGCCAAGAGACTGATGACCAGTACCCTGAGGAGGACGGAACGAGATACGCAAGAAGTGATCAAGCAGCAGCTCACAGCATTAGAAGCGGGTGTCGCTGAGGTACATGGGCTTATCGAGAACGGTGACTATCTTACGGCGGAGATGCACGCCAAGACATTGAAGGAGCACGGGGTCGCGGTTTCCGGAGCGCTTCGGAGTGCTATCGAAAAGGCTAGAGGGCGAAAGTCCAGGGCCCATGTATAACGACTACAGGGACCTATGGAGAAACTAAGTGCAGAAGCGGTGTGTGCCATGGGGAGGGTGGTCGAGTTCATGGAGGCGAATTCTTGACCAGCCTCCGGAATCGTCATCGGAATCTTGTCACTTCGGGAGCAACAGGTCGCATTGTTGAAGGTGATCGAGTACCTGGCAGCCGTTGTGTTTGTGGTCGGAGCTCTAGTCTGGGGCTGGTACCTGACACTTTTATTTTGGCTCATCCTTGTCGTGCTTCCATATAGCCTGTTGCGTGTCATACAAAACGGAGAACATGAGAATGAGCTGCCTGGTCGTCTTTGCCAGCACCTTCCGGAACAGAAAGCACGATCGCAAGAACAGACCTTTTGACGGTAGCGTGGGGCATGAAAGTCATAATCCTGTCGATCCAAGCGACTGCAGTAATTCAATCGTGCACCTGATCGGCACGCCAATGCGAGTGAATCCACTATCGGCAGGGTACTGAGAAGATCGATCTGAATTAGTGAGGAGAACAATATCGTGAGTGTGGGATCAACAGGAGAATCCGTACGACCTTCCCCATTGCCGAAGGAAGACTGGCTTGTCCGACTCGCACGGCTTCAAGCACTGCTGACGGCCTGTCCCAGCGATCTTCTTTCGCGATGCGAGTTGGCCGCACTTCTCGAAACAATGGATATGTACGAGGAAGCCTTGATCCACTGGAAAGTCGTCATCGATCTCGATGCGAACCATCTCAACGCGCGGGAGGGCGTCGTTCGCTGCCATCAGAAGACAGGTCTTTATCCTCGATCTGCAGGATGAAGCAGTGGGCATGATGGTCTGGGATCGTCTCGAACATATTGCTGGAAAGCTTACTGAGCGGGGGTGGGTTCAAATTCGAACGGTCGTACCAAGAGATAGGGCCATCCTCAGGCACATCATTATCGGTAACCAGACACGCATCTTGAGGGGAATCGAACCGGCCTCCCTTGCTAATCTTCGAGAAGGAGAGATAGTAGGAAGCACCTTTCTCGCGGCACGCGCAGGCGTTGTGACGGCCGACACGTGGCCGTTTGCTATGAACAAATTGAAAACTTCATCCTCAGCGTGGCCACAATCGAGCTCTCAGGGCTTCATGCAACAATCCTATGCTGATCTTGAATCAGGCAATTGTTGCTCAGATCAACCGCGCAGGCCGGAGGTCATCGGTAGTGGACAGACGAACACGAGGTATTGCGAGCAGATCACCCTCGCACCAGTCATCTCAGTAAGACACCCATGGCTATAAAGTGCACAGCATTGCTTACGTATGTGAAGAAGAACTCGGTGCGTGGCAAAAGAAAGCAGAATGAACCGTGGAGGGCATGTTGAACATGTCAGGCGATGCGGACATCGTCGTGGTGCACCATCCGAAGGGAGCCGTGGCACTGGTCTGGGTTGACCTCTCCGTTGGAGCTGTCGTGACAACTCATGCTGGATTGCGAAACACATTGCGTCGTGGACTGCGAGACTGGGCTGGCCAGATTGTGCAGACACGAGATGGACACATCTTTCTCTCGGCGGTGTACGATCATTTTTTTCTCAAAGGATATCGTGTCCATTGGTTCAGCGCTCCAGGGGTGATCGGCACACACCCTTCCTATCGGGTGTAGAGCACAAGCGAGCTTGGGACAAAGCGCTACAACAGACTTCCTAATATCGGCAGAAGAGTTGAGCGACAGTTGCGAATGGATGCCAACCATCACCACTACATTCGTGTTTACTAAAATACTCAGGAGGCTGATCGTGGAAAACAATGAAACGCGGGCATGGCAGGCTTGGAAAATGACGTGCGGGACAGTGCTGGTCATCGCGCTGGTGTTGACCGTCATGCATCTCGTGGTGGGGGGATGAGATACGAGATTGTGGCCCTGTGACCTCTGGAATGGGCAAGCAGAAGGAGGGATCATCTTTGTGTCTTATCAAATTGTTGAGGGTGCCGGTATCCTCCAAATAAACCCTGCGGGAATGTGACTCGGACCCGAGGCCTCAAGTGATCGTATGCTGAATCTGTTGTGGCTTCTTCTCGGCGGGTATGGGGTCGGAATACTGCTTCCGCTCTGTCTGCCAGGACGGCCAGGGTTGCAACAGCTCACAAGCAATGTTGCCGCCATCGTGGGGACCAGCACAGGTGTCATCCTTGGGCTTCTGGGCCTCACGTCGTCGGAGCCCGTCACGGGATCGCTCGCCTCCACCATTCCTCTGCTCACCTTCGCCGTTCGGCTTGATCCACTCGCGGCATTCTTCGTCCTCACGATCTCCCTCGTGGGTCTTGCTGCCTCGATTTATGCCATTGGATACCTGCAGCATTTCGAAGAGCGCGCATCGACCGACACGCTCGGAGCGCTCTTTAACGCATTTCTCCTCTGTATGACGTTCGTTGTCCTGGCGGATAACGCGTTCTTCTTCCTGCTCGCTTGGGAACTCATGTCGCTACTATCCTATTTCCTCGTGGTGACTGAGCACGAGAAGGCGGAAGTGCGGTACGCGGGATTGTTCTACTTGATCATGACGCACATCGGAACTGCGTTTATTGTCGTGGCGTTCTTGATCTTCTTCCAGGGTACCTGGTCGTTCTCCTTTGAAGCGTTTCGGCATCCAGCACAACCCCTACCGGAAGGCATGAAAACTCTCGTATTTCTCATGGCCTTACTCGGGTTCGGCACGAAGGCCGGCATCATACCACTCCATGTGTGGTTGCCCTATGCGCATCCCGTGGCCCCGTCGCATGTCTCAGCCGTGATGTCTGGCGTCATGATCAAAACCGCGATCTATGGCTTGATCCGCGTGTATTTCGACTTCTTCGGTGGGCAGTTTCCCTGGTGGTGGGGGTTCACCGTACTACTCCTGGGGACCACATCCGCGTTACTTGGGGTGATGTACGCCTTGATGGAACATGATCTCAAAAGACTCCTTGCGTTTCACAGCGTGGAGAACATTGGAATTATCCTGATGGGCCTTGGGGCTGGCATGATCTTTCAGGCCTACGGATTGAGAGAACTGGCCGCGCTTGGACTGCTGGCTGGACTCTACCATACGATCAATCACGCCCTATTCAAGGCCCTCCTATTCTTAGGGGCCGGCTCACTGCTCTATGCGACACATACGCGCAATATGGAAGAGTACGGCGGCTTGCTGCGACGCATGCCGTGGACGGGGATCTTTTTTTTGATCGGAGCCGTGTCAATTTCTGCATTGCCCCCTACCAATGGATTCGTGAGTGAGTGGCTGGTGTTCCAAACACTTTTTCTCAGTTTTCAGATTCCAACCGTATTTCTCAAACTGATGCTACCGATCGCAGCAGCGATCTTGGCTCTCACCGGCGTGCTGGCCTTGACCTGCTTCGCAAAAGCCTTCGGGATTTCGTTTCTCGCACAGCCACGAAGTACGCATGCCCGTCATGCTGAGGAGGTTCCGGTTTCGATGCGCACGGGCATGGGTATCTTGGCCGCCCTTTGTGTAGCGCTGGGCGTTGCCCCAATGGTGGTCGTGCCGTTATTGGATCAAATTGTCGCTCCCCTAGCAGGAATCTCGATCGCGAGTAAGGTCTTGGCAATCGATGGATGGGCGCTAGCCCCAGTAAATGTCGAATTCTCAAGCCTGTCCACCCCGGTCCTTGCGTTGCTGCTTGTTGCGTCGGCGATATTGGGATTGGGACTCGCCGTCGTGCTCGGTGGTCGTCTCACAACACGCCGTTCAAAATCTTGGGGCTGTGGGATCACTCTCACACCCCGGATGGAATACACCGCAACTGGTTTCGTCCAGCCGATCAAACGAGTGTTCAGTACGATTTATCAGCCGACGGTGAAACTCGAAACGGAGTTTCTCGCCGAATCACGATACTTCTCCAAACGGCGACACTTTGAATTTCACATTGAACCGATCTTTGAGAAGTATCTCTATGATCCCTTGGTGGCATTCTTTGGGACGCTGGCCGACCGCCTGAAAGTCATTCAGGCCGGTAGCCTACACCTCTACCTAACCTATATGTTCGTCACACTGATCGCCTTACTGCTGCTCGCGGTGTAACCGATGCTCCATACGATCGCTCTCATCGTGACCCAAACCGCCGTCTTACTCGCGTTTTCCCCGTTTCTTATCGGTCTGATTCGAAAAGTCAAAGCCCGGTTGCAATTGCGACGAGGTGCGAGCGTCCTTCAGCCATACGCTGACTTGGCCAAGCTGTTCCACAAGCAGCCGGTGATCTCAACCACCACCTCCTGGATCTTTACGGCGACACCATACATCGTATTTGCCTCTATTTTGACTGCGGGTCTACTGGTCCCCACATTCATCTCGCAGATACCCATGCATTTTGCTGGAAACATCATTGCGCTGGTCTACCTCTTGGCCCTGGGCACGTTCTTCTTGATTCTTGCGGGACTCGATGCTGGATCAGCCTTTGGGGGGATGGGAAGCAGTCGAGAGGCGATAGTCGCGTCACTGACCGAGCCAGCCATGATGCTCGCGATCTTTGCAATTGCCCTCACCAATGGGTCAACGAATGTGAGCACCATTGTTCATAAGACTGCATTACTAGAAGGCATTATTACGGACCCGTCACCGCATTTGATGGCACTGGCCGCCCTCTTTATCGTGGCGCTCGCGGAGACAGGGCGGGTACCAGTCGACAATCCGGCCACGCATCTGGAACTGACCATGATTCATGAAGCCATGGTCCTTGAATACTCAGGGCGCTATCTTGCCTTACTCGAATGGGCGGCCGGTCTGAAACTCGCGGTGTTCCTTTCTTTGATCGTCAATGTCTTCGCGCCGTGGGGCATCGCGACAACAGTTACCCCAACTGCGATTGGAATCGGGCTCCTAGTATACGTGGTGAAGACAGCAGCTCTCGCGGTGTTGATCGGAGTCATCGAATGTATGTTCGCCAAATTGCGGTTGTTCCGGGTCACGGATCTGTTGGGCGTGGCGTTCATCCTTGCTCTACTCGGGTTGCTGTTCTTTTATATTCTTCGGAGTTGATCGGATGCAGGGACTTTCGTCCGTTGGATCACAACTGGTCGACTTGTGCTCAGCCTTGCTCTTATTGACCTGTTTCGCGATCGTGGCACAACGGCGGCTCTCGGCCTGCGTTGACCTGTTCGCACTGCAGTCATCCTTTCTCGTCGTCACTGCAGCGCTGGTCGCTTATCTGACCGGGAACCCGCACATTTATATCGCGGCGGGGCTGACTGGTATCATCAAAGTACTCATCATTCCTCGAGTCCTCAAGAAAGTCATTGATCATCTCAACGTCAAACGGGAACTGGTGATGCACGTAAACGTGCCAACCGGACTATTGATTTGCGGCGGTCTAGTCATGTTGGCCTTTTTCATCGCGCAGCCAATCCTTCCTCTAGGATCCCTCCTTACGCGAGATTCTTTAGCAATCGCTCTTGCGATCGTACTTATTGGATTGTTTACCATGATCGCAAGGCAAAAGGCGGTCTCCCAACTGGTGGGCTTTCTCGTCCTGGAAAACGGACTGTTTCTGGGCGCGACCGCCGCGACCTATGGCATGCCGTTGGTCGTCGAACTCGGTGTGTTCTTTGATGTGCTCATCGCCACATTGATTGCAGGAATCTATACGAATCGCTTGCAGGATGCATTCGACAGTGTGGATACAGACCGACTCACCGTTTTGAAAGAATAGCCGAGGTTGTCGTGACAATCGCAGTCGTGGTTTTATTAATTGCCCCGCTGCTCGCAGGAGGGCTGAGTCTGGTCGTCCACCGCTCTGCATGGCTCCACGGGATTAATCTCACGAGTATAGGCGCTCTTGTCACTGCAGAAACCGTGCTCACCCACATGGTGTTGAGCGATGGTCCCGTCCTGGCTTTGGGCGAGTTGGTCTATCTCGACGCGTTGTCGACCTTTATTTTGTTCATTATTGGTGTGGTGGGACTGGCGTGTTCCTTCTATATGCGTTCGTACATGGACGAGCAAGTCGCCCGCGGCGTCATTGCGCCGTCACAACTGAACCAGTTCTTTTTTCTTTTCCACATGTTTCTGCTTGCTATGGTGATCGCGACCATTGCCAACAGTGTTGGGATCCAGTGGGTGGCGATTGAAGCGACGACGCTCGCAACCACCTTCCTCATTGCTTTTTGGAAGCGACGAGAGTCGCTGGAGGCTGGGTGGAAGTACCTTATTCTGTGTTCGGTCGGCATTTCACTTGCCTTGTTTGGCGTCGTGCTGCTGTATTACTCGTCACTCCATGTGCTGAGCGATGCCAGTCAAGGATTGAACGTGACGGCGCTCCTGCCTGTGGCTGATCGACTCAATCCCCAAGTTCTTAAGTTGGCGTTCATCTTCATCCTGGTGGGATATGGCACCAAGGTGGGACTCGTCCCGATGCATAGTTGGCTGCCGGATGCCTACACCGAGGCTCCGGCCCCGGTAGTCGCCATGCTCGCTGGTGTCCTCGAAGTGGTGGCGGCCTATGCCATCCTGAGGGTGAGAGTTATTGTTGATCACGCCGTTCCGTTTGCCTTCGCTGGTGAGTTGTTGACATTGCTTGGCTTTGCCTCATTGGTGACGGCAGCGTTCTTCATCCTTATCCAGCACAACTATAAGCGGCTGTTTGCCTATTCCAGCATCGAGCATATGGGGATCGCCATGATTGGGTTTGGGATTGGGGGACCGCTGGGAACCTTCGGAGGACTGTTTCATCTCATGAATCATGCATTAGCAAAGTCGATGGCCTTTTTTGCAGCGGGTAACATTCACCGTCGCTTTCGCACCGTGGAAATCGAGCACGTCCAGGGACTGGCGATGGCGCAGCCTTGGACAGCCACGGCGCTGATGATCTCCGGATTAGCCTTGTCGGCGCTTCCCCCGTTTGCGGCATTTCCCAGCGAAGTTCAGATCCTCACGGCCTTAGCCTCGCAAGGGGTTCCAGGAATGGAGTTTGCTGGGACCTCTGGCATGGTCACCGTGGCCTTATCGGACCAATTCAGTCGGGTTGCACTCGTTTCAGTGTTTTTGATCGCTGCGGTTCTTTCATTCGGCGGACTGCTGTATCGCATAACCGGAATGGTATGGGGAACACCGTCTGAGGGCATCGTCTGTGGAGAACGCTGGACACTGGGTCATCTGCCGATCATTCTGCTTACCGTAGCGCTTATTGGATTCAGCGTGTTTCTGCCCCAGCCCATAAAGGAACTCTTGGAACAAGCGACCAGCATTCTAGTGGTTCAATAGGAGAGGATGAGCATGTCAGAAGCCATGTTCTGTGACGATCTCCTCACCGCGGCGTTCCCAGGCATTCTGAAGCATGACCCGATTTGTGCAAAATCTTCACATTTCACGGTTCCCAAGGACCGTCTGCCGGCCATCAGCCACTATCTTCATACGCAACCAAGCTTGCGCGGTCGGCTGACGCTCTTATGGGCCTGTGATGATCGCCCTGTTCGTGACAGCTACGGGCTGTACTACTTGTTTACCTTGGACGCATCTCACCACTGGGTAGTGCTGTCCACTGAATTAGCTGGCCACGATCGGCTATTTCCCTCTATTACACCGCACATTCATGCCGCTCAGTGGTATGAGCGCGAGGTCCGCGATATGTTCGGGTTGATTCCTCAAGGCCATCCGGATCTCCGTCGTTTAGTTCGACACGAGCATTGGCCGAAGGGAACCCATCCGCTACAGAAGGACTTTTCGTGGAACCACCTCTTGGAACGGCAACAAGGTGAATACCGTTTCCACCATATTGAAGGCGAGGGGGTCTTTGAAGTTCCGGTCGGTCCGATTCATGCCGGCATCATTGAGTCGGGACATTTTCGATTTTCCGTGGCTGGTGAGCCAATCATGCAACTGGAACTACGGCACTTTTGGAAACATCGCGGCGTTGAAAAACTATTCGAGCAACTCACGCTGACCGACGCAGTGCTGCTGGCAGAACGTGTGTCTGGGGACACGACGGTGGGGCACAGTCTCGCCTATTGTCAAGCGGTGGAAACGCTTCTGGACCTCCAGGTGCCACGACGCGCTCAGTATCTTCGTTCGCTCTTTCTGGAGCTGGAACGACTCTCCAATCATCTCGGCGATATCGGGGCGATGTGCAATGACACGGCCTATGCACTGGCCTATGCGCATTGTGCTCGGATGAAGGAGCGAGTCATGCAACTCAATGACCGGTTGGTTGGCTCGCGTTTCTTGCGAGGTGTCCTGCAAGTCGGCGGAGTCAGTTGGGATATCGATCGCAGCCAGCTGAGCATCCTCGTGGAAGAACTCGATGCTATCCAAAGGGACTTCTCCGAAGTGGGCGCCATCATCTTTGCCAATGCCTCACTCACAGATCGGTTGGAGACCACCGGGGTTCTGACGGAGCGCATTGCCTTGGATCACGGCGTGACAGGAGTGGTTGGGCGGGCATCGGGGATAGATCAGGACGTCCGACGGGATCGCCCCTTTGCGGCGTATGATGAACTGCCCGTGAACGTTGCGCTCTATCGCTACGGTGACGTGCGAGCACGATTACGTGTCCGGGGCGACGAAATCCATGAATCCATTCGGCTCATTCGAGAAGTGCGCGATAAAATTCCTAATGGTCCAATCGTCAGTCAACCCCGTTCCTTGCCAAAGCCTGGCGCATGGACACTGGCAGCGGTTGAAGGGTGGCGCGGCGAGATCTTGTATATGGTGATGGCAGGGGAAGACGGTCGGATTCATCGATGCAAGGTCCGAGACCCATCCTTTGTGAATTGGCCTGCGATTCAATGGGCGGTGCTGGGCAACATTATCCCGGACTTTCCGCTCATCAACAAGAGCTTCAACCTCTCATATGCTGGGAACGATCTATAGGGAGGCCGAACATGTTCCGCATCATCAAAAAAAGCCTGAGGATCGGAGTCGTGACGGGTCGTTATCAGAAAGCGGAAAAACCTGAACTGCCGGTTGCGCCTGAGGCTCAGGACAAAGCTAGCCACTTCAAACGATCGCTCGCGATCCGTGAAGTGGATACCGGATCCTGCAACGCCTGTGAAATGGAAATGAACGCACTCTTGAACCCTGTGTACGATGCTGACCGATTCGGCATACACATCGCTGCATCGCCACGCCATGCGGATACCTTGGTGGTAACGGGGCCGGTCACCGTCAACATGGAGCGAGCGTTGAAAGATGTGTACAGGCAAACACCTGATCCGAAGATCGTCATTGCGCTCGGTGACTGCGCAATCAACTGTGGCATATTCAAAGGCAGTTATGCCGTGACAGGACCAGTAGAACGGCACATCCCTGTTGATGTCCGGATCCTAGGCTGCCCGCCGCGTCCGGCAGAAATTCTTGCGGCTCTGTCTGAATTGCAGGGAAAAAACAATACGGCGTAACGATGCCCATTCCAGCATCGAACAGTGGGCCCTGGTTGACGTACGACATAGACAGAGGGCGAGAGTTAAGAAGCACGGAAAGTTTTTTTTCAACAACCCGCTACGCGGCCTTCTTGCCGTCGAGCACGTCTCGGACTTTCTGAGTGAGGACATTCGGCGTAAACGGTTTATGGAGAAAGGCGGTCTCCCGCTTGACTCCTCCCTGATCGAACACCGGATGGTCGGGGTACCCGGACATGTACAAAACTTTAAGCTCAGGCCGCACCACCGTCAACTTCTCCGCCACCTCAGGCCCGCTCATCTGTGGCATCGCCACGTCGGTCAAGAGCAGATGGATCGGTCCCAAATGTTTGGCACCCGTCAAGAGCGCCTCGATCCCGTGACGCGCGACCAGCACCTCATAGCCACTGAGGCGGAGAGTCTCCTGCACAAGGCCGCGAACCGATGGATCATCCTCGACCACCAGAATCGTCTCTCGTCCGGTCGCTCGACTGATGGCTCCACCAATGACCGGAGCCGTCTGAACGGCCTCGTTCACCTTTGGGAAAAAGATCTTGCAGGTGGTTCCCTGCCCCACCTTGCTCTCGATCGCGATCGTCCCCCCGCTTTGCTTAACGATCCCGTAGACCGTCGACAGCCCAAGCCCCGTTCCCTTCCCCTTTTCTTTCGTGGTAAAAAACGGCTCGAACAGATGGGCTTGCGTTTCTTCACTCATGCCCTGCCCGGTATCCCGCATCTCAAGGAGCACGTAGGGACCTGGCTCAAGCATGACCGCATGACGGCGACTGCCCTTCCCGATGGTCACGTTCTTCGTCTGGATGGTCAACTTCCCTCCCGTCGGCATGGCATCCCGGGCATTCACCGCCAGATTCATAATCACCTGCTCGATTTGTCCGGGATCCGCCTTGATGGCCCAGAGCTTCTGATCCAGATCCTCGGAAAGTTCCACGACGTCTTCTCCCAGAAGTCGTCGCAACATCTGGTCCATATTCATGACCAGCGCATTCAAGTCCAGGACTTTCGCCGCCACAAATTGTCGCCGGCTGAACGCCAGTAGCTGGCTGGTCAAGCCTGCCGCCCGATCTGCAGCCTTCTTCACTTCGTCCATCTCCCGTCGTGCCGGATCCCCTGGTGCCAAGCGACTCAAAATCAACTCGCTATAGCCACGGATGACCGTCAAGAGGTTATTAAAATCATGGGCCACCCCACCGGCGAGCCGCCCGACAGCCTCCATTTTTTGAGCTTGCCGGAGTTGCGCCTCGGTCTGGTGTAATGCTTCTTCGGCTCTCGTCCGCTCCCCGAATTGCCCGATCTTCAACCCGACATCGGCGATCATACTGATCAACTCATTGTCCGACTCCCGAACCTGATGGCTGAAAAATTCGATCACCCCCTCGATATCTCCGCCGATACGGATCGGAAAACCGAAGGCGCTTCGAACCCCCGTCTTGGCGGCCAGATCGGCTCGAATAAAGGCGGGCTCCTTTGTCACATCTCTGATCCAGACAGGACTTCCGCTCTCGAGGATTTTCCCCGGCAATCCCACCCCCGCCTTAAAGACTTGAGACTGCATCTCGGTGATGAACGCATCGGCTGCACCTGTCTCGTCCTGCCAAGAATTGAGGCAGCGCAACGTACCCGACTGTTTCTCCAATCTCCAAAAGACCCCGAGATCCCATTCCAGACTCTCACCGACCGCCTGGATGATTCTAGGGACCGCTTGCTCGAGCGTAATCGACTCCGAGAGCACCCGCGTCACTGCATATTGAGAAGCCAACCGTCGTTCGGCTTGACGACGATCCGTGATATCCCGCACGAACGCACTGAAGATGTAGGTTTCCCCGATCCGCGCCGGCGAAACGGCGAGCTCCACCGGAAACTCATGGCCGTCTCGATGCCGTGCTGCAATCTCGATCCGCCGATTCAGCACCGGACCGACGCCGGTCTTGAGGTACTCCCGGATCCCGCTCGCATGGGCCTCCCGGTCCCGTTCAGGAATGATGGTCTCTGACAGCAGCCTCCCCATCGCCTCTTCCCTCGCCCATCCGAAGATGGCGGTCGCCTGTGCATTCCACTCCGTCACGATGCCCGCCGCATCGATCGTAATCACCCCATCGAGGGCGGTGTCGACAATCGCCCGATTCCGTTCCTGACTCTGCAGTAACGCCGCTTCTGCGGCACGCGCCCATGCGCTTTCCTGTTGAGCTTGCCGATATTCTTTCCGCAATCGACTGGTTGACCAGAGCAACAAGAGCAAGAGAGGAAGCCACACGGCAGCGACGATGCTCCGTTCGACACGGGCGAGCATGAATGTCCCCACCCCTAGCGTCGCCAACGTGAGGAGCACCATCACAAAGGTTATCCACTCATACCGGCGAGCCGTCGAGGCCGTTCGCTCTTCTGATTGAGTCATGTGGTCGTCCTTGTTGCGATCCAGGTCGTCAATACTGCGGTCGGGTGATAGGCCGACTTCGCGGCACGCAGCCCTGGAAGCCCGGAATCATCCATCGCATTGATCCAAACCGCCCCTTGCACCGACGCCATGAGACAGGTTTCTCGGAAAACCCATTGGGCAAGACCGGGGACGGAACGATCCGCAACCTCCAAGAGAACACACCACGTCTCTGGAGTCAGCCAGTACCCGAAGGTATAGGCGACGATCTTGTTGTTCACCCTCATGACCCTGCCGGATACACCTATCCGATCATGCTCTCGAAACACTAACTGGTGGGCGGGTTCTGCATCCTCCAACAGCAATTGTCCCAGACGATCCTGATGGTCTTGGCACTTTTGTTCCGACCATCGCCGATAGAGCAGCGCACAGTCTGCCTGATCCGAGGCGCGATAGGGCTCACTCGTGATCACCTGCTCCCTTGCCGCACGATTACAGAGCGCCCTGTGAGACTTGTACGGATCTCCGGCTAAGGCTGCCAGCGCGGCAGCAGAGTACAGATAGTCTCCGTCTTTCGGACGGAATTGAATCTCGTCAGTGGTCATCCTCGTCTTTTGTACATCCATCACGGATTCGATGCGACTCACCGGTGAAGGACCGTTCCACTGCCGCATCAGCGTAAAGGCCAGCTGCATCGCTTGATCCAATGAACCTGGGCCAAGCGGTGGAAGAGGCATGAACCACCCATCCGGCGATTTGGCAAACAGAAACCAGGTGTCGCCTACTTCCATCCACCAATAGGAAAGGACCGACGTCCACATGTAGTGAAAGGGGAAGGCAAATGCCGCCGGGGTGTCCGGGTGGAGCACATGAGCACGTTCCAGTGCAGCGGCAAATACCGACGCATCCGATGCGGTGAGCGGATGGAGTCGCGGGTCGACTCGCTGCTGAGCCAACCGAGCCGTTAGATGGGGAAGTCTGTTGAGCACAATCACGTCGTCCTGGAACGGCCCGATCAGCCGGGGATGGGCAGCAAGTTCTTCAATCATCGCGTCGCTCCGCAACACCGCTTCAACCTGTTCAGCATAGGTCTGAATCGAACGGGAAGGCTCGTCTCGCATGAACGGGCATTTGGTATCCCAACCAAGGAGCACTTCCCGCCCGGATTGGTCCCACATCAATGCCAAGGGATACAGCTGACAGTCCAACGGCCGCTGCTCATAAATTCCGCATCGACCCGACAGGGCATCAAACGCGGGACAGAGGTATCCTTCCCCCTGTGGATGTTTAACAAGATCAATTTGCGAGCCGGACTTGTTGGGGAAGTAGGAATGCGGTACGCCTTGTGCTACGGCTTGGGTGATTTCGCGCCTTGTAAAGTAGGGACGAAGAAAACTGTCGGCTTCAGGGAAACGGCAACAGACGTCGCAGCGGGAACAGGTCGCCCCCGGCACAAATTGCGGCAGAGTCTTCGTCATTCGTTTGGAATCCGCTGTATGAAGGACCACTGAGCACACATCATACGATGAGCATCACATGGTGGCAAGAACGTTCACATCCGATCGGTACCCCACTCCGGTTTCACCATATCCATGGGCAGCGGATATGCCGGCCACTTGTCGACCTGTGTTGTGCATGTTAGCATCTGGCCCGTTGAAGCAGGAAAGCTCTCTCCTGCTCGCTTGATCCGAAAGTCAACCAGTAGGACTCGTTCACGTGGTACCGACTGCCTCCCCCTGCAACGAGCTTGCAACCGAAGCCGCACGTGATCGCTGCGTCACCATTCGAACACGTTTATCTCACGCCAACCTCTTCGGATCTCCATCGGCTGACTCCAGTTCTCACCAGGCTCCCACCCTACAGGCAACTACGACCTGGCGGGTGAGCCCCTGCCCCTTCTATGTGTCTCCGGATCAACTGCAATTCTTCACGGCATTAGGGCCACAGCTGCTTTCATTCTATCGCGCCCTGAATCGGCTCTACAGCGAGAGCGTCAAAGGGAGACAGCCGGCCTGGGTGGCGGCCTATCTCGATTTAGGAAAACCAGACGCCCTCGTGCAGTACAGCCGGATGAAACGTTTTCGCGACGAGCTACCCGCCGTCATCCGTCCTGATGTCATTCCTACGGAAGACGGCATGGTGATCACCGAGCTGGATTCCGTTCCGGGTGGGATCGGACTCACCGCTTGCCTTTCGCAGATCTACGGTGATCTTGAAAGCAGCCATTCCGGCCTTGTCGGAGGACGGGACGGGATGGTCCGTGGCTTTGCCCGTATGTTGCAAACCATTCGCCAGCAGCGCGAGGGATGCATCGCGATCCTCGTTTCAGAGGAATCCAAGGACTATCGCCCGGAAATGTCTTGGCTGGCCGCTCAACTTCGGAACGGAGGCATCGCGGCCTGGTGCATTGAGCCTCGCGAGGTGATCTTCACGGAAGAAGGCCTTCGGTTGCGTATCGACGACAAAGAGCAGCCCATTGCTGTCGTCTATCGGTTTTATGAGCTGTTCGACCTGTTGAATATTCCCAAGGCCGAGCTCATCCAATACGCCGGGAAAAAAGATCGGGTCGCCATCACCCCCCCCTATAAGCCGGCGCTTGAGGAGAAATCCGCCTTTGCGCTCCTCCATCATCCCATCTTGAGGCCGTTCTGGGAACAATCTCTGGACTCCGACTGTTTGCGGCATCTGCAAGCAGTCATGCCCAAGACCTGGTTGCTCGACCCGACTCCGCTTCCGGCCATCGCCACGATTCCGGAGTTGTCCCTGAGAGGTCACGCGGTGGCAGAATGGACGGCTCTCGAAGGAGCCACCCAAAAAGAACGCCATTTTGTCATCAAGCCGTCCGGATTTTCTGAACTCGCGTGGGGAAGCCGAGGGGTCTCGATCGGGCATGATCTGTCGCAGGCCGAATGGAGCCAGGCGCTTCGCAACGCACTCGCCGCCTTCCCGACGACACCCTACATCCTGCAAGAATTCCATAAGGGACGATTGTTTGACATGGATTTCATGGACGACGCCTCCCAGGCCATCGTCCGGATGTCTGGCCGCGCACGCCTATCTCCCTATTATTTCGTGTCCGACGGCACGGTCGAACTCGCCGGTATTCTGGCCACCGTCTGCCCGGCCGACAAGAAGATTCTTCACGGAATGAAGGACGCCATTATGGTTCCCTGCGCCGTGCGTCCCGAGTGATGAGCCCCTTCCCTTCTGCCATAAATTTGGCGTTTCACTTTCTCCCTGTTCCTGATAGCCTAATATGAGCATGGCGATGACCCTTTTTCATGTCGACTGGTGCCCGGACTGCCTTGTGGTGTTGCGCAAGTTGGCCGACCTGGGGTTGACCTATGACCCCGTCATCGTGCCGGATAGCAGACGGATGCGCACGCAGGTGTACGACGTCTCCGGTCAATACTATGTGCCTGTCCTGAAGGACGGAGATCTCGTTCTGACGGAAACCGCCGACATTTTGGCCTATCTGGATGAGCGTGCCAAAGCGGGCAGCGTGGGCCATCCAGCCTCCACCCAGTTTCACTCGCAAGCCCGCACCACACCAGACGAACCAAGCCCAGACGACGAGCATCCTTCTTGTCGGCTTAAGTAATCGACGAAGGTCAACCTATGGAAGACTGGCAGCAAGTTCTGGCAAAGAGCATCGTCAAACCGAAAGACCTGGCCAAACGGTTCGGCCTCGATGAACAAGAAGTCGAAGCCATTGTCGGCCCCTACCCCATGCGCATTACACCGACCGTCCTCGAGACGATCCGGTCGAAAGATGATGCGATCTGGAAACAGGTGGTCCCCGATGCGGCCGAATTAGATGACATCGCAGCGGACGACGATCCGCTCGAGGAAGACCTCATGAGCCCGGTTCCCCACCTCGTGCATCGCTACCCGGATCGCGTGCTGCTCATGGTCACCAACCAATGTCCGATCTACTGTCGATTCTGCACCAGAAAACGACTGGTTGGAAAACCGGGGTTTCTCAAGAAGGGTGAACTGGACCGCGCCATCCAGTACCTGCGTGAGCACAACGAAGTCCGTGATGTGATCCTGTCTGGGGGAGACCCGCTGCTGCTGCCCGATCATCTTCTTGAACGCATCCTGAAGGCGCTCCGGACGATCCCGCACTTGGAGCTCATCCGGATCGGATCCCGCGTCCCCGGCAGCTTACCGCAGCGCATTACGCCTCGACTCTGCGAAATCATAAGGCAGTACCACCCGATTTACATGAATCTGCACTTCAACCATCCCGATGAGCTGACACCGGAGGTGAAGGCGGCTTGCGGTCGCCTCGCTGATGCCGGGGTCCCACTCGGCGCGCAAACCGTCCTGCTCAAAGGAGTGAACGACGATCCTGACATCATGAAACGGCTCGTCCATCAGCTCCTCCTGGCGCGGGTGAAGCCCTATTACCTCTATCAAGCAGACCTAACTAAGGGAACGAACCATTTCCGGACGACGGTCGAAACGGGTCTGAGGATCATCAAGGCGCTCCAGGGCCATACCAGCGGCATGGCCGTTCCTCATTTTGTGATTGATGCACCGGGTGGAGGAGGCAAGATCCCCTTGCTTCCCGATAATTACCTGGTCCATCTGGATGAGGATGGTGCCGTGCTCCGCAACTACGAGAACAAGACCTTCCATTACCCCCAACCAAAGGCAGACGGTCGACGGGAACTCCCGATGGTCGGTGTGGGTTCCCCTGTCGATGAGGCGGAAGAGGCCTATGCGGCTTGCGGGGATAGCTACCCCGATCGCGACGGCTACGCCATGTGGGGGAACAGCTGCGGGGGAGATGCGGACGAGCTGTGATGACTCATTCACTCCGATCCGGGATTTTCCCCTATCAGGACATCCGGCGGTTGATCGCCGGAGGGGCCATCAGTGCCGCTCCAGCGATTGAGGACCGACAGATCCAACCGGCCAGTCTCGACCTCCGTCTTGGCCGCAAAGCCTACCGATTGATCAGCAGTTTCTTGCCGGAACTCTCGGCGATCTCCTCCCGCCTGAATGTCATGGACTTCTATCAGTCGGACCTCGTGATGTACGAAATGGATCTCAGCGACGGTGCCATTCTTGAAAAGGGCCACGTCTACCTGGTCCCTCTGCTGGAAGAATTGGCGCTCCCCACAACGATCCGCGCACGGGCGAATCCGAAAAGCACGACCGGCCGTCTGGATGTGTTCACCCGCGTGGTGACGGATCTCACGTCGGGATTCGATGAAATCCGAGCCGGCTATCGGGGGCAACTATTCCTCGAGGTCGTTCCCCGCTCGTTTGCCATCAAAGTCCGCACCGGACAGTCGCTGAACCAAGTCCGGTTTGTGCGCGGCGAGGCCACGGTTTCAGACCGATCGCTTCACACCCTCCATCGCGCGACGCCCTTGCTGTATCACAACGTGGCGCCCACCAAACGCATAGGCAGTCAAGACGTTCGCGCTGAACGGGGTCTGTTTCTTCGCATTGATCTCACCGGTGGGGATCAGCGAGAGTCCCGCGTGATCGGGTACCGCGCAAAAAAGAACAGTCATGTCATTGACCTCGAGAAAGTCGGGCATTATGCTGCAGCTGACTTCTGGGAGCCGCTCTACCGCCACCGCCACGACAGCTTGCTATTGGAGCCGGAAGAGTTCTATATCCTTGTGTCCAAAGAGCGCATCCGGGTGCCGCCAGGCTATGCTGCGGAAATGGTGGCCTACGAAGCGGCCTGCGGTGAACTGCGAACCCACTATGCCGGGTTTTTCGACCCGGGCTTCGGTTACGGCTCAAAGGGCGAGATCAAAGGCACCCAGGTCGTCCTGGAGGTTCGTCCGCACGACGTACCGTTTCTGATCCACGATGGGCAAACGTTTTTTAAGGTGCTGTACGAAACCATGATGGCCAACCCGACACAACTCTATGGATCAGGCTTAGGCTCATCGTACCAGCGACAGGCCCTCACACTCAGCAAACATTTCAAGATCTAACTATGGCTCCATCCGATCTACCCTCTCATCATGACGAACCCGCGCGTCCGTCGCCGCCTTCCGAACCGGAGGACCCACGCGGAAATGCTGACCACCAAATCCACGTCATCGGGCTGATGGTCGGCACGGCCTTGATGTTTATCGGATTTCTCAATGTGTTTCTTTCCATCAGCGGCGGGTTTGAGATTAATATCGTGCCGTTTCTGATCTATTTTGGCGGCCTCGCGGTCTGGGCTAATGCCGCGGTCGAAACGCCGGCCATTCGGTATAGTGTCATGGCAACGGCCGTCCTGTTGGCCTTGGGACTCTTTCAATATGGTGAAGTCCTGTTTTGGCACAAACAAGTGCTGTTTTGGACCACCATCATCATCGTCATGTATTTCATGTTCGTCGAGCCCAAGAAGCCGACCACCTGAGCGTAATGAATTCTGCTAGATGACGATCTCCGTCATCATTCCAACTCTGAATGAAGAACAGGTCCTCGGGCAGACTCTGGCCGACCTCCCCTCCACTCACACGAGTGAAATCATTATTGTTGATGGAGGTAGCACCGATCGCACGCTCGCAATTGCAAATACCTTTTGCGCGCACACACCCAAGGCTCAGCTCGTGCGAGCACCGACCGGACGAGCGCGTCAGATGAACGAGGGAGCGAAAGCCAGCCGTGGAGACATTCTACTTTTCTTGCATGCCGACACGCAGGTGGTAGAGGAAGCTCCTCGGATCATTGAATCGGCGCTGGCAAATCCTGCCGTTGTGGGAGGACGATTCGACGTCCGATTCGACACGCGTTCCGGTTGGGGAAGTATCATTGGGACACTCATGAACTGGCGTTCCCGCACGAGCGGCATCGCCACGGGTGATCAGGCCATCTTTGTCCGCCGCCACATTTTCGAACGACTTGGGGGCTTTGCGGACATCCCGCTGATGGAAGACATTGAATTCAGCCGACGACTCAAACGAGCCGGGTCGACTGTGGCACTTCGCCAAACGGTCACCACCTCTTTTCGACGATGGGAGCAGCAGGGCCCCCTGAGAACCATCCTCTTGATGTGGACGTTGCGATTCCTCTATTGGGCCGGCGTCAACCCCTCACGGTTGAACCGATGGTATAAAGTGGTTCGGTAGATCGTGAAGTGTACGGCGTAAGGGGGTAGGCGATATGAACAATAGAACGACAAAACTCTCGGAAGGCAAACAATCCACCAATCCAAAATCGCTTCACGCTTCACGTCTCACGTCTCACGCTGCCCTCGTGATTTTTGCCAAAGCGCCCATACCTGGCCAAGTGAAGACACGACTCTGCCCGCCTCTGACGCCGGACGAAGCCGCCACGCTCCACGGAAGTTTTGTCCTCGATACGCTGGAACGAACAAAGCTCGCCACGACAACGCTCAAATTGGCGTTTGATCGTTACCTGGCCTGCGCACCCCCTTCTACACATGTGTTTTTCAAAATCATGGAAGAGCGGCATGGGGTGAAGGCGATTGATCAAGTCGGCGAGGACCTCGGCGCACGCATGCACCAGGCCTTCGAGACGATATTCGCACGAGGCTACCGGCAGGTCCTGATCATCGGGACTGATGTTCCGACCGTTCCGCTCGACCATCTTAAGCAGGCTCTGACTAAGCTGGAGCAGCATGATCTTGTACTCGGTCCCGCCCAGGATGGCGGCTATTATCTGATTGGCCTCAAACAGCCTCACCCCACACTCTTTCTTGATATTCCATGGTCGACTAATCAGGTACTGAAACTCACACAAGACAAAGCGGCTACACTGGGACTGAAGGCAGCTTTGCTTGATCTCTGGCGTGATGTGGATACGATTGCTGATCTGCAGGCTCTCATTGATGCCAATATTGCCGACGGCAAGAGACCAAAGAACGAACGGACTTTTTCAAATCGTACTGCTGGAGTCTTGGAAATACTCGCCAAGCGGATTCGTTCAAGAGCATAATGAGACACATCGAAATCTAGAGGATGTATGGATCAACCGGTTGCACTCATTACGGGAGGAGCAAAGGGCATTGGCCGGGGAATCGCGCTTGATTTAGCAGCGCGACATTGGAGGATCGCCCTTTGTTATCGAACCAGCGAAGCCGAGGCCAACGCAACGGCAGAAGACATCATGGCGCGAGGAGGACGATCACTGGCGATCCGCTGTGACGTCTCCGATCCAGTAGCCGCCAAAAATCTGATCGCCCGAGTTGAACAAGAATGGGGACGAATCGATGTCCTGATCAATGGTGCCGGCCCCTATCACCGCATTAATTTGTTCGATGAAACAGTCGAGGGCTGGAACGAGATGTTTGCCGGCAACCTCCATCCTATTTTTTACCTGGCACAGGCCGTGGCCCCAGGCATGAAGGTGCGCAAGGCCGGACGGATCATCAACTTCAGCATGGCCAACGCCGATCAAATGGAAGCCCAACCGGATGTGACCGGCCATTACATCGCCAAAGCCGGAGTCCTGATCCTGACGCGCACACTCGCGAAGTTGCTGGCGCCCTACGGCATTACTGTCAACGCTATCTCTCCCGGCTTCATTGACTCGGGAAGTGCGCCCCCTCAAGAACTGGCCGCCATGACGAAGCGCATTCCTGCCGGATACATCGGCACCGTCGACGATACGGTCGCTGCTGTTCGGTATTTGTTAAGTGACGAAGCCCGCTACGTCAACGGCGCGAACATCCAGATCAGTGGAGGATGGGGAATATAACAACACGAGGAGGCATGCATGCGATCAGCGCAGGAACGAGAGAGCCAGCGACGTTTCGTTCAAGCCCTTCAGCATGAACATCTATCTTGTAGCAACCCCGGCTGCGGGGGCCCCATGGATGTCGCCGATCACACGCCCCACAATGGTCGGATCAAAATCTACGAAGCCTCCTGCGAACGATGCCATACGTCAGAAAAGATTACCGGCAAAGAAGAACACCAGCCTGCCTGGGATGTGGCCTCCATCACCTTGATGGCCGAAACACACTTACTCCACGATCAACCGACTTGTCCGTACGACGACACGCCCATTACCTTCATCTCCTTGCCTAATCCACGCCGCAAGGCTCGGTATCGCCTCCAGTGCTACTACTGCGGCCGACATACTGAAATGAACTGGCCGCCACGGGAAGCAAAGAGCTAATTCGACGAGTGCATCGCACCGGCTGTGCCTTGATTTCAGTATGCGCTGATGGACTTCCGAATAAACTCACCCAGCCGCCGGAAATAGACTCCGCCCCCGACAAGGTAGGTATCGTTATGCCCCGCACCTTGAATCACGTGCCACTCCTTCGGCGGTAGGGCTGCATCAAACACCTGCCGCCCTAGCTCAATAGGAATGATGTCGTCTTTATCTCCATGGATGATCAACTTGGGAAGGGATAGCTGAGGGATACGGTCGATCAACCGATGTTCAGCGCCAAGCAGCCAATGGACCGGCAACCCACCATAATGAAATCGCGCCACTGCCTCAATGGAGGGAAAGGACGATTCAAGAATCAGCGCTGAGGCCGGTCGTTGTACGGCCAATTCACCCACCACCGTTGTTCCAAGAGATCGGCCGAATAGCACAATCCGTTCGGGGCGAATTTTTCTGATGCGCGTGAGATAGTTATAGGCTCCATACGCATCGTCATAAAGCCCTTTCTCACTTGGACGAACCGCCTGACTCCTTCCATATCCCCGATAATCGAACAGGAATACGGACAGCCCCAGCTGGAACAACAGCTTCAGATTCTCAAGGCGGTGACTGATGTTTCCTGCATTACCATGGCACCAGAGCATGACGGGACGATCCGCCGCTGCTTCAACATACCAGCCAAACAAGCGCACTCCATCAGCAGCGTGAAACCAGACTTCTTCCAGCGGCAATCCGCTGAGCCGTACCCAGTCTCGGTCTTGCCAGGGCTCAGGGTAGTAGACGAAGAATTGATCGAGGAGGCTCACAGACGAAGGATACCGGAACCGACGCAGAGAAGGAAACACCAGACCCACCCAAGCCGACGAACTCCAACGCATGAACAAAATCAAGGTTTGCTTGTCTCATTTTCTAAACCGCGCTATAGCTCATTCGTCAACGGCCTTCCACCTTCCGCGCGACATGGAGGATGAGATGCTCAAATCCGGTTCCAGCCTACTCTGTGGACTGTTTGTGCTGCTGACCCTATACGTGCTGCTGACCCTCTCTGGGTGTTCCGTCATGATGGCGATGGTTGGGGATAAGGAACCGGACGTTGAGCACATCAAGGTCGGAGCGAACAAAGGGGAGAGCGATGTTGATTTTAACCAGCCAAGGACGAAGACACCCCACCCCACGCTCGAGTCAGACGCCTTCTCTCGATTCCACCTCAAGCGAATCAAGTACTAGTTCCCCACCAGGACTCTCTCGCACTCAAAAATAGGCCTGGACGCTGAAAAGGACATCATTATCCCGATCACGATGATTGTATTCCAGCCTGACCGCCCAATTCTGGGCCAGCGTGAACCGCGATCCGACGTACCACCGAAAATCGTCCGACTTGTCACCCAAGGGAAATTTTAGATATGACCCCGTTGCCATAATTTTCCAACGCTCGTTCATATCAGCCAGGATGCCGACTATTCCACCTCCGCCGATTCGATGCATCTCATGATACGCCCTACTGATACTTGCCTCTGTTTCGGCAAAGGCGAACAACACTTCCCGGTTGAGCAACCGCAACTCTTTCGCCCCACCGATCCCGCCGTTGAAGAACCCGTTGCTGCAAAGCTGGCAATCATGATGCCGGATGGTATTCATCCCGACGTTGAGCTTCCATGAGGGAGCGTGAAAGACGGAGTCGATCGGTGAGAGTGACAGAAGATTCAGCAACGTGGCCCGTTCTACTCTGGTCTGACCCGTTTGATTGTAATGCCGCACCGTGACCGACGCCATTTCGATCTGCGCATCGGGGGTATACCCAACTTCAGGATCGAGCAAGTCGTGATAGCCACCGCGAAAGGTCGCTTCCTCAAAGGTATCGTTATTACGCCAGCCTCCTCCGATCGCAACTCGGTGTATTTTATGTCCAAGTTCAGGCTGCTTCGCAAACGGATGCACCGGGAACTCCTCGGATGGAATGCGGATTTGGCTGCGTGTGGTCAACACTACCCTATTACGTTCCTTCCACTCGAGCTTTGGAGAATCGGTGGTCTCAGTCCGGTACCGGAGATAGTCCGATGCGAGATCCAGTAAAAAAGCTTGCTTGGCTGGTCCCAACTGAGCGAACGCTGATGAGGTCAATACCCCAACATCCTGCGTCATCCGATGTGCTAAATCCCGCTCTGCGGCCGGCAAGGCTTCTCGCTTGCGCCTGATAACCGTACTGCGGGAAGGACGATAGGTGATATCGGATACCAGGCCCGGTTTTGATACGACCAATCGAATCGTATCGGCCGGGACCGTCCATCCAATAAACTCATCGGTCAAGTGCAAGGTAGGATCGGCATAGTCCAACAGCGCAAGAATATGGTACGAACAATTCTCCTTGAAAAAGAAATAGTCGAAGTAGGCATTCCCCAGTTCCCAAGCATGCATTAAAAAGCGCCGCAACTGTTTTCCCGTGAGGTTCAGGCGATATTCCCAAATATCGCGGTTTTCGATGTCTCGATACTGCTGAACTTTCAGATAGTAGGGAATCGTCGAAAAATACCCTTTATAGCTTCCGAAGATGCCGCGTATTGGGTAGGCAAGACCGGCATTGGGAGGCACCTCCGCTGCGTAATTGATGGTGTACGCAAGAATTCTTGTCTGCTCTGTCTGCCCCTTTTGATCAACCCGGAATAGGGTATGGCCGAACATGGAGGCGGGGTTGTTCAAAAAAGCTGCGGGAAAAATCAGAGAGATCGATTGAACCTCAAAATCCTCATACCACTGATCAAACCGCTCACAGGTGATGGGTGGGAGTCGAGTCGGATCAAATTGCAACTGTTCCTTGAGCCAGTGATACCGCGCAATGAACGCGCATTGCGCAGGCTGCTTTGAGCGACCAACGAGATCAATGGAAAAGAATTGCGCAAGAGTCGCTGCAAGCTCAGCAGCAGGATCCCTCTTGCCTTTGGGGGACAGGAAAAAACCCGGATCGTCCTGTTCGCTCTCATAGCCCCCAAAGAGGCTCTTCCGATAGTGCAATAGCAGGTGCCATTCACGCTGCTCCGCAAGTTTGGTTTGTTCAGCCTGGTCGATGAGCTGCTTCTGATAGACGTTCCAATCTGATTGCTGTGCATCCGATGAAACCGGAGCGAGCAGGCAGGCGAGAAAGGCAATGAGGGGGAGCAGCACGGCGTAAAAGAGACAAGAAGGGCCCTGACTGATATGCCAGGGCCCTCTGCAATAACTTAGCGTACTGATACTTGCGCGAGGATCGGATGGCCCGCGACCGCATCGTTGAGGGACTTCACCAACGCGACCGGAGAAGCCTCCCCAGCTTGAACCAAGGACGTATACCGCTCCTGGGTCATGGCAAAGAACTCTCCGTGCCGCTCCGCAGGGATGCCCATCAGCGTCGCAAGCGAGGCCAAATGTTCACCCTGCCCTTGCGCCATCTCGGCCGTAAGGGCATCGAAATTCAACGACGCAAACATGGTCGTCTTATGCTCACCCATGATCTTGCCATCGTTCGTACATCCGGAGGTCCCAGAGCTGATGCCGAATGTCTGGCTGCCGAATGTCCCGTTGGTGGTAGCCATCATCACCTGAGGGGCAATTTCCTTCTGACCTTTGTAATCCCCCCAAGCCAATTTTCCTAACCCACAGCCTGGACCAGTGTCTGGATTTGCCGCCATTGCTAGCCCCGCCTGACTCCCAAACAGGATCGCAACGGCTAATAAAAGCACCTTCTTCGACATAAGTCCTCCTCCGTTAGAAAGTGGTTAAGTACCCACACCATTGTTGAAACAACGCAGAGTATAGCTGACTTCGACTCCAATGTTGAGAGAAATTTTCTTATACAGACCGTTACCCACGCAGAGGGACTCAGGAATCGTGCTCGCAAGGAAGTCGATGAGCAGCATAACGACTTTTCTCCTCTCCACGGAACATCCGAAGGCGGATGGCGTGACGACACAATGATCTACCCAGTCCAAGTCGCACACTCAAGTACAGAGCTGCCAAAGCACAAAAGGCTTCTCCCGAGAATTGTCTGAGCTTGCACAGTCATCCGATTGTACCGGCTCTCCAGCAAAACCATCTGATAATTTCGGCAATGTCAGGGGGCGGGAGTGGAAGCCGATGACGCGGCAGTAGGTTCGAGAGAAAACCCTATCGCAGCAGGATCCTGTTCCCATGCTCCCGGTGCGATCAGACCAATAAGCGGAAGCAGAAACACCGCTCCACCGATCACGTCCACAATTCCTAAGGAACTCAGTTTTCTGGAGGTCTGCCGAAATTGGCTTTTGTATCCTGCCTTTTCTACTTCAACCAGCAAGTCCCCTCGTCGAGAAACTTGCTGTTGGAGCGGTGTGACACCAACCTGCTGACCATTGATCCGAACGGTCGCACCCATCGGATCTGAACTGACCGAGAAGTTCTGCGATGACCCACCGAACAACGAACATCCAGACACATAGACCACACAGGTCAAGACTCCGAGTACACGAGCATACGCTTGAGCAAATCTGATGATATTGAATGGCATGGACACCCTCACGTTTGTTTTCCCACTCATATCATGCCAGAGAAGTGCCCGCAAATCCCCGGTTGCACATTCGTGAGAATGAGGAGATCCGCTTCTCTTTCAATGGATGGCGGGGTATCACACCGGATCAACTTTCAGATTGACGGATTTCACCTATATGACTATACTCCCTCTCGGTAACGAGCTTAGTCTAGCTAAGCATGGTACCAAGGGATTACTAAACTTCATCCACAAGGAGGATTCATGAAGCGTACGAGCCTTCTACTTTCACTCGCGCTGCTCATCGGACTTAGCACTTCCGGTTGTATGATTGTTGCGTCTCCGATGTTGGGCACGATTTACACCGAAGCGAAGTACGGCGATACCGCTACCGACGCCTCAGGAGCCTCCAAAGAGGGGAAGGCATGCGGCCAGTCGATCCTGGGTTGGGTCGCCACCGGTGATGCAAGCGTCTCAGCAGCCAAAGCGGCTGGTGGTATCACCACCGTTGCGGTCGTCGACCACTCAGCCAAGAACATTCTTGGCATTATCGGTGAGTGGTGCACGATCGTTCGTGGTAACTAGTCAACTCGCATTCACGGATAGATGAAAGGGCCTTCAGGATTATGTCCGGAAGGCCCTTTCATTTTCCAGCCTTCACTTTCTTGCTGAACCATGGGACTCCATTCCCTGGTACGATCGACTGCACTGTTGAGTTTGCTGTTTTGCTGCCCAAGCCTTACCGACGTCGCATTCCCAGCCGAATTTGGAGATATTGAACTGAGTGGATACGCACTAGGCAGGTTGCCCGGAGATCAGGATCTCTTCAACCAAGGAACGATGGTTTCCGCCTCAGTTCAGCAGGGCTTTGGAGCGGGGTTCAAGATCGGAGTCTTTCCAGCCATTCTGAAACGAATCGTGGGCCTCGAGATGGACTCCAACGTACATGGCACGGCCCTCTCGTTCCCCAACATCGCGAATGGACGCAATAATGAAACGGGACGTTCGGACCTGCTCATGATCAACACGACGTTCAACGTGATCCTCCGTTATCCAGGCGAAAGGATTCGTCCGTACATCGGCGGCGGCATCGGTTGGTCTCACGGCACGCTCCTCAATCCGAACATCGCGGGACGCGACGACAGGGACTTTGACTCAGCCCGCGCCTTCACGCATCAGTTTCTTGGTGGAACACAAGTCATGCTGACCCCCCACCTCAGTCTCTTCAATGCGCAGCAAGATATCGCGGTCTTTTTGTTCGGTGAGTATCGATATCTGTCGTCAAATTATCACTGGGAAGGACTAGCAGTCGATTTTCGCAGTCATTATGGACTACTGGGGATTGGACTACGTTTTTAGCAGGATGCTGAAAAAGTCTGCCGGCGGCGTTCCCTGCCTTCGCCGAAGCGCTTCGCGCAGGCAGGTCGCATCGCTCAGCGGCTCAACGTACCGAAGCGTACGCCTCGCCACTTCGCTCACTACGGCCTTGCTGGACAGCCCGTTTGAGCATCCTGAAACTGCCTTGGCTCGAGTATAGCCCAGACAATTCCAGCCATATTCTGGGCATCAATCGAGTTCTCCCGCAGCTTGTTAGTTCTTCTGAATTGCCTGATGCCGGTCCAAACCAGCATCAGGCTGACTCCGAGGAAGCATTACCTTCCGACTTCAGCAACCATTGCAAGACGATCGCCAACGATTGTTCTCAGCTGCTCCTGGCTCAATTCCTTCACGACCTGGCACTCACCGTTCAGCAGGCGAACAGTCCCATCGGCAGCATATTCCGCTTCCGAGAGTAGAGCCCCCTGTTCATCAACCAGGCGATAGCCTGTCTCGCTGGCGACAATCGCGGCACGGCGCTCGACGATCCCGTGGCGCTCGTAGGTTACCGTCGCACCATCAGTGGACGGAATCCATCGAATGGTGGTCTCACCCAACGTCGCGACCTTGGTGCCATCACTATCCAGACCGGACTCCTTGATGGGGCTGTCACCGGTCCAGAAATGCATCGAGTTGAAGATGAACGCATCCAACATGGCTGAAAACATATAGGCCGGGACGATCAACATGCCGAAGAACACGAGTTCCTTCATCCATTTGTCGTTGACTTGACCGTTGCCTTTGACATTGCTGTTCCAGCGATAGACATTCTTCGTGAGATTGAACGGACCATAGCAAGCCGTACTCATCGTCATCACGCTCAGCAATATCATCGCCGCAATAATTCGCTGACCCAATCTGCTCATCACCGCCTCCTTTCGCCAAGATAATCTGGTTGCCTCGCCTGTCGTGCAAACCTTCAACTAACACAGTCCAGGATTGCGACACAATCTCACCTCATCAGAAATCGAAAATCATGTCATCCGATCATTCAAACGAACGTGTCTCGCCGACAGCCGTGCACCAATTGTGATCATCCCCAGCATCCTGGGCAACGCAAATCGCTTGGGCCCGGCCGATCCCGGATTGAACAACAATGTACCGCCAAGCCACTCGTTCTTCGGTTGATGGGTATGGCCAAAAATACAGATGTCCGGTCGCATGCGATCGAGAAACGCTCGTCCTTCCGCTGTAAGTGTGCCGCTCGCATACAGAATGTGCCGGACGGCAATCCGACGCCCTGCGAGCTCGATCATCGCCTCGGACTGAAAACCGCTCTCTTCGTATCCATCAACATTGCCGGAAACCACCGTCACAGGAGCGATGGTCTTCAGTTGATCGATGACAACAGGCTTGCCGATATCACCGGCATGCACGATATGATCGGCATGCTGGAAATGGCGAAGAATTGCCGGATCGAATAGGCCGTGCGTGTCGGCGATGACTCCGATGCAAATTGGCCGTGGCCGGCTCACGGAGCGGAGCCGGATGACGCGCCCAAGACCTCTCGGACCTTGGGCCACTCGAACGAGAACGGCTCAGCCTTCTGCTTCGGCATCTCCGCAAGTCGCGCTTTGAGATGATCCGCTCTGGCACTGCTCATTGGATGGGTGGACAACCATTCGACTCGCCCCTCATCCTTCTCGGCCAGTCGCTGAAAGAATGTAATCATGCCCTCCGGGTTAATCTTGGCACGATACAGCAAGTCAAGCCCGGTGGTATCCGCTTCAGTCTCTTGCGCACGGCCGAACTTCAAGGTCATCAATTCCACCCCAAGCTGTTTCATGACCCCGCCCAACCCCGGTGGATTGCCCAGCACGATCGAGACGACGGCGACAAAACCCAATTGCTTGATGATCCGTTCAAGGCCATGCCGCTGGAGCACATGGTTCAGCTCGTGAGCAAGCACGCCCGCCACCTCTTCCGGACTTTCCGCCTTTTTCATCAAACCCGTGAACACGACGACATACCCACCAGGTAGCGCAAACGCATTCACCACATCGCTCTTCACGACGGTAACTTCAAAGCGGTAGGGGTTATTGGGCACATGACTGGCTAGGCGCTGTGTCATCTCCTTGACCGCAGCCACAGCGAGCCCATCTTTCGTCACATCCTGTCCGGCAAGAAACTCACGGTAAGCCGATTCTCCCAACTTCTGCTCCCACTCGACCGGGATGCGATTGACGGCGAGTTCAACCAATGCATCACTCCCGAACCACAATCCCAGTACCACCACAAGGACAGTTCCGCTGACAAGCCCCCATACGACTCGATGCCGTTGTCGGGCTTGACGAACTTGCTCTGCCGCTTGTTCAAGCGGGCGACTCATATGATCCGGGGCCATCTGTCGGAAGGCCCGAATCACGTCAGGGTTCTTCAGATACAGCGTCTTTTGTCCCGTTGATCCTGCCCAATGCAACACCAGCTGATCATGATTAAGTCCGCCGGCAGAGACGGACAATTCCGAAAAGCACACAGATTCCGAACGGCTTTCCGCTCCATCCTGATCCGGAGCATACGTGACCGTGAGTCCGTGGGCTTCAATCTGCACAAGGCAGGGCGCACCTGTCGCGGGGAATTCGTCGCCGAAGCAAAGTGCGTTGGGAGATATCGTCATTGGTCAATAGTCACTGGTGAAAAGCGGTTGTGCCCTCGAGTGTGAGTCTCTCAATCTTTCCGGTGGTCAATGGCAAATGACCATTGACTCGTCATTACTCCGATACGGGAATGAACTGTCTGACCCACGCACCGAATCCACCGGGATTCCGACTCTGAATAAAAACGACCCCTGGCCCGCGGAATCGACAGACAAAGCCTTCGCCGGAGGTGAAGCTGGCGACCCATCCAGACGTGGCCTTTTCAATGTTGTAGGAAGTGGTCGCCGACCAGGCCACCAGATGGCTGTTGTCCACGATATATTCCTGCCCCGGTCTCAACTCGATCTTGTGAATGGCCCCGAAGCTGTTCAGGACGAGCATCCCTCTCCCGCTGATCTTCAGGATGAAGAACCCCTCTCCTCCGAGCAAACCACGACTGAGACTCTGCATTTGGCTGTCGATCGTGATACTGTCCGCACCGGCCAGAAATCCGTCTTTCTGCACCATGTACTCATTCACTCCATCGAGATCCAGGATGACAATTTCCCCCGGGACGGTCGGAGCCAACAACGCCTCGCCTGGGCCTCGGCTGGCCCGCAGCGTCTGAAAGAAGAACTTCTCCCCCGTCAGAAACTTCCGCGATAGCGCACCCAAGAATCCTCCCTCCATTTTGCTCTCAATGTCGATGGTCGGGGAGCAGGCGACCATCGCACCCGATTCCGCCTTCAGATGCTCCCCCTCGGATAATTCAATTCGCACCATCGGAAACGCACCAGGATATAGAATTTCACTTTTCATTCTGTCTCTCCTCCCTTTCTTCTTCCTTTAATCTTTAGGCAGAGCAGGTCGATGTCTCATTGCGCGCATGCACCGAGCACTTCCCGCTGCTCAACTATCCAAATCACTCCGGCGTGCGCGGTGAGCAAGCAGAAGACACGACCTGCTTGGCCCATCCTCACCCCGCTATCCACCCATAAACCAGACGGCTTGGTTCAGGCCCCTCCTCAAGATAGCTCATGCGGAGCCGGCCAAGGGCGTCACGTGGCACCTCTTGTCTGGTTGCCTCCACATTAATTCCAAACACCTCCGCCGCATTCAGACCAAAAATTCGTTCTTTGACCTGCCTCGTCAACGGTTGATAATGGCGTTCCTGGATCAAGGCCTCTGGGATTTGGAATCGCTGAAAAGCCTCGATTTGCCATTGAGGTGTTCCATACCAGATCGAATCCGTGCCCCACAAGACATGATCAACGCCGAACGCACGAATGATCCGTCCCAGCAAATGCGCACAGATCAACGGATAGGTGGTCACTAATTGGGCAAACGTCGACCCCAGTTCCATATAGATGTTGGAGAGACCTGGCTCAGTTTCCTTCATCCGGCAGAATTCGGTGGTCCACGGGATTTCTCCGGTTTTCGCAAAAACCTGTTCGATCGACGCGACGCCTCGGAACCCAGCGTGATACACCAAAAAATCGAGATCCGGGAAGTCTTTGGCTGCCTTAATCAAATCTCGTGGGTGGTTATAATCGGGCACAGGCCCCAACGGGAGTCCCTTGTGAACACAGATTCGCTTGACCTGCAGCTTTCTCGCCTGCTCCAACATAGGATACGCAATCCGTTCATCATCCATCCGCCAGCCTCGATCAAATCCCTTCGGACAAGACCCGGTATAACACTTCCAGGCATCGACCTTGAGCGTTTCAGCCTGCATGGCCATGTAGTCCAAATCCGCCGCGCCCAACTGCGGCGTCACCAGACCATGGGCCAACATCCGCTGGGAGCCGGCTAAGCGATTGAGCTCATCTCGGATATGGGCCATCTCTTTCGGCGGGACCACGGCCTCTTGTGGGTAGGGACCGGGCGGCGTACTGATCAAACCGATCGCGGTTTCACTGTCAAAGAAGACTTCCTTGACGAAATTCCTCCAGGACAAATCATCAATGGTACCCCGATCACCGGCCAATCGTGGATTGAGCCCGGATTCACGAATGGACCTTCTCAACGCCAGCAACGCTTGTTTGGACACCGCGCCTTTGCGATGAGCTTCGGAATCGGTGGGGTCATATCCGGATCCGACATAGTGGGTTTGCACGTCAAAGATAAAATACGGGGCACCCCGTTGCTCGGCAAATGCGGCAGTCTCAAAGAGCTCGATGTCTCCAATATTGAAAAATTTCCCGAACACAGTGTTCATGGCCAGCAGCGCTGCAGCCACCCCGGCCGTTCCATTCAAGAACTCTCGCCTGGTGACTCCGTTGCGAGTCGCCGCTCGTTCCATCAGGTCTGCCGCCACTCGCTCGACGCAGTTCTGCTGCCTCGTCTGGGAAATGGGGAGGAACTCTTCATTCGAGACGATCTGCGTCGGAATTCGAGTCGGGCAGATCATGCCCCTCTTCACGACGTGACCACCACAACTAAGGTTGGTACATGCTTCATGGCCGTCCTCTCCTATACGCAGCGTGCTGATTGTGTGAAATACTCGACGCGCTGTCAAGCGAGCAGCGGCGAGGCCACATGGCCTACGTAAAGTGGGAAGCGCCCAAGGGCCGTGAAGGGTCGCACGTGGAACGTGAAGCGTCCGAATTCTTAAACGAGATACGCTTCACGAACGACGAGGGACGGATATTGTTGCGGCAACATGTCGGCGGTGGTAGGAGCAGCGTTCCTGAAGACGGTGCGTGATGCACCGGGGCAAGCTTTATTTCGATTTTGATGAAGAGGCTGAGGATTTGCCCTGATTGGCGGAGGTATACGTTGCAGGAATCTCTACAACCACGTCTACTTGCGGATCGGCATCCTGATCTTTCCCGTCGTGACCGACGCTATACAGCAAGCCTTTTTTCTGATTTACCAACATCGGGAGGCCCGTATAGGGATCATAGAAATTCTGTCCCGCTTTGGCGATCTTGTTGAGAAGGTCGCCCTCTGAAGATCCGCGTCGCAACCACGCCTGTAAACTTGCAAGCCTCAGATGAGCGTCTGTATCCACCGTCAGTCCGTTATACACATCCCATGCGGGCAGCGGGGCAACGCCGACCAGATTCTCGATCGGGTTGGTGAGATAATCCATCACACTAGTCGCAGGGAAACGCACGTAGTCTTTCCACTTCGGAAGAGAATCATAATGCTTTTCTCCGGTTGCTTGGTACGACGCTTCGTAGTACTTGGCATAATCGTTGAGCCGACGCTGTTTCGGTAAGGGCAATGCCGACACCACCATCGCAGATATGGCCTGACCTTCAGCTCGCGCTGCGTTGACCTGGCTCTCATAGGTCTTCCCGGCCGAAACCAGTTCGCTTTGCATCGGCCACCGTAACGACAGCTCCGCTTGATCGAGCGGTCGCACAACTTTGGTGATGCGCCCTAGATGTTTTGTATCGAAATCCGAACGGACGAGCAGCCCCGATGCAAGAGCAATGTCGTCGTTGATCGCTTGCAATGCCAACATCTTGACGGGAAGCGTCCGTGCCTGGCTCAACACGACCCGCCATGTTTCCATGTCAGTTTCAAGCCGATCGACAGCAACCTCCGTCCCCTGTGCGAATCCATCCGCAACATGCAGTTGGTGGGCGAACACCATCGCCCCGCAGGGTGGACTGACAGGCCGGCCGTAGCCCCAATCCTCGAACGGAAGCTTTTGCCACTGACGATATCGTTCAAGCGTCACCTGATGTCGGCTCCCCCATCCTTGGATGGTCTCCTGATGCGATTTGAATTGACCGATCGGATCCGATCCTCGGACCCATCCACGAATAGTGCCGGCGGACGCACTCGACCGGTCACTTCCTTCTGTTCCGGGAGTTCCAAAGCAACCCAGTGCGGTGGTGCTGTCTCCGATGGCAGATTGTCTCTCACTCTCCGCGCGGAGAGGATCTTGCCCCACTGGTGCATCGATCCCGAGCAGCAGTGTGTACGCATTCTTTTGGGCCCCGAAGATGGTCTGTTGTGGCGTCGTCGTAAAACTCTGAAAAGTGGGTGATGGCGGTTCGTCCATGAGCATCCAGGTCAGCGCCAGCGCTCCAAGGCCAAGTGCGACACACACCCCGATCAGCACCGTAAGCCCTACGACGGTTCTCACAATGGCCTGAGTGGTCGAGAAGCTGGTGCGCAGGAATCCCAGGATCACTGCCCCTGCTCCACTCAGAATTGCGGTAGACTTTTGGTTCTTTGCCGGTTCCTCAACACGCGGTCTTGTCTCCGGAGCTCTCCTGATCCTTGAAGACTCGACGAACGCCTCATCGTTTGCATAAGCCGCCGGCTGTGGCTGGCGGACTTCCTGCCGCTCGAGAGTCGCGGGTTCCGCTGATGTAACGCGAGTGACAACAGGCTCCCGATCCGCTCGCGTCATGACCTCCGTCTCCACCTGCTCTCGTTGAGGAAGCATCGGTTCAGGACTCGGAGATCCTGCTTGAACATCCACGACCTCTGATGGCTGATCAGCGTACAGGACCGCCGATGACGCTTCCTGAGTCCCAGGCAGGCTCACACCATCGTCTACGATGGACTTTGGTTCGATGGGAGCAGGCTCGACAGGTCGAATGGGCTCGATTTTCTCGTGGAAGACCTTGTTGAGTGGTTGCGAATCATGCGCCTGGAATTCCGCTTTGGGACCTTGCTCGACTTCTTCAGGAACTGCACCGGGATGGGGCTGTTCTCGCTTGATGGCAAACTCGGTTGGCTTATCACCATCATCGTGCTGACCCACGACCGGGCCTAGATTCGGATCCTGAGGACAGACTTGAGCCGCAGATTCCTGTGACGCAGAAGATACCGCTTCGTCGACCCGCGATGATTGCACGATGGAGAAGATCGGCGCTGACTCCGCAACCTGCTCCATGCCTTGGTCCGTCGTGGACGACGCGCCGGTCTCCACTGCAGACTCGTGCCGCTCCTCCGGGTGCGCTATTGCGACATCCTGTGCGAATGAAAATGCAGCCGGCTCTGAATCAGATTCATGGGGCGATGGTGAGGTCGGCAATTGCTTTTCAGGAATGTGTGAAGAACTGTCTGAACCCTGCGGCTGATCCATGGGTTGTTCGAGAGGCTCCGCCGCAATCGGAGGATTCATCTCGACGGGAGGGATCGACAGCACCGACTCCTGCACCTGATCCCATGGCATGGGTGCCACCGGCGATCTTGGTGCTTCTTCATCTACTTTCCGATTTTCGCTCTCCTGTTTCGGAGCTTCTACTGCGGAAGCCTCGAGCTGCTCGCTTTGAGGAGATGGGACAGGAGAAGTATTTGCAAGCGTCCCTTCCAGGCGAGTCGGCGCCGGGGACTGTGACACATCCTTTACAGAGGATTGCTCTCCGAACTTCCAGGCTGTATCAAAGACCGATTTCCATGAAAACCCTGGTTGTTTCCATGGCTGAGCTGCCTCATCGGTCGGGACTGGTGCCGGAGCGACCGGCGAGTCAGCAGGGCTAGCGCTCTCTTCTGCTTGCTGCCGCTCGACTTCCTTGGTCGTAAGAGAAGCTTCCTCTTTGTTTGCTACCTGTATTGACTCTACTAGGGATGGCTCTATCCTGACAGATGGAATGGGCTCTTTGTCGGCCTGAGACTGAGGCGGCAGATTGGGCCCCTCGATATCCTGGGAGAAACTGCCCGACGGCTCGACTGTCTGTTCCAAGTCCACTCTCATCGCTGCGGATGCGGGATGACCCTCTGCTACCGCTGGTGCCTCCGCAGCTTCAGGTGAGACCGGCTCCGATACTTGGAGCGAGGCAGAGCCGGCATCCACCACATCTCGATGAGCTTCCGACGGCGCCGCAGGAAGCTCCGCCCTGGAATCTAGAGGCCCAGGAGCAGGAAGTGACTCCTCTGCCATCTCCTGCGCTGCGAACTGATGGGTCTCCTGTGCGACTGAAACCTCTCCAACCTCCTGGATAGAATCTTCTGCCGGTCGATCAATTTGAGCTTCGTTGCAGACTGGTTCTCCCTGGGTAGCAGGAAGCTCTTCCGAGCGGACGAGACTGTGTTCAGAAGACTGAATTTGTTCCGGAGAATCAGCACTGTGCTCTGATTGTGCCGCCGATGGTGCAATGTCAGATAATTGCGCTGTCTCACCCGATGACTCCGGCACGCCATGCGAAACTTGGACTTCCCATGGCATCGCTTCATCCGTTCTAGAAGAAACGGTCTGTTCCAGTGAGTCCTCGGCAAATACGCCTTGATGGAGTGCGGTGTCTGTCCCGACGGGACTCGGTTGACGTGGTACTAATTGGCCGGTTTCCGCATCAAAATAGGAAGCCAAACGGAACGCAACAGGGCTCGCCGGGGCCAGTTCCCGTATTCTTGAATAGAGTTGCCCCGCATGATCCGGGCGCTCGGGATCCGGATCTTCGATTAAGATATCGACGGCCTTTCCGTACTCTTCAACTGCCTCAAGAACATTTCCCTTTTCTTGATAGATTGTCCCAAGCTTTTCAAGGTAGGGCACACAGCGCGGACCGGCGGCGAGGTATTCACGGAGTAGTGATTCAGCGAGCCAGTAGTCTTGGCGCTGAAACGCTTCGGCAAGCAGGGCGTCGAAGGCTTCTCTTGCCGGAATGAGGCTCCCCAGTCGAAGATGGAGGGTCGCGAAAAGCCGTCGCGCCTCCATGTTGACCGGATCGAGAGCCAGGAGCTCCTTGAGCGCAGCAGATGACCGGCCGTACTTGCCTGCATTCATTTGAGTGATCGCCTCTTCCAGCAGCGCGCTCTTCCTGCTGTAGCCGACCACCCCACGCTTCGGCGTACGGATCGTCTCTGTCTTATCTGATTTTATTGAGGGTTTCTTATTCCAGCGCACGGATTAACCTTAGCAGATCTTCGGTACCCAAGAGCCCAACAGAGGCTCTTCTGAAGCCTTGAGCCTGGTCTCCTCCTCGCACAAAAGACCGAACCCATGATGCTCAGAGGTCAGGAGCCGTCGGCATTCAACAGGCAGACTTGTAACCTCTTGATATTAAATGATCTGGACTGCTTTCTTGCTTTTGCCTTGAGTGTGTGACTGCTCTAACACCAACGCGTCCAACACTGGTTTCCTGTACGAACCATAGATATCCGTGCTCTGCTTGTGTCAGTCGGCTCACAAGACTCGCTCCTTACCCAGTTCCTGCACCCATCCGTTTCAATTGATTATCGGCTTTTTCATGGAATTCATTAGCTTAGGGAGTAAAAGCAGGATGCGACCCACCCGCTCCGTCTCAGTGGAGCATATTAGGCCTGGATGTGTCCCGCGCATCTCTCGGAGAACTGATCAATACCAGGCCATTGGGATTGAGTTGCCGCAAAATGTAATCCTGGTTGTGTCCTTCGATCCGCCTATGGTACGGTCGAACTCACTTACTAAGTTTTATGAGAACCACGGAATTTCTAGCTCCATCGTGCAATTTCATTCAAGCCTGACACTGGTATCGCCTACCGCCAGACTAGTGAGAACCTATCTGGTAGGGTCACTCCTCTGCTGCTTGGCACTTGTTCCGTCCAACACGTTTGCCCAAGGAACCGCCTCGCAACCGGCCAAGGTCTCTCTCGATTTCAACGAAATTGATATCCCGGTCTTTGCCAGGTTCATCGGGGAACTCACCGGCAAAAACTTCGTGCTGGACGAAACCATCAAGAAGCAAGGCGGGAAGATATCCGCGTTTTCTCCCACCAAAGTGTCACCGGACCAGGCGTTCAGCATGTTTGTGGCGGCACTCGAAGCGGCCCGTATCGCAGTCGTGAAGAAGGACGGAAATCTCTATCAAATTGTGCCGATGGGTGATCTCCCGCCTGAGCGTGGGGTGTTTGTCTACAAGCTCAAACACGCGAACGCCACGGATCTTGCCGCGGTGCTTACCAACCTGGTGGCCCGCTCACAAACCGTCGCTCAAATCACACCAGGAGTCCGCCCCCCGATCAGGCCACTGACTGAATTTGAAGCTCCTGTCCAGGTGTTCGCAGACAAGGCCACGAACTCCATCATCGTCAGCTCAACCAAAAATGCATGGACACACATCCATGCCGTGATTCGGGACTTAGACATCCGGCGTAAACAGGTCTTTGTCGAAGCGGTGATCTTGGAGGTTCAAGTTGACCGCTTGCGGCAAATCGGGACCGACCCGACTCAGGTTTTGGGAGCGGGTAAGTCAGGATTTCTGCAGGGAATTGGGGGGTTCAACCGAGCGCCAGAAGAACTTGCCTCCGTCGCTCAAGCCATCAGCGGTGTGGCGGCAGGTGGGGCGACGGGGGGTGCGGTGACCGTGTTGAACACCGTGAATGTTCGGGCATTTATGAACCTCCTGATGAACCTCACCGATACAAACATCCTCTCCACTCCTCAGGTGCTGGCCGCCGATAACCAAAAAGCCAAGATCGTCGTCGGTGAAAATCGGCCGTTTCCGACCGGGCAGGCTCAAGGTATCACCGGAGGCACGTTGGTGACGATCGAGCGCAAGGACGTTGGTGTCACATTAGAGTTGACACCCCAAGTACTGGAAGATGATTTGATTCGGCTCGAAATCAAGCAAGAGATTACCGCCATCGCGGAAAACGTGGCCCAGACCATCGGATCAGGCTCAGCCAGTATTCCTGTCGGGCCCACCACCACCAAACGATCGATGGAAACCACGACGATTGCTCAGGACCAACAGACGCTCGTGGTGGGAGGATTAGTCCGGGACAATATCACGCTCAGTGAAAGAAAAATTCCGCTCTTGGGAGATATCCCCTGGCTAGGATGGCTGTTCAAATCCCAGAATCGTCAGATGGAGAAATTGAATCTCCTCGTGTTTCTGACTCCGCATTTGGTTCGCGACGAGGCCGATATGGCCGAACTGAATGCCAGAAAAGCAAGAGATGTCAATACTTTACAGCGTGAAAATCGAATTGAGGAACCGACCAGGCTCAAGCAGGATGTACTTGAGCGCCTCGAACCCCCTTCGGTCGTGCCTCAAGTCTCCCCGACTGATAAGCTCATCAGACCCTAACCCTCTGGTTTATAAGCCCTTCTGGTGCCACAACGCCCATGGCTTGTCCTAAGTTTGCCCCATCCCACTACCATTAAGGCCCAGAGGCCCCTCCTCAGAGGAATGGTGCCCTATGCTCCGCCTGGCTATGCTGCATCCCTACAGGTGGTAGACAAGGAGGACAGACCAATGGCTGACACGATCATAAACTGGCGAATTCATCATCGACTTTCCGTCGCCTATCCCGTCATCTTTGGAGGAGCCCCGTTTGTCGGAGAAGGAACCATCTCAAACATCTCCAGAACCGGCTGTTCAGTGAACTGTGACCGGATCGTCTTAATGGGTAGCTATATTAAGCTGAGCGTCCTCTTACCTGACCCCACATCGTCGTTATTTATTGAGCTCGGGAAGGTTCGATGGGTCAAGGATCAGACATTCGGTGTGGAATTCATCCGTGTGCCGACACTCACTCGCCACCGACTGGACCGAGTCGTGTCACGAGATCTCGCCTTAGAGGCAAACCTCCTGTCAGTACCAGCCTAAGCTGCTTGGGGACCCACTCCCCGCTCAACCACTAGGACGAGTTGGTCTTGAGACCCGCCACTCCCGCACTCTAGCTATTGGGGAAGGAAAGACCGGTTGGAAGAAACTGTCGGTGGGTCACACTCAGCCACACACGCTGCCTTCCTCTGGAGGCAGCGTGTGTGGCTGACATTGTCAACTGCCCTACGGCTTCCAGTCAAAGTGCATCGACAGGCCCACATGGATGAGGATCGTATTGATCGTGGATTGATAGGGGTTATGAAAAGCCAGCGCTTGGACACCATCGCTTCCAGGGAATGGTTCGGTTGTCCCCGTCCGATCCGTCGTCAGCCGACTGTGATCGGCATGGATATACTTCGCCTCCACAAACGCCGCCACATACTTGAAGAGATGCGCCTTGACTCCGCCCACGCCTTGAAACGCGACGGTCGTATGCCGTTGTTCAGTGATGGCGGTGAAAAACCCAGTTCCCCCCATGCCACCTGGCCGCGTTGCCATCTGATGCGCACCCACACCGACCCCGACATACGGAAACCACCGCCCGTTGGGATAGGATTCGGAAATCGCCAGGGGGTAGCGGACCATGAAATTGGTGCCGACGTAGATGGCTTGGATCTCCGTCGTAGTGCCCAACCCTGTTGAAGGATCACGATTATAATTGTCGATACAGCAGGCCACGTCCGGATACCAAATAAACCCGTTGATTTCCACACCGAGATCGAATCCCAGCAACCTGTTTCTAGTGGGAAACCAGATCCCCGCGTTGCCCCCGTAGGAATGTTTCGTCTGATAGTCGATGTCCTTGACCACCGTCGGGAATCCAGACCCAGGGCCCTCGCCCGTAAACGTGGCGTCCTGACTGAACGGCAGAGCGATACCCGCCATCACGGACAGATAGGGCTCAAGCGTCCCGGAAGTCATCGTCGGGAGACCATCCGAGAGGGCATAGGGATCGGCGACCCGTTGGCTGTAGGGATCGTCCGCCCGAGTGAGATCCGCAGAGCCGAGGAGACAGAGGAGACACATCAGCGCCGACATTCTTGCTTTCATTCATTCTCCTCCTACGGTAACGCAACCATGTGCTTCGACGAATTGAGATTGTGCAATCCGGAGCTCCCACAGCCGATCACGTGATCTGGCACGACCCTACGGCTTCCAGTCAAAGTGCATTGATAAGCCCGCATGCACCATGATCGTATTAATCGTCGACTCATAGGGATTCACAAACGGACCTTCACCGGTAAAGGCTAGATCGCCGGCGGGGGAATTTCCATACCGATCCGTCGACAGCCCGTTGTGCTGGGCATGAACATACTTCGCTTCCACAAACGCCGACACATACTTGAAGAGATGGGCCTTAATTCCACCGATCCCCAGAAACCCAACGGTCGTATCCCGTTGAGTGGTGATGGCAGTTAACAGCCGTTGCCCTCTGGCTCCGCCCGGCTTCATCCCCAGCTGATGGGCGCCCACCCCGATGCCGACGTAGGGAAACCATCGGCCGTTGGGATAGGCCTCGGAAATGGCCATCGGGTAGCGCAGCAGGAAATTGGCGCCCACATAGGCAGCTGATATTTCAGTCGTAGTACCTCGATTGGCAATTCCATCTCTTTGGAAACTCCCCGTGGGGTCATTATTAAAAAAGTCCGTACAGCAGGCGACGTCCGGATACCACACAAAACCAGTGAGTTCCACGCCGAGGTCCAAGCCCACCAGCTTACTTCTGGTGGGAAACCAGATCCCCGCGTTGCCTCCCCATGAATGCTTCATTTGATAGTCGACATTATGGATCACTGTCGGCTGGCTCCCGTCCTGAAACGTGGCGTCCTGACTGAACGGAATCGCCACGCCCGCCATGGCGGAAAAGTAGAGCTCATACGTCCCGGAAGACATATTGGGGAGACCATCCGAGAGGGCATAGGGATCGGCGACCCGTTGGCTGTAGGGATCTTCTGCCCGGGTGAGATCCGCTGAGCCGAGGACACAGAGGAGACAAATCATCGCCGACATTCTCGCTTTCATTCATCGTCCTCCTACGGTAACGCACCCATGGTCTGAGACTAATTGGGGTTGCACATCTGAGATTCTTCTACGGCTTCCAGTCAAAGTGCATCGACAGGCCCGCATGCACAAAGATCGTATCGATCGTGGACGAATAGGGATTCACAATTAAAAATCCATCTGCTGGATCAGTTGGTCCGGGGAATTGTTGGGCTGGAGACGCCCCGAACCGATCCGTCAACAGCCCATCGTGATGGGCACGGACATACTTCACCTCGATAAATCCCGCCACATACTTGAAAAGATGCGCCTTGATGCCACCCACACCCTGAAACCCCACCGATGTATTCCGTTGCTCGGTGATGGGGTTCGTACGTGTATTATCAAGGGCAAAATATGTCGTCACCCCGTGGGCTCCACCAGGCCTCATCGCCATCTGATGCATGCCCACGCCGATCCCCACGTAGGGAAACCACCGCCCGTTGGGATAGGCCTCGGAAATGGCCATTGGGTAGCGAATCAGAAAGTTGGGACCGATGTAGAGACCTGAGATCTCCGTCGAAGTGCCTGCCCCCGTTGCGGGATCCCGATTATAATTGTCCTGACAGCAGTGCACGTCCGGATACCAGAGAAAGCCGGTGAGTTCCAGGCCAAGATCGAATCCAAACAGCTTATTTCTGGTAGGGAACCAAACCCCGAGGTTGCCGCCGAGCGAGAATTTCGAGACGTAGTCGACATCCTGGACCACCCTCGGTGAGGTCCCGTCCGTAAACGTGGCGTCCTGACTGAACGGAATGCCCACTCCCGCAAAAAATGATAGATAGGGCTCAAGTGTCCCGGAGGACATATTGGGGAGACCATCCGAGAGGGCATAGGGATCGGCGACCCGTTGGGTATAGGGATCTTCTGCCCGGGTGAGATCCGCAGAGCCAAGGACACAGAGGAGACAAATCATCGCCGACATTCTCGCTTTCATTCATCGTCCTCCTACGGTAACGCACCCATGGTCTGAGACTAATTGGGGTTGCACATTCTGAGATCGATCAGTCGATCGTCGTTGGTCTGTGTCGTGAGACGAGTGCGTCCGTGCATGAATCGACTCGACCCCCGGTTCGGCGGTTACGGTTCTTGGCATAAGAGTCCACCCATCCGCCTCTCAGAGCGATCAGGAGGGGATACTCCTTTCGTATACATTCGGCGAACGGCGCCAACAGTAGCAACCCCGCCTTCATTTTTGAAAATAGATAAAACGGATTGGAGTTATCGATAAATCCAATATGGCAGTCTGGCTGTCATGAGATCATCGAGATGGATTCCAACTGCCTCGAGTTGACTTCCGAACCGACCTACCCCTCCTCTCTCCGCTCTTGATCTCGTAATTGCTTCTAATAGCTTGGCTTCCACATCATGTGTGAACAGGGAGGGCACAGAGGTCGACCGCCTGATAAAGGACCTTGGATTCAACAGCTTCGGCTGGTGCTGCAACAAAGCTTTGATCAGCCATTCACAGTGAGATTGGCATGTTTTCGAGAAGAAGCCGGTTCACCATACGGTCTTCGATTGCTTCGGAGGCAGCCGGTACGCTGTTGAAAAACCAGCCGCTTCGCTCTAGGGCTGCGTACGGGTTTAGATAGACTCCACGTGTTCTCTTCCCGCGGTTTTACTGGATGGCCTTTCTGAGGAACCTATGAGACATCCAGATTGAGTCCGCCGGCGGAGGTACTGATTCCTTTTGACGGTGGTGCAGGGTTTATGACTACACTGCGAACAGGCCTGTGAGGCTGCTTCACGGAACCGGATGAACGGAAAGGCTTAAGAATATCAGTTAGGATACCTACCGTCCCAACGCCTTCTTGACCGCCTCCCCGATCTCTGCGGGATTCTTGACGACTGTTACCCCAGCTGCTTCCAGGGTCTTCATTTTTTCAGATGCCGTCCCCTTGCCGCCGGAGATAATCGCACCGGCATGGCCCATGCGACGGCCAGGAGGCGCCGTAATCCCGGCGATGAAGCTAACAACTGGTTTCTTTACGTTCTTCTTGATGAATTCAGCAGCTTTTTCTTCCGCGTCGCCGCCGATTTCGCCGATCATGACGATGGCCTGAGTCTCTGGATCTTTTTCAAACAACGGCAGGACATCCACGAACCCCGTACCGTTCACGGGATCACCACCGATTCCGACGCACGTAGTTTCTCCCAAACCCAATGTCGAGAGCTGGTGTACCGCTTCATAGGTCAAGGTCCCACTGCGCGACACCACGCCGACAACACCCTTTTTGTGAATAAAGCCCGGCATGATGCCGATCTTCGCTTCATCGACCGTAATCACCCCTGGGCAGTTCGGACCAATAAGTCGCACATCCCGACCGCGCAGAGCCCGTTTCACTTTCACCATGTCATTCACCGGGATCCCCTCCGTGATACAGATCACGAGTTTGATTCCGGCATCAGCTGCTTCCAAAATGGCATCGGCACAGAAGGGTGGAGGCACAAAGATGAGCGACGTATCCGCTTCGGTCTTTTTCACCGCATCCGCCACCGTATTGAATACGGGAATGCCTTCGACTTCCTGCCCGCCTTTACCCGGCGTCACACCGGCGACGACCTTGGTCCCATAGGCCTTACATTGAGTCGCGTGGAACGAACCTTCCTTCCCCGTAATCCCCTGCACCACGACGCGTGTATTCTTATTGACGAGAATGCTCACGGTTTCCTCTTTTCTTATCTTCCCTTTTAAGAAGGTGTGCCGGGTCGGTCTTCATACTGCGCGCATCCACCGAGCGCCGAACAATGTCTGATAATCTAATTTACTTCTTGTGTGCGCGGTGGGCGAGCACTGAAGACTGGCCCGGCGCACCTTTTCCCTCACGCTGCTTTTCCTGTCAGTTTCACAATTTTTTGGGCGGCTTCCCACAGATCGTTGGCGACATCGAGCTTCAACCCGGAATCTGCCAACAGCTTACGGCCTTCTTCGGCATTGGTTCCTTGCAGTCGAACCACGAGAGGCACGTTGATCTTCACTTCCTTGGCCGCTTCGATGACACCGTGGGCAATACGTTCACAGCGCACGATTCCACCAAAAATGTTGATGAAGATGCCTTTCACGTTCGGATCTTTCAGCAGAATCCGGAATCCGGCGGCAACCGTCTCCTTCGTCGCGCCTCCGCCCACGTCCAAGAAGTTCGCCGGTTCGCTGCCCGCTAGCTTGATGACGTCCATCGTGGCCATCGCCAAACCAGCCCCGTTCACCATGCAACCGATGTTGCCGTCCAGTTTTACATAGTTCAGATTGTTCGCGGTCGCTTCAATTTCCAGCGGCTCCTCCTCATTCAGATCACGCATCTTCTGCACATCTTCATGCTTGAAGAGGCCGTTGTCGTCGAACGAGACTTTGCCGTCCAGCGCCACGACGGTCTTTTCTTTCGTGATAATGAGGGGATTAATTTCGACCAGGGCACAGTTCTTCTCCATGAACAGGCGGTACAGATTCCCCAGCATCTTGATGAATGGATTCATTGCCGTCGGCTCGATATTCTGAAGCCCGAGCGCAAAGGCGATGTTCCGCCCGTTGTATCCCTGAAATCCCACGGCAGGATCAATCGGTTCCTTGATGATCTTTTCCGGGGTCTTGGCGGCTACTTCTTCGATTTCCATCCCGCCTTCGGTACTGGCGATGAACGTCGGCCAACCGGTATCCCGATCGACCAGGATCGAAAGATACAGCTCCTTGGCGATGTTCGCCCCCTCTTCCATCAGCAGACGGTGAACCTGACGCCCTTTGGGACCTGTTTGATGCGTCACCAGCGTCTTGCCGATGAGCTCTTTCGCAAACCCTGCCACCGCTGTCTTATCCTTCGTGATTTTTACTCCACCCGCCTTCCCTCGACCTCCGGCATGAATCTGTGCTTTGACGACGAATACGGGTGTATTCAGCTCATTGGCCCAAGCAGTGGCCGCTTCAGGAGAAGTAATTTCCTTTCCCTTCGGCACCGGCACACCAAATTGTGCAAAGAGAGACTTCGCTTGGAATTCATGAACGTTCATTCTTAACCTCGAAGAGCTAATAGCAGATGGCTAATAGCCTTATGGGACGGACTGAGAGCAGACAGGCTTTTTTGCCATTCGCTATCAGCCATTCGCCATAGGCTCCTTATGCTTTCCTCGTGTACGCCGGCAGGATCATCGGCGAGATGACACCACTGACGTTCCCATGCTTCTTGGCTTCCGCGCGGAACTGTTGCACATGCCTGAGGGACAGCGCGCCCTGTTTCATCGACTGCGCACGACCGGCAGCGGTCAAGCCGGAGCGTTTCCCGAACACCATGAGGTCCAATAAGGAATTCCCCATGAGACGGTTCCGCCCATGCAGTCCGCCGGACGCCTCTCCTGCCACGAACAGATTCTTCACATTGGTTTCCGAGTTCGTATCGATCTTTACCCCGCCGTTCTGATAGTGCAGCGTCGGATAGATCAAGACCGGATCCTTGCTGATATCGATCCCGAATCGCTCAAACTGCATCATCATCGCCGGGAAATGCTTTTCGACCGTACCCGGCCCATGCTCGGCATCCAGCAACGGCGTATCCAACCAAACTCCAACACGGCCTGACATCGTCCTGATCCCACGCCCTTCCTCACACTCGCGGATAATCGAAGAAGACACGACATCTCGCGTATCGAGCTCGTTGACAAACCGTTCACCCTTGGCATTGACGAGGTGCCCACCTTCGGAGCGAATCCCCTCCGTAACCAATGCCCCGATCAATTGTTCAGGATACACGGCACCCGACGGGTGATATTGAAATGTGTCGACATGTGCGAGTTTGGCGCCCATGCGATAGGCCAAGCAGAGCCCATCACCGGTCGCTCCATAGTGATTGCTCGTGGGGAACCCTTGAATGTGCAATCGACCAATGCCACCGGTCGCCACAATCACCGACTTGGCGGCGACGACCACATGCCGCTGATTGTCGAGATCTTTAAAAATCGCGCCGGTGCAGGCCCCTTGGCCGTCGCTCAGCAGTTCAACGGCAGCCGCGAACTCCAATAATTGAATCTTTTGATTGATGACCTCGTCCTTGAGTACACGCATGATTTCGAGGCCGGTGTAGTCCGAGCAGGTCAAGAGACGAGGTTTCGAACTCCCCCCGCCCTTCTTCACATGCAGATTCCCGTCGGCCTGCCGATCGAACAGCACACCCAACTCCAAGAGCCACTTCGCAATCGACGGCCCATCTTCGACCATGACTTTGAGCAGGGCATGGTCGTTTTCCATGTGCCCGCCCTTGAGCGTATCGATGAAATGGGTGACCGGCGAATCTTCGGGCGCCACGGAAATCTGCATCCCGCCCTGCGCCATCACACTGTTGGAATCGCCCAAGCGAAGCTTCGTGGCCAGAATGGTTTTTGCTCCCGCGCCATGGGCGTGCAAAGCCGCGGCACAACCCGCGCCTCCACCACCGATGACCAGGACATCGCAGGTATACTGAGGCGTAAGATCGGCATTGTCTTGAATGGAACTGTCGCCTTCAAGCAAGGTCGCCAACTCGACGACGGTTTTGTCGCCTTCGTTCGGACCGAACTTAATCGGACGATAGGCGCTGGCCCGAAAATCAGGATGGTACTTGTGAATCAGTTGGTCCCGGTCCGTCGGAGAAAACTTGGGGATGGTCTGCTTACGCCGGGCATCCCGAGTCTTGTGTACGATCTGTTGGAGCGCGTGAATATCCATGTCTAGCTTTCAGCTACCTGCGTTCAGCAACCGCCTCTCAGAAGCTGAGAGCTGATGGCTGATGGCCTGGTGGCTATTTCACCATCGCACAATGTTCGGCCAGTTCTTTCTCATTCATCTTCAGAATCTTGGCCCATTCGTCCTTATAGATGTCGTCCTGAATCTCTTTGATCCTGGTATCGAGCCCGACCGGCTTGTCAGTAAAATGGGCGCCCTGCGCACGGCTGACATAGAGGGCCACGAGATTCGGCGCAATGTCGGCAATGCAGACCGGCGTACACATCCCGCACATGACACAATCCATGAACATCTCAGAGACGCTCTTAAAGTCACCGAAAACAGCCTTCCAAACTCCTTCCCGCACGTCGATCTTCTGCGGGCAGGCTTCGGTGCAGGCATTGCAATTTCGGCACAGCGGAGCTTCCGGATAGAGATTGAACAGATCTTGTTTCGGGTCTTGGAGCTTCTGAATTTCGTAGGTGGCCTTTCGGGCCGGAAACGGCGGCATCATCGTAAACGACATGCCATCCTGTACCGCCATCTGACAAGCGAGACAGGTTCTCACTTTCGGATCATCTTTCGTCCGGTAGTAGGTGGCACAGGCCCCGCAGAATCCCCCCAGACAACCGACGCCACGCACGACATCGATCCCGGCGTACCACATGGCACGGACGACAGTAATCCCCTCCGGCACGTCCACTTTCTTGCCGGCGATCTCGATCGTGACCATCCGGGGCTTCATCACCTCGGGCTGATCGATCACATTTTCGTTTAATTCTTGAGCCATTTTACAAACCAGTAAGGGGTGAAGGGTGAGGGGTAAGGAGAAATCCTCACCCCTGACTCCTCACTGTTTATACGAACGAATCGATGATCTTGTTCAACGTCGCGCTCGGCCGCATCGCCTTGTACGCCTTGGCATCGTCCGGGTGATAATACCCGCCGACATCCTGCGGCTTGCCCTGCGCGGCCAACAATTCGCCGTCGATCGTCTTCTCATTGTCGCTCAAATCTTTGGCGATCTTCGCAAACTTTTCTGCAATCCTCTTGTCCGCCGTCTGAGCGGCCAAGGCTTGCGCCCAATAGAGCGCCAGATAGAAATGGCTGCCACGGTTGTCGATTTCGCCGACCTTGCGGGCCGGTGACTTGTTGCTCTCCAAGAACTTTGCATTGGCTTGATCCAGCGTGTCCGCCAGGATCTTTGCCACCGGGTTATTTCCAGCCTTGGCCAAGTGTTCCAACGAAGCAGCCAGCGCCAGGAACTCACCGAGCGAATCCCACCGCAGGTAGCCCTCTTGTTCGAACTGCTGCACATGCTTCGGGGCCGATCCACCGGCACCGGTCTCGAACAACCCGCCACCGTTCAACAACGGAACGATCGAGAGCATCTTGGCGCTGGTGCCGATTTCGAGAATCGGGAAGAGGTCCGTGAGATAGTCACGCAGCACGTTGCCGGTGCAAGAAATCGTGTCCTTGCCTTCCTTCATCCGCTCGATCGAGTACCGGCAGGCTTCAGCCGGTGACATGATCTTGATCTCGAGGCCGTTCGTATCATGCTTCGGCAGATAGGCATTCACCTTCTTGATCAATTCAGCATCATGGGCACGGTCCTTGTTCAACCAGAACACGGCCGGTGCGCCGGTTGCCCGAGCACGCGTGACCGCCAACTTGACCCAGTCTTGAATCGGGGCATCCTTGACCTGGCAAGCACGCCAGATATCGCCCTCTTCAACCTTATGTTCGTGGAGGATCGAACCCGACGCATCCACGATGCGGATCGTACCGTTGGCCGGTGCCTTGAAGGTCTTATCATGCGACCCATACTCTTCCGCAGCCTGCGCCATCAATCCGACGTTGGGAATCGTCCCCATCGTCTTTGGGTCAAAAGCCCCTTTCTGCTTACAGAATTCCACCATCTCGTGATAGACCGGCGCGTAACTTGCGTCGGGAATCACACACTTCACATCCTGCAGCTGTCCAGCCGGATTCCACATCTTGCCGGAATCACGGATGACCGGCGGCATGGACGCGTCGATGATGATGTCACTCGGCACATGGAGATTCGTGATTCCCTTGTCACTGTTGACCATCGCCATCGGCGGGCGCTTCTGATAGACCGCCTGGATATCGGCCTCGATCGCCTTCCGCTGCTCATCCGGCAAGGCCTTGATCTTGGCATAGACGTCGCCGAGACCATTGTCAGGATCCACGCCCAACTTCTTGAATGTTTCACCATGCTTTTCAAACACATCCTTATAATAGACAATCACGCCATGGCCGAAGATCTTCGGGTCGGAGACCTTCATCATGGTGGCCTTCATATGGAGTGAAAAGAGAACGCCCTTGGCCTTGGCATCTTCGATCTGCTCTTCCAAGAACCTGCGAAGCGCCTTGACACTCATAAAAGTCGCATCCAGCACTTCACCGGCCTGCAATGTGACCTTTTCCTTCAGCACCGTAGTCTTGCCATCCGCCCCAACGAACTCGATTTTCGCCGTCGTCGCAGCGGGAATCGTGCGAGACTTTTCATTGGAGAAGAAGTCGCCCCCCTTCATGTGAGAGACGTGAGTCTTGGAGTCGGGCGACCAGGCCCCCATCTTATGGGGATGCTTCCGCGCATAGGCCTTGACGGACAACGGAGCACGGCGGTCCGAGTTGCCCTCGCGCAACACCGGATTGACCGCGCTACCCTTCACCTTATCGTAGCGGGCCTTGATGTCCTTTTCCTTGTCGTCCTTCGGATTCTCCGGATAGTCCGGCAGCTTGTACCCTTGCTTCTGTAATTCCTTGATCGTCGCAACCAGCTGCGGAATCGAGGCACTGATATTCGGCAGCTTAATGATGTTCGCTTCCGGCGTCTTGGCCATTTCTCCAAGCTCCGCCAACGCATCATGCTGCTTCTGCTCCGGTGTCAGATATTCTGGGAATACCGCGATGACACGGCCTGCGAGAGAAATATCGCGCAGTTCCACGGTGACACCCGCTGCCTTTGTGAAGGCATTGATAATCGGCAAGAAGGAATAGGTCGCCAACATCGGCGCCTCATCCGTCTTTGTATAGATGATTTTGTCTGCTTTGCTTGCCATACCGCTCCCTCTTGGTGTGACTGTTTAGTTCAACGCATTGAGCGCCGAACCCGCCTTGAACCACGCGATCTGCTGCGCCGTGATGCTGTGGTTCGCCTGGATGGTGAGCGCGTTGCCATCCGCTTTATGAATTGTTACCTGCACCGGCTTGCCAGGAGCCAGACTGTTCAGCCCCGTCACACTGATGCGGTCCTGCTGCTCGATCTTCTCGTAGTCCTTCGGATCAGCGAAGGTCAACGCCAAGATCCCCTGTTTTTTCAAATTGGTCTCATGAATGCGCGCGAAGCTCTTCGTGATGACCGCGCGCACGTTCAAGAAGCGAGGCGACATCGCCGCATGCTCCCGGCTGCTGCCCTCGCCGTAGTTTTCGTCGCCGACCACGATTGACCCGATGCCCTGTGCCTTGTAGGCTCGGGCAATCTGCGCGATCGTCAGGTTCGACTCACCGGTCAACACGTTCGTGCCCTTGCCCGGCTCGGACGAAAACGCGCTGTTGGCGCCGAGGAACATGTTGTCACTGATCTTGTCCAGGTGGCCTCGGAATTTGAGCCAGGGACCGGCCGGTGAAATATGATCGGTCGTGGTCTTGCCCTTGGTCTTGATTAAGAGCGGCAGCTTCTCGAAATCTTTGCCGTCCCACTTCGGAAATGGCTGCAAGACTTGTAACCGTTCGCTCGTCGGTGGAAGATCAACGGTGAGTCCTTCGCCGTTGTCAGCCGGTGCCACGTAACCCTCTTCACCCTTCGCAAAACCCTTGGCCGGCAACTCCTCGCCAACTGGGGCTTGGAGCTTGAATTCTTTGCCGTCAGCTCCCTTCACCGCCTGATTGACCGGATCGAAACCAAGATCGCCGGTGATCGCGTAGGCCGTCACCACTTCCGGGCTTGCGAGGAACGAAAGGGTTTCGCTGATCCCATCATTCCGTCCCGGAAAATTCCGGTTGAAAGAGCTGACGATCGAGTCGGCCTTGCCCTTCACCCCGTCCGCACGCTTCCACTGGCCGATGCAGGGGCCGCAGGAATTAGACAGCACGGTTCCGCCGAGCTTCTCGAAGGTCTCCAAGAACCCGTCACGCTTCATGGTGTGATAGATACGCTCTGATCCGGGGGAAATGAGGAACGAGGCCTTCGCCTTCAACCCAGCCTTTAAGGCCTGCTGTGCCACGTGAGCCGAACGGCTGATATCTTCGTACGAGGAATTGGTACAGCTCCCGATCAACGCCGCCTTCAGTTCAACGGGATAACCCTTTTCTTGCGCTTCGGCTTTCAGCTTGGAAATCGGCCTGGCAAGGTCTGGCGTGTGAGGTCCCACCACATGGGGCTCCAACTTGGAGAGATCGATTTCAACGATCTGATCGTAATACTTTTCCGGAGCTTGCATCACCTCTGGATCAGCCGTCAACAAGGCCTTGTTTGCCTGGGCCAACTTTGCCAGATCCGCCCGATCCGTAATGGTCATATAGTCGACCATCTTCTGATCGAATGGGAAGACCGATGTGGTCGCACCCAGTTCCGCACCCATGTTGCAAATCGTACCTTTGCCGGTGGCACTAATCGTTTCAGCGCCAGGTCCAAAGTATTCGACGATCTTGTTCGTCCCGCCCTTCACCGTCAACAAGCCGCACAGGTAGAGGATCACATCCTTTGCAGACGCCCATCCGCTCAACTTGCCTGTCAGCTTCACCCCGATCAATTTCGGATGGAGCACTTCCCACGGCAAACCGGCCATCACTTCGCCGGCATCCGCCCCACCGACGCCGATCGCCAATCCACCCAACCCACCGCCGTTCGGTGTGTGTGAATCGGTCCCGATGATCAAGCAGCCAGGGAACGCATAATTTTCCAGTACGACTTGGTGAATGATGCCAGCACCCGGCTTCCAGAATCCGATGCCGTACTTCTTCGCCGCAGAAGCCAGGAAGTTATAGACCTCCCGGTTCTCGTCCAAGGCGCGCGTCAGGTCCTTCTCGGATCCCATTTCCGCACGAATCAGATGGTCGCAATGGATCGTGCTGGGAACCGCGGCCTTCTTCTTGTTGGCCTGCATGAACTGCAGCACGGCCATCTGGGCCGTGGCATCTTGCATCGCCACGCGATCGGGACGCAGCGCCAGCATGGCCTTCCCCCGCTCCCAATTCTGGGTATCGAAGTTGTCGGCGTGTGAAACGAGAATTTTATCCGCCAGCGTCAGCGGTCGGCCGAATTGCTTTCTGGCCTTCTCGAAGACCGCCGGCATTTTTGCATAGAGATTTTTCGCGAGATCCATGGACATGGGAGTAGCTCCTTACAGTTCTGAGTGCTGGGTGCTGAGTGCCGGACGAAGACCCTACACTCAGAACTCAACACTGGTTACTCAGCACTATTTCAAGGGCGGCACTTCCCGACGCTTGGGCGCCGCATAGTTCACCAGATAGTCGAACAGTCGGATCAGGCGACTGTCCTGCCGCTTCTGATCGACCCAGTGGCCGATCAATCCGATCGTGCGCGACAAGATAAAGAAGCCGTTCAAACTGTCGACAGGGAAGCCCATGTCGACCAGAACCGCTGCCATCGTGCCGTCCACGTTTAAAATCAAGTTATCCTTCTTGACTGCCGTGACCTGCTCCACCGCCAAGGCGAAGTCGAGGCACGGCGTTTTGATATCCAAGCTCTTCACATAACCCACAAGTTCCTTGACCCGCTTGTCAGGATTGCGCAGGCTCTTCACTCGGTGACCGATTCCCGGCACTGGCCCTACGTTCTTCTTCATGTAGGCCAGAAACTCGTCGACATTCATTTTATTGTCAACGGCATACTTGAACCAACGCCCGGCGTCCGTCACTGCGCCGCCGAAGCGCGGACCGATCATGATGAGCCCGGCCGCGACTGCTTGAGACAGGCCGATTCCGGCGCAGGCTGCAAGGATCGTCGCGTACGCTCCGCTGACGCAAGGCCCGTGGTCCGCCGAAAGCATCATGATGCGCTTGATGATTTCCGCTTCCTGCTTCGAAATGAGGCGCTTATCCCAGAGCAAACCGATGACGTGAGGTATCTCGTATCCCTTGTTGATAAGCTCTGAGGCTGGATACCCGACATAGCAAGGCTCATCGCCACGGTCGTCGCTGATCGTGGTCCGGATCAACGGAGCCACCATCACTTCGTCCGCCTTCATCGCCTCTTCAACCGACTTCGGCAACCTCGGCAGCACCGCCGGCTCCACCGGCTCCTTCACCTGACCGGACTTGAGCAGTTCTTGATAGGTTTCCTTGATGGCCGGCCCCAAGGCTCCGAACGTCGGCGGGACGATGGCCCCTGATTTCTTGAGCGCGTCCGACTTGGATCGTGCTGATCCCTCGCCTTTCATCCCTTCCTTGGCACCGGCATGACCGAACTTCATGCCCTTCGGCAAGCTCTCCTGGCAGAACCCCGAAACCACGCCGATCAACTTGACACGACGCTTCTTGGCTCCATACCACTCAGCGGCCCGCTCTTCGAGGTCTCCGCCCATCTCACCGACGATGACGACCGCCTTGGTCTGCGGATCGTTTTCAAACATTTCCAGGTAGCTCACATAGTCGGTGCCGGGATAGGCATCGCCACCGATACCAATGGCCGTCGTGATGCCATCGGCGAATTGTGAGCAGATCCAGATAATTTCGTTCGAGAGGCCGCCTGACTTTGTAATCACGCCGAAAGAGCCTTCACGATACAACTTCGAGAGCACGAGGTTGTCGAACGCGCCACCGATGACGCCCAACCGGCACGCCCCTGCCGAGATGATCCCGATCGAGGATGGCCCGTTGAACACCTTACCGAGCTTGCGCGCATGCGCCCCAAGCAGTTTGGCGTCCTTTTCCGGAACACCCTCGGTGATCATGGAGACGACCTTGATGTTCGGATCATCCAACGCTTCCATCCCACCCTTCATGGCGCGATCGGCACCGATGTAGACAAGGCTGGTATTGATGGCTGGATGATTCTTCGTCGCTTCGGCGATCGTCTTGTAGATGGGGATCGCAATCAACCCGCTGCCGTACGGCACTTCATTGGTCTTGCCGGCATCGGGCGGATAGACGAACGCCTCGACCGTGAGGGGGCGTTTAATTAGATAACAGAACTCCGCCATGCGGCGTGCTGCATTGACACCGGCGGCTCCACCCTGAATCACCACGCGGGTGTCTTTATTGGCCAGAATACTCATCGAAAGTCCTCCAACAGTGAAGCCTCCAGCGGTCAGCATTCAGCCGACAGCTGATGGCTAATAGCTGATAGCTCGTTACTTCTGTAACGCTTTGTCGACGATGTCCGTCAGCGGAGTGTTGCGGTCGAAGACGTTGATGTCGAAGCCCTCGTCCTTCAGTGCGCGCATCGCATCGAGACCTTCCTTCTCACGCGGCCCGCCGCGGCGCACCCAGATCTTCACGCCCTTTAACTTGCCGTCGCCCTTCGCTTTGCGGAATCCGTTGATGATACCGCCGAAGGTCTTCTTGACGTCGGTAAAATTCGCGATCGCACCACCGACGATGATGTTCTTGATACCGGGCAACGAACAAACTTTTTCCGTCAACACTTCCACAGCCCAATCCGGCGGATCACCGGAATACTCGGCATAGTTCGCCAGCTTCCCGCCTCGTGCCACAACCGCATCAGAATAGTAGACACTTGCGCCGCCGCCTGCCGGCAGCATGGCTGTGTCACCACCCGGAATCTCGATGAACTTGACGGACCCCTTGATCTTGCTGTCGACCGCCATGACTTCCATTTCATCTTTACTGTAGGAACGGCCGAACTCAGCGGCGAATTGAAAGTTCCAATCCGGATGGCGGAACTTGGCGTCACCATCCAGCAACGTCACCGCATCGAGCGCGACCAATTCGCCATCACTCTCTCGCGTGACGACTGGATTCACTTCGAGATATTGTGCGTCCTCGCTGTCGAAACAGGTGAACATCTTGCCCGCGAAGTCAGCCATCTTTTTCGCGAGCGGGCCCGTAAAGCCGGCCTCTTTCGAAAGTTTTTCGAGTTGACCCGCCGAGGGAGTCTGCCCGACTTCCAAGCAGAGGCGTTTCACGCGGTCCCAGTTCGACTCGACCTCGATCCCACCGCAATTGGCGACAAGGATCTCGCTGCCTTCGCGGGTCGACTTCACCGCACAATAGTATTCCTCTTTATGTGGGACCATCTCCGACACAATGACCTGCGACACGGTGATGCTGCCGACTTGACGACCGATCATTTCCTTGGTCGCAGCGATTGCGCCGTTCAGATCCAAACCAACCTTGACCAGACCGAGCTTAAAGCGTGAGCCGAGCGCCTCGTGCGCTTTTGCCACTAACTTCGAGGTCTTCATCCAATCATTGGCTTGTCCGAGCTTGGTCAGTTCGTCAACGGACGTGACGACGACATAGTTGGGGACGTGAATCCCCCACTTCTTCATCAGCCCCATGCCGGGGCCTTCCAACACCTTAGCCATGCGAATTCTCCTTCGTAGTAACTCAGGCAAATAGGGGAGCGGGATTTTAGCTGAAACTGACAGGATGACTCAAGACGCCAGAGGAACTAATAGTGAGGGGGATCAAAAGACCTAGCGAAGACATTTCGCAAGATATCATCCTAACCATCGGCAATATAATAAGTTTTGTCGACTAGGGTTGTCGTTTCGACCGCATGGCCTGACAACGGGGACAAAAATATGAGCTCCGTTCGCCCCGAAGGCGTTGAATCACTCCACCACAGTGATTCGGGCAGGGTTGTCCCTCTTTTCCATAAACCAGATGCCGCCGCTTGTATTGCCCCTCGCTCCCGTCAGGAGCAAAAAAGTCTCGCACACTCGATCCCCCATGACTGATGGCCTCATCCAGGACCTCCTGCATGATCGCATAGAGCGCTACGATCTTGCGCACCGGCACCTGATGAACCTGGTGATTCGGGTGGAGGCCGGCCCGAAAGAGAATTTCGTTCGCATAGATGTTCCCGATGCCGGCAATGACTTGTTGATGCATCAAGAGGGTTTTGAGCCGCCCACGGCGCTCCTGTAAGAGTCGCACAAAGTCCTGCTGAGATGCGGCCAATGGATCCATCCCAAACCGGCGAGTGCGATAGCGATCCAGTCCGACTTTATCCAACAGCGAGAGGCGTCCAAATCTGCGGGGGTTCCAATACCGCAGTTCTGGTTCGTCACCTCCTTTGAACGACAGTCTCGCATGAACATGCTGTGGATGTTTGGTCGGTGCCGATTGGAACAGGAGAAGTCCGGTCATCCCCAACTCAGCCACGACATAGCGACACGCTCGACTGTTCACAAACCCCAAGGCGACACTTTTGCCGAACCGCTCAACGGACTGGAGGGCCGCACCGCAATACCACGACGCGGTGTCATACCCCTCTCGAACAATATCCGCTCGTCCGATCCACACATCGGTCAGCTGCGCACCTAGTAGACGTGCGCGGATTTGTCGAGCGACGACTTCAGCTTCGGGAAGTTCAGGCATTCCGTAACCGCGTTCTGAGTAAAAAATGTGCGGCATTAAGCCACGAGAGGGAGGGAAAGGCAAGATTGTGCGATGAAAGCGAGAACCGTGTTACGAACCAGCCTGGCGAGACGGATTGGAACGGCGGAGTTGACGAACCTGCTCGATGGCGACCTGTAGATTCGGCAGCGGCATGGCACCTGGATGCCGTATCATGACGAGTTTCAGCACTTCGTCGTAGGATTTCCCTTCCACACAACAGAGGTACGCCATCACGACGGAAACCGATCGCCCCATGCCGGCCCGGCAACAGACTAGTTTTCGCTCGGTCGGTGCTCGAGACTCAAGCCATTGTACCGCTTCCATCAACTTTGCAGGATCGGCCTTCGCAAACTCTCGAAAGGGAATGTGGCGGTAATCCATCCAGGGGGCAGGAGTGACGGTCAACTCTTCGGCCACCAGCAACAGAGTCCCGACGACCGCCGGCGGTTGCTGCGCATCGTCGATGTTCCCGACCAACAATTGGTCTGTAATCATGTGCATGGCATTGTGAGTATAACGTGCCCCGGAGAAGCGTCAAGCATTCTTACCGGCACTGCGGCACCAGTTGCGATTCCTTTTCCTCGCCCGTTATACTCTCCGCATGGTCACGCTCACTCAGCAGGAAGTGGAACGCCGGCTGAACACAGTTCCCTGCGCCATCTGCAAACAATCGAGTTTTGCCATCGATGAACGGTTCATGGGGGCTGACGGCGACTGGCGGGGCATCTGTAAGAAGTGTTTTTACACCTTCCCCGTCTATACCGACATGGAATTCTATCTCCGCACACAGCCTGACATCCCGTTTCGCTTAAAGGAGATTTCATGCACCGCGTGCAATCATCGGGGTGTGAACCTCGATCTTCGAGCCACCCTGTCCGTACGGGACGCCTACTACTTTGTCACCTGTCAGGGCTGTCAACGACAATTTGTCGAGAAATCCTCGCTAGAGGCATTTGAATAAGCCACCATCTTTTCTCAATATTTGGTATATACTGAAATCATGAGTGACACGCCAAAACAGCCGGACCTCTCGCCGGAAGAAAAGCCCAAGGTGAGAAAAGAAATCCCCGTATTCGCCATTCAGGACGATGATGCCATCATGGCTGAGGAAATGGCGGACCTCTTCGAGGAAGACAAGGTGTCGCACCAGCACGGCAGTTCAGAGCCGGAAGCGGATTAACGAACCCCGCACTCGACATCCAGCCATCCGACTTCTCTCAGCTTTTCAATACAGACTCCAGAAGGGCTCTGTCCGGAGAAGCCCCTCTACTCCCTGAACTTGGGCCATTGATTATAACCCACGGAAGGATTGTTTGATTTTAATGAGATGATGAATTCTACTTCTCTCTGTGCGACCTCACCTTGCGTAGCGGTACAAGACTCCCAAAGGATTTCCCTCGTGACTGTAAACCGGCGTCTCTGTTCTTTATTGAAGTCTTTGGCAATCAGTGCGCTATCAGGGCTGCCGAAATAGTTGATGTCGTCAGTTCTGTCTTGTCCCACGTAGATTTTTCCATTTGGATACGTGATCTTATAAATGATGCTCATAGATTGCCAGGCAACCTAGGGATGCTGTGGTTCATCACGCAAACACTCCATTTACTCTTCTCAGTGCACATCCGTTGAAGATGGTCGTGGACAGTCTATTGAGCACTCAAGACAGTCCCGTTTGACGGCTTTGCCGGGAACTGAGAATTGTGCGTGCGCATTGAATAGTTCCGTCATGCTATGTTCATACGTTCAATGGCACAATGCGATTGCTTTGCTCCTTCTCCTGTCTCGCCGCCGCCCACAGATTACATGTTCGCTAGGCATTCAACCAAAACTCAGGCAGGACCGTTACCAAACAGAAAGCCGCAGCGCTATTTCTGAACTCACAGCGCGCCTTTCCCGTAGCACTTCGTTCACCGTCTGATGCGACACCTCTAGTGCGCTGGCAAATCCTGATACGGTCAGCTTATAGTCCGGCAGGAAACCGTTGCGCAGCAGTTCCCCAGGGTGAGTCGGACTAACTTTCCTTAACCCCTTATTGGAAATACCTATGCTACACCTCGCCGCAATGAAACCTCAAACGAGATGAAGGAGTTGTACCTTCCCATCCCCCTCGATCCGTCCCAACGTCGACACCCTGCCCTTTCGTTCCTTATGTACGATTTTTTCAATCTGCACGATCGCGCCGCGATGCCACTGATCGAACACCTCGTTCTGAGACGTGGCGAGGCGATCTTGCCTGCCAACTTCCTGTCGGCCTTGTTCATTGCAGAGCCAGGCTCGTTTCTCCCCTTTCATGACTCGCAGTTCGCTTACCACTCGAAACACATCAGACTGTCGCTCGACGATGGTCTTGCCGTCTTTCCTTAACAGCAGATAAGAAAACTTCAATGCGTCTTTGATGAACCCAACCTCTTCGTCGATTATTTGGATGGACAGCGGTGGTTCCCATGCTCGCTCTTCGTGGCACCAGTCATCTGGCTTCACTAATGCTGGGCATGCGTTTTCATGGAGGCAGGGGCTGTAAATGGTGCAACGTTTCTCTTGGAGAAGTCGGTCACGCACGTGAAGTAACCCTCGGGACGTTTCTCGTAGGGCCGGCTCAACGACCATGACGGTACCGTGTGGGGTGAGCAATGATAAGCACTCCGTGATCAGGCCGGAACGCATCTCGACTGGGTCTTTTGCCTCTACATATATCTCGTTCAAACAATTCGCGAGAATAATAAGATCAAATGGCGCCCGTCGTTTAACCTGTTCCAACCAGAGTTGCCGCTCAAGATCTCCTTCATAGGTCTGTAAACTCGCTGCCCCAACAGTAGGCGCCTGGCAGTATCGATCCCACAACTGTCTGGCTTGGCTAAGAGCTACTTTCGAACCATCGACAGCAGTGACGGACAGGGCATACGGCAACGCCTGCTGTTGCCACCAGTCGAGGACTGCCAACGGCCCGGTACCAGGACCTGAACCAAGGTCCAACACTGAGAAACGCTCGTCCACTTCAGGCGTGCGCATCTCATTGAGCAACCGCTGTATCTTGGCAAGATTGACCGGCAGGAAATACTGAAGGTATGCCGCACCCAAGTGGCTACGATCCAGATATGAAACACTGAGGCGATCCCGTTCTATGGTGAAGATTCTCGACAGCTCGCTTACGGCCTGAGCCAACTGCTTAGCCGAACCGTTCGTTCCCTCAACGGAGGCGTGGATGGCATCAAGAAGTCTCCGTGAGACCGGAACGTTGAGGCGTTGCATAGCTGTAGTGTATGCTCAAGGCATTACGGAGGACAATCATGACCGATGATATTCTGAAGGCCTATAAAGACGTTGAATCGGCGGTGGAACGCTATATCCGACTCCTGCACGACCATGTCACCATGCTCCAAAACATCGAACCACCCGGTTCCGATAAGGTTGTGCGGTTGACGGCTGGGTCCAAAGCCATGACGGATAGTGCAGGGATCTATCTGTCCTATGCGAAATATGTGGCTTACGGGATGCCGGCCAGTGAGGAGATGGTGGAGGATGAGATTCAGGGGTAACAACGTCGCTCGTATTTCGTGAAGCGTTGTTCGTTGAATGCTTAGAAGATACGTTATCACGATTCACGCAGTGTACCAAAAGCAAAAGAGCCTGTCCGGAATGAAGTCCGGACAGGCTCTTTGTGTTTTAGCTTCTGTACGCAGTTAGATGCTTCGCATAAACTGGGCAACTTCGTCTGGATTGACGGTACCGCCCATGACCTGCGACATCGCAACGTTCGTCGACTTCTTCCCGGTCAGACCGGATTCGACTTCGTCCACGATCAACTCCACCGGCATGGACTGACCACCGTAGACGCGCGGGCCTCCGATGATCTTGGCCTTGGAGTACCCATAGATCGCAGTGGCTACTTCTTTCGCCAACCAGCCGACATAGTTGAATTCCGGGACGACGATCAATTTGGCCTTCCCGCACAATTCGCGCAACTCCTTAGTCGGGAATGGACGGAGCGAACGAACCTTGATGAGGCCGACATTAAGACCCTTGTCCTTACAGAGGCGCACGGCTTCCCGCGACTGAGCTGCAGCGCTTCCAGAAGCGATAATGATCGCATCAGCGCCTTCCACATTTTCCGCTGTCAGCAAACCACCCATGTACTTATTAATGTACTTGCGGGACCGCTCGACAGCCGCCCACACTTCCTGCTGCCAGACCGCATGGATGTTATAAGCCATGAAGTTCGACTTCTGAACCGGGGCGTCACGGGACAGACGAGCCGGAGGATTCTCGGCATCGAGTACCGGCACCGCACCACGCCAGGCTTCACGCGGCGGCAACTTGATCCCACGATCTTGCATCCGCACGTAGCCACGGGCATGCGTCACAAAGAACCCGTCGCAGCAGACCCCAACCGGCAGGGTCACGTCGTTCTTTTCACTGATCGTGAAGCCGGCCATCGTGAAATCGAACATGTCCTGTTGATTTTCGGCATGGAACACAATCATGCCGCAGTTCAGCAGGTACGCGACTTCGATATTGTCCGGCTGAATGGCAAGTGGCGCATTGACGACGCGGCAGGTAAACATCGCAACCACCGGAAGCCGGTGGCCAGGCCAGGACGCAATGCCTTCCAGCCCACGCAACGTACCGGGCCCAGCTGTGGCCGTATAGCATCGAACGCCTGCACGAGATCCACCTGCGATGGCAGCCATCACACCGACTTCTTCTTCACCACGATAGTACTCTTTCACATAGCCTTCACCGTAGAGCACCCCGACGAGCTGCATAGTTTCACTCTGCGGTGTGATCGGATAGGCGATGGCTAAATCCACGTTTGAGCGACGGATCGCTTCCTTGGCCGCTTCGCTGCCCGTGATGAACTCCTTCGTCCGCGGTGCCTCATGAAACATGTATTCAGGAGTCACGACCTTCTGACGTTTTGCTTCGCCATGCGGATCTTGCTTCTTAGCGCTCGCTGGAGCCGCCACACTGGTAATCGGGTCGCCTTGTGGATTCGTTTTCACTTCAGTCTCGCTCATAATCGCACCTCTCTATATGGGCGGTGAGCTATTCGCTCAGCCTACCCTTCTCGCTTCATCTGTTCTGCAGAATGGCCAAACATGGCTGCACTGCCTGCTCCACCAGGAGTCGGGGCAAACGCCATCGGATTGGTATGAGTCTTACCACCATGGACCTTTGACTGGGTACCGGTAAAACGGACGTTTTCTCCATTCTCCGGCAACTTGATCCCCAGTTCTTCCCGGACACGCTTAAAAATCTGCGCGACGCGCTTGATTTTCAGCGTATCGGAGTCCCGGATCGTAAGCATGGCATCTTCGTGGCCTTGCTCCGCACAGATCGCCATCGTACAGCAATTGGTTCCCGCCCGGATCATCTTGAGGGTGAGGTTGGCATAATGGCAATGCACACCGATAAAGATGCAGGCTTCGATCTTGTTGCCCCAGATCGTCAAATTCGGATGATTCGGATTGATCACTTCCTCAGGATCGATCTTCGGATACTTCGGACGATAATCCGGCATGGGAATAATCATTACTTCCGGAATCTGTGCGGCAATTTCCAATGTCGCTTTTGCTTTTTCTACTGCATGGTCGTTCCAGGCCCACAAAAGCAAGGGACCCGGGAAAATCGTCGCATTCGGGCTCGTCAGCATCTTTCGAGCCATCTCTTCAATAACAACTTCCTCATTTGGCTCAAGAAGGCCGTAGTACAATCCCTGCCCAGGATCCGGCAGGTCGACACCTAACTGAGCCGCAGACGGCGGGTGGAACCCCGCCGGACCCGGCACGATGATCCGCTCTCTCGTATCTTGTGTGATGGCCACGCCTGATTCCCTTTCCTTACCCGACGACAGGGCTTGCTAACACCGCCGTGGTGCTCTTCTCTCCGTACGTAATATTGTCCGTCAATGCCGCTTTGGGCAGTTGGTCGATCATGATCATCTTGATGGCATTATTCTTTGCCATGGTGTCGCAGACCCACACACATTGCGCACATCCTTTACATCGGTCAACAGCGACATAGGCGGATCCGTACTTGAACCCTTGATCTTTACCCATCTCGTCGCTGTAGAGGATCGTGTTGGCTTCCGGACAGTACTGCGTGCAAAGCTTACAACTCTTCGCGGCACAAATTTCGACACTGATATCGGCTACGAGGTACATGGAAACTCCTTTATAACCGGTTACGCGGTGGCTGCAGCGACAGGCTCTTCCACCCGCTTGACATCAGCCGCAGCCCAACCATGATCAACAGCGTAGTTCCACCCGGCCCGCATGACGGCAACGTTCTTTTCGATCAGTTCTTGCTTCTTTTTGAACTTCCGCTCCACGACGCTGTCAAGCGCGGCCGTACCACCAGATACCACGAAGCCCTTCCCAAGGAACCGATCCTTCACGGCTTGATCCAGCCCCGCCATGCTCGTCAACCCCGTAATGGCACCGATACAGCCCATCAACGCCATGTTGGTAGCCAGATCCATACCGGCGACTTCAAGAGAGATCTTCGTCGCAGGGAAGTAATACAGCTTCGCACGCCGTTCTTTCAGCTCAGCCGCCTGATCTCGATGGAGATTCATCGGCCCATCGTTGTTGATCAATGCAATCCCATCTTCCTTCAAGCCGAAGTAGAACGGCATCGTGTAAGACTTGCCGTGCGTAATGACTTGAGGATGGAAGATGATAATGATGTGCGGGAAGGTGATTTCGCCGATCTCATAGATCGGTTCATCCGACACGCGAACATAGCTTTCGACCGGCGCCATTCGCTTTTCCGATCCATAGAACGGCACGATCGTGCTTTCACCGCCGGCATTGATGACGGCAGTACTCAGTATGTGCGACCCAGTCACGACGCCTTGTCCGCCCACACCTGCCATTCGAATATTGAAGCGCTTTGCCATCGTGGACTCTCCTTCGTTCGCTTAGGCCTTATTAGGAATCGCAGCAGCCGGCTTGGCAAGAAACTCCTTGTAGCCATAGCGCTCAGTGAGATACTGCTTCGCTTCTTCGCTGACATACTCCGTAAACTGATACCGGTCATTTTCAACCGTCTTCGCGTCTTCCATGACCTTATCGGTCGGAATGGCGTACTCAATGTTGCAGGATGTGTAGGCTTGAATATAGGTGGACCCGACTTCGCGTGCGATCAGCACGGCTTTCTTGATGACGCTTTCCACACGACGCGGATTATTCGGCACCACGGTCGCCACATAGGCACAACCCGCGACCTTCGCCATCTGCAGCATATCCATCTTCTCGAACTTCTTCCCGAGAGGAGCCATCTTCAACACCGCACCACGGTTGGTCATCCCGCTTTCTTGACCGCCGGTATTTCCGTACACTTCGTTGTCCAACATGATGGTCGTAAATCGTTCCTTGCGGAACCATGAATGCAGCACCTGCTGGAAACCGATGTCCGCCGTTCCACCATCCCCGGCCATCACGACCACATCTTTCGGCTTGTCACCGAAACGAAGCCGAAGGCCACGTGAGAGGCCGCTCGCCACTCCATTCTGGTCTCCGTAGTTGCCATAGACAAAGGGAATGGCAGCCTGCGAAATAGCCAGACGACCACAACCGGCCGTCCCGACGGTAATCGTATCTTCTGGATTTGGGAACGCCACCATAGCCAAGCGAATGAAGAGCGTCATCGCACAACCGGCGCACATAGGGTGTTCTTCAAGCACTTCCTTGAAACTTCCAACCTGTGAAACCGAGACTTTCTTGCCAAACGGTCCGTGCTCGACCAAATCTCGATATTCTTTCGGCATAAACTTTTCAAATCCGTTGGAGAACTTGACGTAATCAAGGCTCATTAGGCACCTCCCTTATATCGTTGGCAACGGCATGCCGCTGCTCATATTTTCGTCACTCTGCCGAATCATGACTCACGAAAGAAAACTTGGGGACTTGAGGGTTTGAACGATTCAGTACACTCTAAACCGAACCACCAGACCACAGGCATCCTAGCAAAGCCGAAAAAAGACTGTCAATGTTTGTACGGCCTTTTCTCTGCGCAGATTAGGTTGCCCCACCGACTAACAGGCTGTCGAAATCTCCTGAAGATAGTATAACGTCACGAAAATCAACGCAACTTCAAAGAGGACCCACGGTTTCCAAAAGAAGGCCTAGATTCGACGGTCAGACGTAGGCCATTTGCCCCAAGCCATGGAGCTGGTTGCTGCGGAGACTGCTTGGCTTATGTATGGCAATTCATGTTTAGAGATTGCCGATCCACAACAATCTGTTTACACTGCAATGTATGTCGCTGCGAGTACTGATCCCCGGCGAAGACGAGGCCGGGACCCATGTCGGTGGAGTGCATAAACGCCCCCCGATTCCTGATAACACACTCAAGGCCGAGTGCCCAAAATTCATGGCACATGGCCCCTGTGGAGGAGTCCGGAAAGGTGGACTGTGTGAGGTATACCCGGACATGAAATGTCCATGGGTCTCCCTGTATCTCGAATTAGAGAAGATCGGTCAGACTGATTGGATGAAACAAGTGTAGTGAGGCGTGAAACGTGAAACGTGAAACGGTCGGAAGACAGCCCAAGGTCACAAGGCTAGGCTACAATGAGCGGCATGCCAAGAGTGGGATCAATGCGCCGCTGCCGGAGATCGAAACCTTTCCAAACCAGTATAAGGGCTATGAGATCACGATCGAGATTCCCGAGTACACGGCGATTTGCCCCAAGACGAATTTGCCGGATTTCGGCACCATCACGCTGCACTACATGCCCGACAAAGCCTGTCTCGAACTCAAAGCGCTCAAAATGTATATCCACGCCTACCGGAATCTCGGCATCTTTTACGAGAACTCCGTCAACCGCATCCTTCATGATGTCGTCAAGGCCTGTAGGCCTGTGTGGGCAACGGTGACCGGTACTTTCACCGCACGAGGCGGGCTCTCAAGCAAGATTGAGGCTCGCTACCCTCCACAAAAGCCGTAATCTCCTGGTGTAATATCCCGTAAGTTCCTTAACCTTACCGTTCGCCCTACGCTCTTCGACGGGCTTCAGGGTGAACTGTCAATGTCACCGTATCAATGAAGCACTCGCCGGCCGCACTCGCTGTCTGAAACAAATCAAACTGATCGACGATTCGCCTTCCCCCTACACTCATCCGCACATTCCCCGTGGAGCGAGAGCGAGCCTTGACGAAGCATAGGTGGCGTAATTCACTACTCCCCTAAAGGAGCAATATCTGGAACAACTCGATTTTTCGAGGAAAGTGTGATGAGATTTTCTCAAGAATTCAGACCGCTCACACAAAACATCGATGGGCGGACAGCGCTGTCTCCGGCAACGCAATTGCGCACCACATTTCCATCGAGCGATCGTCGTGCCCACCCACACAATGAAATCGGTCTTCCCTAATCGTTTCTGAAGTGTCTGGCATGAATCAGCCATCGGAACACACCCAGATAAAGCAGGCATTACGGGAAAGTGAAACCAAGTACCGTGAACTGTTCGAATCGTCGCGTGATGCCATCATGCTGCTGTTTCCCCCGGAATGGAAATTCACCACATGCAATCCTGCAACCGTTGCCCTGTTCGGAGCCAAGAGCATCGAGCACTTCACCACACTCGGCCCATGGGATGTATCGCCTCTTCTTCAGCCGGACGGTGAACGCTCAGCCGATAAAGCCCCAAAAGTGATTCGACAAGCCATGGAGGATGGATCGCATTTTTTTGAATGGACCCATCGCCGCATCAACGGACCGAACTTCACTGCAACCGTTTTGTTGACTCGAGTTACGTTGAAGGGACAAACGGGTTTACAGGCCACCGTACGAGACATCAGCGAACAGAAACGCGCGGAACAAGCGCTTCGTGACTTGTCTGAATTTCAGAAGGCGATCCTGGACAATGCCGGGCACGCCATCATCTCGGCGACGCCGGATGGAATCATCCGTGTGTTCAATCCTGCCGCTGAACAGCTCTTAGGTTACTCGGCTGGAGAATTGGTTGGGAAACAGACACCGGCGATTTTCCACGACCCCCAGGAAGTGGTGACACGTGCCCAGGCGTTTTCTGCAGAGCTTGGCATTGACTTAGAACCAGGTTTCAACGTCTTCGTCGAAAAGTCTCGTCGAGGACTTCCCAATGCCCATGAGTGGACCTACATCAGAAAGGATGGGAGTCGACTCACCGTCCTCCTGACTATCACAGCTTTACGCAATCCCGAAGGGGCGATCACGAGTTTTCTTGGTGTCGCATCGGACATTACGACGATCAAGTCTGTTCAACGAGAATTGACCCTCGCGAAAGATGCCGCTGAAGCGGCCAGCGTCGCAAAGTCTCAATTCTTGGCCAACATGAGTCATGAAATCCGCACTCCGATGAACGGAATCCTCGGTATGACTGAACTGCTCCTCGCGACCCCCCTCACCGAGAAACAGCAGCATATGGCCCATACCGTGCAACAATCTGCCGCCTCGTTGCTCACGATCATCAATGGCATTCTGGATTACTCTAAGATTGAGGTCGGGAAGCTCCAACTCGAGCACACCGATATGAACCTCTCCCACCTCCTTGATGATGTCATCACGTTACTTTCCGAAGTTGCTCGTCAAAAGGGGCTCTCCCTGTCCGTGCAGATATCATCGAGTATTCCCTCTACACTTCGGGGAGATCCAACACGATTGCGACAAGTCCTACTGAATCTCATTGGGAACGCCATTAAATTTACCGCCAACGGATCGATCACCGTCAGTGCGGACTGTCTCAAGCGTGACGCTGAGCAGATCCTACTTCGTGTGACAGTTCGTGATACAGGCATCGGCATTCCACCCGAATCGCAGTCCCGCATTTTCGATGCATTTGCCCAAGCCGACGAATCGACGACCCGCAAGTTTGGAGGAACTGGTCTCGGTCTCGCGATCGTCAAACAGCTTGTTCGCTTGATGGGAGGAACCGTTGATCTCGAAAGCACACCGGGTCTCGGCTCAACGTTTGGACTTACCGTTCCACTGGAGGTTCGTCCGGACAAAGAGACGGCATCGGCCATAGCACAGCCGCAACATCATCCAGCGACTCTCCACGGGAAAATCTTGCTCGCCGAAGACAACGTGGTTAATCGTGAAATCGCCGTGGCAATGCTGGAATTATTGGGATGTGCGGTAGACATTGCCGAAGACGGGCAAGAAGCGCTCACCGCAGTCGCCGCTCACTCCTACGACCTGGTCCTCATGGATTGCCAGATGCCGAACCTTGATGGCTTGAAGGCTTCTCAGTTGATTCGTGAACAGGAGAGCCAGCACTCACATCGCCGCCGTCTCCCAATCCTCGCGCTCACTGCCAATGCGATGGAAGGCGATCGAGAACAGTGTCTGGCGGCCGGAATGGACGGGTACCTCACCAAACCCTTCACTGTCGATCAACTGCACCACGCATTGGCACCCTGGTTGAAAAAAGCAGCCTAAAACGAATGGGTGCACATTGAAACACTATAATCTTACGTTGATTCGGCTTCATGGCTGACGCTGACCGGGATTGCGGAGCGAAGTGCTTGCACCATCAAACGCGGCACGGTACCCTCAAGGCTACTCATGGCCACCTACGCGATCGGAGATGTGCAGGGATGTTACGAACCTTTGCAACGTCTCATCCAGCATATTCGATTCGACCCTTCCAGAGATCGCCTCTGGTTCGTCGGCGATCTGGTCAATCGTGGCCCTGACTCGCTGAGCGTCCTTCGCTACATCAAGAAGCTTGGAAATCGGGCCGTCGCCGTCTTGGGCAACCACGATCTCTTCCTCCTTGCCGTGGCGGAACAGATCGCGACTGTTCGTCCGGAAGACACGTTGCAAGCGGTTCTCGCCGCACCGGATCGGGAGGAACTTCTGGCGTGGCTCAGACAGCAACGGCTCTTGTATCGTGAAGGGCCGTTTGCCATGGTCCATGCCGGCTTACTCCCGCAATGGTCCATCGACGAGGCGGAGATGCTGGCCCGTGAGGTCGAGGTGAGTCTGCAAGGTCCTTCTTATCGAGACACCCTTCGCGCGTTGTATCCGAGTAAACATCTCCAATGGTCTTCGAACCTGTCCGGCCCGACCAGGCTCGCCACCATCATCAAAGTATTGACCAGACTCCGCGCCTGTTCATCTGACGGTCGAATGGAATCTTCCTATAATGGTCCCCCTGAGCGAATCCCTTCCGGATACTTCCCCTGGTTTAAAATCACGAACAGGAAGCATCGCGACACAACGATTGTCTGCGGCCACTGGGCGGCGCTAGGGCTTCACTGCAAAGACCAGCTTCTCTCGATCGACAGCGGTTGCGTGTGGGGAAGAGAACTGACGGCCGTATGCCTGGAGGACCGGAAACTTTTTCAGGTTCCATGCAACGGGATGACCGGCCAAGACTGAAACCGCTCAGTGATAGCTTTCTGAATCGCTGGGAAATCTCCCCTGCTCGACTTCTTCTTTGTATCGACTCAGGGCTTGGATGGCATCGGTCTTGAGGTGCGCATAGGTCTTCACGAATTTCGGGACGAAGGTATCGAAGAGACCGAGAAGATCGTAGAGTACGAGGACTTGGCCATCGCAGTGAGGCCCTGCCCCAATCCCAATGGTGGAAATTGACAGCGCCTGAGTCACCCTTCTGGCAAGCTCTGCAGGGATCGCCTCCAACACGAGCGCAAACGCTCCGGCCGCTTCAAGCGATCTCGCATCGTCCAGCAATTTGGAGACTTGATCATCCACCTTCCCCTGGACTTTATACCCACCGAGCGCATGAACGGACTGCGGCGTCATGCCCAGATGGCCCACGACGGGAATCCCCAGACTGGTCATCGCTTTCACCCGATCAGCCATGACGGCACCGCCTTCGAGCTTGACCGCAGCAGCGCCGGCCTGGATTAATCGACCTGCGTTGCGCACCGCATCTTCAGTGCTGACCTGATACGACATAAACGGCATGTCACTGATGACCAGAGCACGTGAGGCCGCACCCGCCACAAGCTTGGTGTGATAGAGCATGTCTTCCATCGTCACAGAGAGGGTATTGGCCTTCCCCTGAACAACCACACCAAGAGAATCTCCGACCAAGATGACCCGGATACCCGCTTGCTCGACAATACCGGCAAACAATGCATCGTAGGCCGTGACGACGACGAGCTTCTTACGTTCCCGTTTATGCTGCTGAACGTCAAGGATCGTCATCAGCCCAATTCTGCCTTGGTGATGATCTCAGCCAATCGATGCGTGGCCTTGATCGCCATGAGATGAACTCCGTCACAATGGGGGCGTACTGCCTTGATTGACCGCACGGCAATGTCAACGCCGACATCCTCAGCCCGATCTCCGGCAGCCTTCAGTTCATCGATCATCTCCTTCGGCACCGCCATCCCGGGGATATTGGCGTTCATGAATTCGGCCATCTTGTGGTTCCGTAACACGAGGATCCCCGCCAATACCTTCACGTTAAACGGTCGCACCTGTTTCATGAAGCTGGCAAAAATCTCGGGATTATAGACCGCTTGGGTCTGGAAGAATTGGGCGCCGGCTTTCACTTTCACCTCAAATTTCGCCAACACCGGCCCGATGAGATCGGCCTCCGGTGTCACGGCCGCCCCGATCGTGAAGGCCGTGGACCCGTCGAGCTTGTTACCCATCATGTCCTTGCCGTTGTTCAAGCCCTGCACCAGCTGCATGACTTGGACCGAGTCCAGATCGTAGACGGGCTTGGCCTCTTTGTGATCCCCGACTGTGGGATAGTCGCCAGTGAGGCATAAAATGTTCCTGATCCCAAGCATATGGGCGCCCATCAAATCCGATTGCATCGCAATCCGATTGCGATCACGACAGGTCAGTTGCATGACAGGATCATGCCCCAGCTCGTAGAGCAGGCGGCAGACCGGAAGCGATCCTGCCCGAACTACTGCGGCGGTGTTGTCGGTGATATTCACGCCATGGACACGCCCCACCAGCTGTTTGGCATTCTCCAGCACCGCGGAGATATTCGTCCCCTTGGGGGGGTTATATTCGACGGTCACGGCGAATGTTCCGCGATTCAGAACATCGATCAAACGCTGCGGCTCTCGGCTCATTCCCGGCCTCTCATTTCATTCCTGCTGCCCGTTTCGCGGACTCGACCGTATTCTCCAGCAACATGGCAATCGTCATGGGACCCACACCGCCTGGCACCGGGCTGATCCAGCCCGCCTTCTGCTTCACCGGCTCAAAATCCACATCGCCGCATAACTTCCCCTCCGGTGTCTTGTTCGTGCCCACATCGATCACGACTGCCCCTTCGCGTACCATATCCGCGGTGACGAACTTGGCTTTCCCGATCGCAACGAGGAGCAGATCGGCCTCACGGCAGACCGCAGGAAGATCCTTGGTTTTTGAATGGCAAATTGTGACGGTCGCGTTCCGCTGCAGCAACATCAGCGCCAGCGGCTTCCCCACAATGTTGCTTCGTCCAACGACGACAGCCCGTTTACCCTCGATAGTTACCCCGGCAGATTCAATCATCTTAATCACGCCCTTGGGTGTACAGGCTTCAAACACGGGGTGCCCCTCCACCAGTCGGCCGAAGTTGTAGGGATGAAACCCGTCTGCATCCTTCAGCGGAGACACCGCTTCGAGAATCACCTTGCTATCGATATGCTTGGGTAAGGGTAGTTGAACCAGGATGCCATGAATCTTGGGATCCGTATTCTTTTTTTCGATAAGCGCTAATAAGTCGGCCTGACTCGTACTGGCTGGGAGCTTGTGGTCGTCAACATAGATGCCGGCCATTTCGCACGCCTTTTGTTTGTTCTTCACGTAGACATGCGAGGCGGGATCATCGCCGACCAGGATGGTCGCCAGGCCAGGGACTATCCCCTTTTTCGCCAATAATTCTGCCGATTCTTGTGCCAGCCGATCACGAACCTGTTGCGCCAATGCTTTGCCATCAATCAATTGTGCGGCCACGATCTTCCTCCCTCTCGCGAGTCAGTCAGTAAATTTTCTGGCAACTTAGCAGGGGAATTTTATGCAAGTCAACGCTGGACGATGATGCGTGAGCAGGCAGGGACAATTTTCAAACGATGATACTCCCGCATCGTCGTTTCTTGACAGTCAAGTTACCCCTTGGATACGATGACTACAAGACTAATTCTGGGATACCCTTCCGTTGCCTCTATCTTCCTATCAGCACCCTTTCCTTTTTGCAGCCCTGATTCTTGGTCTTTCCTTACCCTGCGAGGCAGCGCAAATTACCGGGCTGGAGACGCCCAATAGCTTTATCGGCGATGCCTCAGGAAAAGAATATTTCATCTCCAACGTCAATGGAGAGCCTGAAGCTCGTGATAATAACGGGTTCATCACGAAATTGAATACCGAGGGAAAAATTATCAACCTCAAGTTCATCCAAGGCGGGGTGTCAGAGGTCTCGCTGCACGCGCCCAAGGGAATGGCCTTAGTTGGGGCCATGCTCTACGTCGCCGACCTTGATCAACTGAAGGGCTTCGACAAGACAACCGGAAAATTGCTGATCACGGTCTCCTTCTCTCCGCCGTCACGGTCGCAGGTCTCCTTGACCGATGTTGCAGCCTCGCAAACCGGTCTCCTCTACGTATCTGATCAGAGCGCCAATTCCATCTATCGCGTCAATCCATCGGATCATTATCGGGTTGACCTCTTGATCCACGACGAGCGACTGGCAGGCCCTGCGGGGCTCGCCGTCCACCCCACGACTGACCACCTCATTGCCGTGAGCTGGGACAAAGGGAAAATCCTGGAAGTCACTCCTGACGGACAATTGACCGAACTGGAGGCGAATGGATTTTTCACCAGCCGTTTCCAGAATCTCAGCGGAGTCGATTTCGATCAGTGGGGGAACATGTATGTCTCTGACCTTACAAAAGGGAAGATTTGGCGAATGACCAGAGACCATCGTTTCCAGGTCATCGCCGAGTATCTCCTCGCTCCAGCCGACATCGGTATCGACCGCACGAACAATCTTATTTTAGTTCCCTACTACTATGTCCATGCGGCTGAAATGAACGGCTTGGAAACCCCATCATCGGCCAAATCCAAAGGCGAGAAACGCACACTTGCCGACTACGGGTTCATCCCTCCCCCCCCGAAGCTAACCCCGGAAGGACCAAAGAAATGAATGCCTGTGCGTATTGTCATGACCGCAAAGGGAAACGCCCATGTCCCGCGCTAGGCGGATCCATCTGCAGCCTCTGCTGCGGCGAACATCGAATCACTCGTATCTCCTGCCCAGCGGATTGCCTCTATCTTGACGCCGGAAGCGATTACCAACAAAAACGGCTCAGTGAGCAGTTCTTACCACTTCGCCGAGACTTCTATCGAGAGTTAGACGAGTCTGGGGGACAGAAGGCCGTTGCCCTCTTTAATCTGATTGAAGTCATTACGTTTAGTTATTTTGAAGGTCGCCGGGACGGACAGGATGCCGAGGTAATCACGGCGCTTCAAGCCCTCCGGCGCACACTCAGCCCGCTCCATATACCGGCCGCTCCTATGCCGGTATTTGCTGAACATCTCCGCAAGGAGTATGAGAGCTTCAAAAAGCAGAACCCTGCGCAGATCGCAGATCTAACGGATGCGCCTGCCGTCCTGGACAAAATCGACAAGTTCGTGTCGACGTTTTCAGGAAAGGATTTTCAGTCCAGCCGGTTTCTGGGAGGACTGATCGGCTATGTGAAGACACACCATCCGGAAATCGCCGATCATCTCAAGAGGAAGCACGAACCAGGACACATCTTTCTTCCCGGACAATCCTTACTGCCTTCACCGCCGCCGTCAGAAGGACACACGCACGGTCCTGATTGCCGGCACCATCACTAAGAGGCTGTCGGTAACGTCCGCCAGCGGCGTTCTCCGCCCTGCCGAAGCGGGGTCAAAAGCTCAAGGTTCGCCAGAGAGTACGATTCGCCTCTTCGCTTACGGCGGCCTTGGCACAATGGGGCGAGTGGGTACAAACAACCGCCTTTCGGAACAGCCTCGGGGTACACTCCTGGTATCGTTGTCGGCACGCTGAGAGTCTCGTTCGCGACCGTCTACCTGACTTGGCCTTGGCTCACTCGTGAACGCACCGGACCAACAAACTCCTCCTTCATCACCTTCCCCTCTGAGGAAGACCTCGAAGCATAATGGACACAATCCTATTCCACGATGGTCACGGTCATTTCTATACGATCCCGCGGATTATCACGTTCGTCACGTGGCAAATTCACGATTTTATCAGCTACGCCAATGCCTTTCGTCACTTCTCCAAACACCGAGTACTTGCGATCTAGGAATCGAGAATCCTCTACCACGATGAAAAACTGAGACCCCGCAGAATCCGGATCTGCTGCCCGAGCCATTGAGAGAATGCCGCGCTTGTGTGGGATGTCACTGAACTCGGCCTTCACCGTATGACCAGGACCACCCTGCCCGTAGGTGTCCTTTTTGAGCGAATCCTTCGTATTCGGATCTCCGCCCTGGATCATGAACCCAGGAATCACACGATGGAAAATTGTTCCGTTGTAGAAACCCGCCTTGGCCAACTTGACAAAGTTCTCGACGTGCTTGGGCGCCACATCCGGATAGAATTTGATTTCGATATCACCGAATTTTGTTTTGATGACGGCCCGCGCACTCTTCGGAGCGTCCGTCTTTGAATTGGACGTGTTGTCGGCTGCGGGAAGCAACCCGATTCCTGAGACCAGCAACATCAACCCGATCAGCCCCCCCGCCAGTATCCGCCATCCTGATTGCTTGAACATCACCGACCTCCCCTATTCTTCTGATCATAGTAATCCAATCTGGTAGCACCTCCCCGGCTCCAACGGGATGCTACCTCAATGCCCCATCTGCTCCAACGCTTGCTGTGCTGCCTCCTGTTCTGCTTCTTTCTTGCTGTTTCCCCGGCCAACCCCGACCACTCTCTGATTCACCTTCACTTCCACCTCAAAGAGCTTCTGATGGTCTGGTCCGGTTTCACCCACTACCAGGTACTGCGGCAACATCTCATACCGCTTTTGACACCATTCCTGAAAACGCGTTTTGTAGTCGTCACCTCCGGGTTGTTCATGAGCGGCATCAAGTTGGCGGAGCTCCTCGGCTAGAATATCGACCGTGATATCACGGCTGACATCAAACCCTCCGTCCAGATACACCGCAGCAATGACGGCTTCCAGCGCGTCAGCCAGCAGTGACGCCTTATCCCTTCCTTTGGATCGTTCCTCCCCTCGACCAAGCCTCAGATAGCGCCCAAGATCAAGCCGCCGTGCGGCATTCGCCAACGGCGCCTCGCTCACCAGCTTTGCCTTGAGCTTGGAGAGAGCTCCTTCACTCAGTTCGGGATAGTGCCTGGCCAGATAATCACTGATAATCAGCGATAAAACGGCGTCTCCCAAAAACTCAAGGCGTTCATTGTGTGTCCGCCCAGGCTCCCGACGCTCATTCACGTACGACTTGTGCGTGAGCGCCTCTTCCAAAATATTGTCATCCCTGAATCGATATTTCAAGAAAGCACGTGAGGAGTCAGCAGAAGAGGCAGGCATCATTGGGGCATGCGTGTTACGTGTCCAGTCGCTTGAAAATCAAACAAGCATTCACTCCACCGAATCCGAACGAGTTCGACAAGGCCATCTGAATCGCGACTGGCCGAGCCTTGTTGGGAATATAGTCTAAGTCACAGGCTGGGTCGGGGGCATCCAGATTGATCGTGGGCGGGAGCATCCCATGAAACAATGCCAGGATACTGAAGACCGCTTCGATTCCACCGGCCGCACCGAGTAAATGCCCCGTCATGGACTTGGTTGAGCTGACGGGAATACGATAGGCCTGCTCACCGAATACTTGCTTGATTGCTCTGGTCTCAATTGCATCGGCCATCGTCGATGTCCCATGCGCATTGATATAGCCGATCTGCTCACGGGAGATTCCCGCATCTTTCAGTGCGAGTTCCATACACCGAACAGCTCCTTCGCCTTCTTCCGGTGGAGCCGTAATGTGGTACGCATCGCTATTCATCCCGTACCCGATGATCTCCCCATATATTCTAACCCCACGCCGGATGGCGTGTTCGCGCTCCTCGATCACAATGACCCCTGCCCCTTCGCCCAACACGAATCCATCACGATCCTTGTCGAACGGACGGCTCGCTTTGGTGGGTTCATCATTCCTGAACGACAAGGCCTTCGCGGCTGCGAATCCCGCGACACCCAGCGGAGTGACCGCCGCTTCGGCGCCACCGGCCACCATGACATCGGCCTCACCTCGTTGAATCAGGCGGTACGCATCCCCGATGCAATGATTGCCCGTGGCGCAAGCCGTCACGGCACAGGAATTGGGCCCTTTGGCTCCGATCCGAATCGCCACTTGCCCAGAAGCGAGATTAATAATGGTCATCGGGATAAAAAATGGCGAGACGCGGCCCGGCCCTTTGGCTCTGAGCACATCATGATAATGTTCGATCGACCCGAGACCGCCGATTCCGGAACCGATATACACCCCGACCCGTGTGGCTTCTTCCGGCGCAACCTTTAATCCGGCATCGTCCACGGCCAACTGCGCCGCACCAACGGCGTAGTGGATGAACGTATCCATTTTTTTGATCTCTTTTTTTTCGATGAACCGGGCCGGATCGAAGTCCTTCACTTCGCCTGCAATTTGAGCGTCATAGCCGGACGGATCAAATCTTGTGATCCGCCCGATACCGGACTCACCAGCACAAATGGCATTCCACGTCTTCTCGACTCCGGTACCCAACGGAGTCACCAGCCCAAGACCGGTGACAACAACGCGCCGAGTCGGCCGATCTGATTCGCCTGCGCCCATGTTCAAGACTTTTCTTTAATGTAGTCCAACGCTTTCCCGACTGTCAGAATCTTCTCGGCATCCTCATCAGGGATTTCGATCGAAAATTCTTCTTCGAGTGCCATCACCAGCTCGACCGTATCGAGCGAATCCGCTCCCAGGTCTTCAACGAAAGAGGCCTCCGGTGTGACCTCGTCTTCTTCCACGCCCAGCTGTTCGGCAATAATTTTCTTGACTCGTTCTTCTACAGTGGCCATCGATCTGACTACCTCCTTCCCCGGTATACTCTCACTTGCACCGCCACACGGGGATCCGTGACGGCCATTCACCCAAGAAACTTGCTGTCTTTATACCATCAACATACCACCATTTACGTGCAAAACATGACCCGTGATGTAAGCGGCTTCTTCGGATACCAAGAAACGCACGGCTGCGGCAATATCGGCCGGCGTTCCCAAACGACCCAGCGGAATCTGCTTGAGTAATGTATCCTTGACATCGGCGGAAAGACCATGGGTCATCGCCGTATCGATGAAACCCGGCGCCACCGCATTCACCGTCACATTACGGCTGGCATATTCCCGCCCAACGGTCTTCGTAAACCCGATGACGGCTGCTTTCGAAGCCGAGTAATTCGCCTGCCCTGCGTTCCCAATCACCCCAACAATCGAGGCGATGTTGACGATACGACCATACCGCTGCTTGGTCATCGGCTGCAAGACCGCCTTTGTACAATTAAAGGTGCCGTTCAAATTGATCTGAAGAACCAGGTTCCAATCCTCTTCTTTCATCCGTAACAATAAGCCGTCACGAGTGATCCCGGCATTGTTGACCAGGATGTCCACCTTTCCCCAAGCCTTGAGCACTTGTTCGACCATCGACTTGGTTTCACCGGTATCGGCCACGTTGACTTTGATGTTCAACGCCTTTCTCCCGATGTGTTCCACCGCAGCCACAGTTTCCGCGGAACGGCTGGGATCGAGATCAGCGACGGCGATATCCGCCCCCGCTTGAGCCAACGCTTCGGCAATCGCACGACCAATACCCTGAGCGGCACCGGTTACAATAGCGGTTCTCCCCTGTAGTGACATCGCAGACCTTTCGGATAAGGCGTTAACAGACGACAAAGCGGTTCGTAACTTAGTGTTCCCCCGGGACAATCTCCTGTCAGCTCACCGCCTTGAGTGTCGCATCCAAGGATTTTGGGTCGTTGAGATTCAGTAACGTCGCACCAGGCAAAATTCGTTTGATCAACCCGGTCAACACGGTGCCAGGGCCGACTTCAACAAAGGTAGTCACACCCATGTTCCCCATCGCCTGCACCGTATCTTCCCACAAGACGGAAGACGGCAGCTGGCGAATCAATGATGCCTGGATCTCCCCTGCCCGGCTGATGGCCTTTGCCTCTGCGTTATTCACCAGCGGCGCACTGAGATCCGACCATCGGACAGCACCCAGGTCCTTGGCTAACCGATCAGCGGCTTGCTGCATCAATGGCGTATGAACCGGTACACTGACGGGCAACGGAATAGCTTTTTTACAGCCTTGCTCCTTCGCCAATGTGATCGCTCGCTCCACCGCCGCCTTCTCACCGGCAATCACGACCTGCCCGGGTGAGTTGAAATTCGCGGCCGCTACCACTCCGCCTGATGAGGCAGCGCGACAGACTTCTTTGACTACGTCAGCGGTCAATCCTAAAAGAGCCGCCACAAGGCCGGTTCCAGGGGCAACGGCCTCGGACATATATCGTCCACGTTTCTGAACCAAGCCAACGGCTTCACGAAAGGCAACCCCACCGACCGCAACCAATGCGGAGTATTCGCCCAAACTATGGCCTGCCACTGCGATGGGCTTGATCCCAGCCGGCTCAAGGAGTCTCCAGGCCGCGATGCTGCTGACAAGCAAGGCCGGTTGAGTAAACTCGGTCAGATTAAGCCGTTCAGCCGGTCCGGCGAAGCACAACTCCGCCACGTCATACCCCAGAACAGAGGAAGCCTCATCGTACACAGCTTTCAACGAGGGATGGGCATCATAGAGTGCCTTCCCCATCCCGACCGATTGAGACCCCTGTCCAGGGAATACCACACCAATTTTTTGCATCATGGGGCGTTAGATATCTTAGAAATCCCGTGCAAAGTCAACGGGAAAAGTTTTCACAAACCGCTCGCTTGCATCCAGAAGGAATCAATGCAACGCTCCTCTTGACTCCCGACAGAACCGACCTACCACCGGATCACGGCTGACGCCCACGTGAGGCCTGCACCAAAGGCACCCAGCATCACCAACGAACCAGCCTTCACACGCCCCTCACGAACCGCTTCATCCAGCGCAATGGGGATGGAAGCCGCCGACGTATTTCCATATCGATCCACGTTCAGGAGCACCTTCTCGACCGGAAGGCCCAACCGTTCGATCACCGCCTTGAGAATTCGTATATTGGCTTGATGCGGCACATAGAGATCGACGTCCTCCACTCGAAGATTATTGGCAGACAACGTCGTCCGAGCAATCTCTTCCAGCGTTCGGACCGCAACTTTGAACGTTTCGTTCCCTTTCATCTTGATGTACTGGAGGCGCTCCTCAACCACCTTTTCAGAAAGGGGCATACGTGAACCACCCCCTGGCACCATGATCAGCTCGCACAGTGTGCCGTCAGACCGAAGCTGTGTGGAGAGGATTCCTCGCTCCCCATCACTCGCGCTGACGACAACCGCCCCGGCTCCGTCGCCGAACAGCACACAGGTGTTACGGTCGGTCCAGTCCGTGATCGCGGACATGACTTCAGCCCCGATCACCAGAACGTGCTGCATCCCACTTTTCACATAGGCATCCGCAATAGAGAGCGCATAGACAAACCCGCAGCAGGCAGCCGAAAGATCGCACGCCGCGGCCTTCGTCGCCCCGAGTTGATGCTGGACGAGACATGCCGTGGCCGGAAGCGGGTAATCACCCGTACACGTGGCCACCAAAATCATGTCGAGATCGGTTGCCATCAGTCCTGCCGACGCCAGAGCGCGCTTCCCGGCCTGGACGGCAAGGTCAGAACAGGCCTCTCCCGTCGCTGCAAGACGTCGCTCACGGATGCCGGTCCGCTCACGAATCCATTCGTCGGACGTGGCAACCATCTGCTCAAGATCCGCATTCGTCAAAATCTTGACCGGCGCATACGAGCCAGTTCCAGAAATGCAGGCCTTCATTGCTCTGATTCCATCGCCGAATGGGAATGACTTTCCTCGATATCTCGCTGAATGAGCTCTCTCACACCGCCCTCGGCCATTCCCTTGGCTCGCCGGATCGCATTCTTGATGGCTTTCGCCGACGACCGGCCGTGACAAATCATCGTCACCCCATTGACTCCCAGCAGGGGCGCTCCGCCGAATTCGGCATAGTCGATTTTTCGTTTGAGATTGGCCAGCGGGCCGGCGATCAGGGGATACGCGAGCCGACCAAGGAAGTGTCCTGAGATTTCCTTCAGGAGCAGCCGCTTGATCATCTCGGCGACCCCTTCGGAAATCTTCAACGCAACGTTCCCGATAAACCCATCGCAGACGACAATGTCCGCGATCCCGCTATAGACATCGCGCCCTTCGACATTCCCTACGAAATTCATTGAGCTTGCCTTGAGCAGCTTAAATGCTTCCTTCGTGACCTCATTCCCCTTACTGTCCTCTTCACCGATACTCAAGAGCCCCACACGAGGATTTGGCTTACCGAGCAGATGCTTGCCATATTCGTTCCCCATCAAGGCGAATTGCTCGAGATGGTTGGCGGTACAGTCCACATTGGCTCCGACATCAAGCATAATCGCCTCGCCGGTCAATGTCGGAAGGCTCGTGGCGATCGCCGGTCGTTCAACCCCCTTAATCAGCCCTAACACGAAGAACGAAGCCACCATGCTCGCCCCCGTGTTCCCAGGGCTTACTACTGCCCCGGCTTCACCGCTCTTGACTAGCTCCGTCGCAACCCAAATCGACGAGTCCCGCTTCTTTCGAGCCACGGCAGCAGGCGACTCATGCATCTCAACGACTTGAGACGCGTGCTTGATGGACAGGCGAGGGTCATGACAGGATTGACGTTCACACTCTTGTTTCAGGATGGCTTCGTCGCCGACAAGAATAACCTCGACGTCACACTCCTTCACAGCCTGGAGTGCACCCTCCACACAAGGTGCCGGGCCATGATCCCCCCCCACGGCGTCGAGCGCGATCTTCGTGCGGCTTGCTGTACTCACGGATGGTGTTGGAAAGACAGGCTAACCACGTGTCGCCCCCTGGGATCAGATCTGACGCACTGAACCCTTCTCGCCACAGACCAGCTTAAACATGTGACAGCCCTCCACGTATAACGACGGATACAGTTTGAAACGCTGCACCATCAGATACGAAGAAAGGCCTGAACAGCTGCCGCTGTGGGGCGTCAACCATCGATTGACAGTCGGCTTAGGCTTCTTCGACTTGAATGACAGCTTTGCCCTTATAGGTTCCGCAATTCAAACAGGTGTAATGCGGAAGCTTCAACTCATGGCACTGTGGGCACACAGCCATCCCCGGCGGGGTCATTCGCAGTTTTTGGGTGCGACGCTTATCGCGTCTTGCCCGTGAATGTTTATGTTTCGGATTCGGCATGGTAACTCCTTCTTCCGCCTCGATTCGGACCGCGATTCAGTGCTGTCCGACGTCCTTCAGCTTCTCTTTCATCGTGCGAAGCACATCAAATGGGCCTCCCACAGGTACGTCACCGCAACGACAGGGCCCTGCATTCAAATCGTGTCCACAATGGGCACAGAGACCAAGACAGTCGTCGGCACACAACGGGTGCATCGGGGATACGAGGATCATCTGTTCGCGTAACATCGGCGCGAGCTCCAGGTGATCACCCGTAAAGTAATAGATATCGTCGTTCTGCTCTTCCTCCTCAACTGCCGGAGGCGTCGCCGTTTTTTTCTTTCGTACTCCGTCCCGTTTTCCGGTAGGCCCCGTGGATTTGACTTCCCGCTCATAGACGACGCGCAGGGAAAATGCCACTGGCTCGTCAAAGTCTTTCAGGCAACGGACACATTGCCGACCCGCTGTCCCTTCCACCACACCGGTCACATAGATGGTCCGTTCAATCGTACGAAGCTCCAAGCCGACCGACATTGTTCCGCGAATAGACACATCCGCGTCCGTCAGTCCTAGCTCATCGCCCGTCAGGTCTCCGGACAGCGAAAGGCCCTCGTCCGTGATATCCGCGATTTTCGGCGTTAAGATACCCATAAGTTCCCTCGGCGATATCCCACCACCCCATTTCGAGGCACCAACCGCACCGATCACGTTCGTTATCGCTCCTCAGCGAAGCTGATGATGGCGATATGCCGAGCCCGCTTGACGGCCACCGTCAGTTCACGTTGATGCCGCATGCAGTTGCCGGAAATCCGACGTGGAACGATACGTCCGCGCTCCGTTAAAAAGTTCCGAAGAAGTCCGGCATCCTTAAAGTCAATCGGTGCTTTTTCCAGACAAAACCGGCAGGGACGTCTCCGTTGGAACAGCCGTCCTCCCCCACCACCCCCACGTTCATTTTCGCTTCGATCCATCACTGCCTCCTCATACTCCTGTCATTAACCTTCATCGCCGGTCTCATAGCCTGGGTCATCGTGCATCGGAGGTTCGGCGCCTGCGCCACCATCTTGGCGCTTGGGCATAAACGTCACGGTCTGGGCGACTACTTCGTGCTTGCTGCGCTTTTGCCCATCCTCGGTCTCCCATCGGCGCTGCTGCAACCGACCCTCAACGATCACGCCGTTCCCCTTGCTGAGATATTGCCCGCAATGTTCCGCTTGTTTGCCAAAAACCACAATATCGACAAAACACACTTCTTCTTTCAAATCGTCGCCTTGCTTAAACCGGCGACTGACCGCCAAACCAAAACTGGCCACCGGCGTCCCGCTCGGCGTATACCGGAGCTCGGGATTCCGAGTGAGATTTCCCATTAAGATGACTTTATTAAATCCGGCCACCGTCTGACTCCTGCGACGCAGCTTCCACCGGACGACGCTCCACTAACGGCTTCTCATGATGAACCGTCAGAAACTTGATGATATCGTCTTCCAAGCGATAGGCCCGTTCCAGCTCACCGACGGTGTTGTTCGGCGCCTTGAAGTAAAAATAGCCGTAGGTGCCCTTTCGCTCACGACGCACTTCGTAGGCAAGTTTTTTCTTCCCTAAGTTTTCGGCTTTGATGAATTGTGCACCGGTCTTATCGGCGACTGCTTTCATCTTGTCGATGAGCGTTTTGGTGTCCTCATCAGACAGGGACGGACGAATAATAAACAGAGACTCGTAGAGCTCCATGCAGCAATCCTCCTGGACAAAGGCCCCCGAATCAGTCGGGAGCGAGGTGTAGGGTGCCTATTTGGCACAATGAACGGAGGACGGTACCATAGGCATTCTTACACTGTCAACGAATCGCGGAAGCCTCTTACTCTCTGGCTACATCAGGCTCAGCGCTAGGATGTGGTGTCGAGCCAGTCCACGAGGGCCAGCTGCGCAACCGTCGTGAGCCGGACCAGCGTGCAGCGCGCATGCTGCACGACCTTTCCGACCGTGTTGAATACCCGAAACCGTAACCGCTTCGGACGCGCTTCCGGCAAATCTCCGGGTAAAGCCAGCGTTTCAACGCGCTGAGCAGATTGTAGGTGAGCACGTTGCGCCGGCACCCAGCGGTGTTGGCACCAAATTTCCCACTCGGTAGCCCGCAGCGACCAATTCATTCTTCTGCGCATGATGGACAAGCTTGACGGTGCCCGCCTTCTCCTGATGCACGCAAATGAGCGTCAACCCATTCCCCTCCCGGTTCGTCATGATTGCGGGTACGTCACACTGTCCTCCTCCGCAAACAGTTCACCTTTGGATGACTCATCAAGCAATACGGATAGAAGGCTATAGGGTTGTTCCACTCTTCAGGCGGTCAGACGCCATCGTGGACGCTTCTAAGCCCATGCTTACAAGGTACGTCACACTCCCCCTTGTTCATATCATTCAGTATGATACAACTATCATATCAAGGAGTATGTCTATGACCTATCGAGCCACCTTTACCTTAGAAGCTGATGCGTTTGCCTTTCTGAAACAGATGGGCGGCGAGAATCGCAGCGGTTATATCAACGAGCTGCTGAAACGGGAAAAACGGCGGACGCTCGAACAAGCAATCCTTTCGGCGAACCGTGAGGAGGCAGGCGATCAGAGTTATCACGCTGAACTGGAGACATGGGATGAGACTTTAGCTGATGGACTTGACGAATGAGAGAGGGCTCGTATCGCCAATTAGAAATCAGATGGGTTGATCTCAATCCGACCCGTGGTGCGGAGACACGGAAGAAACGTCCTTGTGTCATCATCCAGTGCGACCTCGTGAACCGGCAGTCTCAGACTGTGATCGTCGCTCCGCTTCTGCCGGGTCATAAAACTTGGCCATTTGCCGTGAATATTCGGCCGAGCACCGGCAATGGCTTGGATAAGGAGCAGCATGTGAATATGAAGCAATTGCGGGCGGTGGACATCTCGCGGATTGAAAAACAGCAAGGTCAATTGGAAAAACCGTATCTTGAACCTATCAAAAAGGCATTGCGACTCATATTTGATCTTGACCAATGACACGAAGATCTCCACGATGACCACCGACAAATCCCTCATTTTCTTCGACAAGCAAACGATGCACAATACAAGATCCGCCCCCTTCTTCATTCCTACGAGACCGAAACGATTACCACAGCAGGTAGAACTATTTGCTTCACGGGAACATCTGCGCCTACCTGACCTGCCGGCTAATGAGCACGCTCGTTCTCGAAACATCAACAACGGTTAGATGTCGCATTGACAGATTACGCCGTTTTCCTTACCGTACGCCCATGGGCAATCCCTCCCACCAAGCCCGGAATAACCGAACACTCTTAATGATGCTCGGCATTGCCAGTATGCTGGCCTGGGTCGCGTTATTCTCTGCTGGCCTGCTAGTTGACTCCAAGCCCTACCGTGATGCACTGGCCAAGCAAGACGTGACGGTTCACAACCTGGTGCTCGCCGCTCTGCTCTACACCCCCACCAGCGTCGCCCTGCTCAGTATGTTGGCAGGCTTAATGGGTGGCTGCTCGAGTTTGATGTATGACCATGAGGATTTGGAGGAGCAGGTGAAGAGTGCAGAAAAAGAGGGGAACCAACAACTGGTCAGGCGATTGACCCTGCGCCTGTCTTATCTTTCTGAGTCGCCGTTTTCGTCGATGCTGCGGGGATTCCTCGTCTATCTCGCTATTATTTCAGGAATTCTGCTCGCCATTTCCAATCCGTTCGAAGTTACAAGCGCCGACCAATTCATCCGTCTTGCCGGACTCTTTTCTGTCATTGCCTTCGTCATGGGATACGACCCCACCCGCTTTGAGGATCTTATCGATACCCTCTCATCCCTCAGCCACAAGGCCGCAGGGAAAAAGTAAACACGGGCGGTGCAATCCCGCCTCCACTCGATGTCAGCTCCCACGCCATCGGCGTACAACCCACAGACTCCGACCTCAATCAACGGACCGAAGCAGGCCCTCGTTTGCAAGATGAAAGCTCGTTGAATACGCGCAGCCGTACCGGTGCCACCATAGACAGTCCATCAAGCAAGCCGTAGCATCTGCACTCCACCGTCCGTTTTTCTCGTTCAGCCACAATAAACCAGTGCTGCACGATACAAGATCCAACCCTACTTGACGGTTTCGATCTAACCCGATGTCTACCCGCATCACCAACGGGGAATAACTCAGACTTTCCTTAGCAGCGAGCCGGGATAGAACTGACCAGGAGCTACGGGTTGGTTAGTAGCGCAGGCAGCCAGAGTGAGAACGGTTACGGCGAGCAAAGCGAGGTTCTTCGGGCGCATACGAATAGATCTTCCGGGTTCGCCGATGTGCCGAGAACATTAGCGGAAATGGCTTAGCGGCTGTCTAGGCGACACCTAACAGACATCGGCTATTGTGTGTAATTCGGTGGCTTAGCCTTGCTCAATTCTTTTCTCCCTGTTTCTTCATCAACTAATTCCAGCCTTGAGGACAGCCCTTCCCCTCCAGGTGGGGTCAGATAGTTATTAGTTGCCCAATCAGGCACAAGGTGCTGAAGAACGTAATACACTTTCCCACTCTCGACGGTGACCGTAACTTGGCCTGGACCTGGAACGCAGGCTATGGCGGCTTGACCAGGATCTCGCTCCCAACTGAGAAAACCACGATGTCCAGCAATGGAGCCAATCTCCATATCACCATCATATATTGATACCAGGGCCATGTGGCTGGCAATGTTCCAAAGCCACGGGTGCCGTATGACATAGATACGACCCTTCTGCGCGTTTTCGATGAGTTTGTCCTGATCAGGGAAATGTACGCGCTGCCGATGCTGCGAAACACATGCTGAGAAGAGTGCCAATATGAGCAGCCCTACAGCGAATTTCAGAAATCTATTCATGTCGGTTGAATTATTTCCTGACCAATGCGGTGGACATGAGTCCATGCCCACCCTATCCAGCGACACGGTTACTTCATGTAGACACCGGACAATCCAGAAACGGCAAAGGAAGCCCTAGGTTCTCCTGTACCGGTGCCTTGTGTAACCGCTCAGCGGCATCCATGACAAACTTCCTAAATAGTAATTCTTTTGCACGATTGTCCCTGTCCGGGTTTTCATATCCTCCGTTTATGCCTACGACCACATCGGGATACACGATCAATGGTGTCTACACAAATAATCTTTGACGATATTAATAGAAGAAGTCCGTCCAGATTGATGGTGCTCACCGGTATGCCTTCGAACTCAATCGTTTCGGTGTTAGCCATGTGCCACCAGCGCATAAGCGCCTATCAGGAAATAGTTGACGTGATGGTGATTGAGAAAACGTAGGAGGGTTTTGAGATCCTCAAGCGTGGCGGGTCGGCTGTACTCCTCCATCACGCTCGCTTGGCGGCTAATCGTCCCATGCCCTTCGCCAAGCAATCTGCTTGCTGTTGATTTGCTTCCAGGTGCGATCGAAAACGATACACCCCTTTCGGGATAAATGTACTTTTGGCCAAATGTCCGATTGTCTCGCTAAAACGAGCCCCTTCCGCCAACAAGGTTCCATCGCCCTGCCTGGCAAGCGGTCGCTCACGTCTGTGTCCAACCGTGATCATACTCTTCACTCTACCTGAGGTGTGAACAGGGGGCAAGCTGTACCAGCCACGCTTACCTCCAGAGGCAAGCAGTCGTTACCAATATCCACATAAACATGGCTGACATGCAGTGACATTTCGTTCTGCCCGGACACTACTCTAGCCCTCCATCTTGCCTCTCTTTATCTCCACCCTTTAGGATGGCATGACACAGATTGGCTACACAGGGAATGATTTCATGGAACCAACTTTTTGGCACAACCGATGGCAAACAAGTCAGACCGGTTGGCACGAACGCGCTGTTAACTCGCTGCTGATCACCCACTTCCCTTCCCTACACGTGCCTCCAGGTGGACGTGTCTTTGTACCGCTCTGTGGGAAGTCACTCGATCTCGGCTGGCTCCTGGCTCAAGGCTATGCAGTGGCTGGGGCGGAACTGAGTGAATTGGCCGTAACGCAGCTCTTTCTCGAGCTGGGAATAGAACCGACCATATCAGAAGTCGGAAGGCACAAACACTTTCACGGAGAGAAGATCGATATTTTCGTAGGTGATCTCTTCGAGCTGTCCCGCGAGGTCCTCGGCCCCGTCGATGCAGTTTATGACCGGGCTGCGTTAGTCGCACTCCCAGAGGCCATGAGGGGCCAATACACCACCCATCTCAAATCCCTTACGGCATTGGCGCCCCAACTGGTTATTGGGTATGAGTACGATCAGACTGTCGTGCCAGGGCCTCCGTTTTCCGTTACCCCCAATGAGCTTTATCGCCATTACAGCAACAGTTACACCCTCACACCGTTGGCCCGTATCGACGTCCCGAATGGGCTCAAGGGAAAGTGCCCCGCAACGGAACATGTTTGGCGGTTGGAGAAACGACCGGTCTAAGAAAAGAAGAGGGCGGGAATATTTTCCATTACACTCCGATAGCCAAACGGACGGGATGGACGGTTTCCTGAATTCCGTACGGCCCGGCTGATTCCACCCGCTCAGGATCTACATACGTATCGAACAGCCGATCCCATACAGTAAACAGCACTCCGAAGTTTGCCCCAGCTTTTCCCATCTCTTTCAGGTGGTGCACCCGATGATAACGAGGCGTGACGAAGAGCCACTCCAGCTTCCTCGATTGCCAGGTCACATTCATATGCATCCAGTTATTGGTCAACACCATCAGGTAGGAGTAGATCGGGAAAAACAATGCGGGCACCGGCTTGAGCAGTGGGAACGCCAGCACATACGGTACATTGGCGAGGACGATTTGTGGAAAGCTCGCCCGAACACCGGCCAACCAGTACAACTCCGTTGGCGCATGGTGCCATCGATGGATCGACCACCCCCAGGACGTATGCCAAAACCGATGCATCCAATAGCCGATTCCGTCGAGAACGAACAGGAACACGATCAGCTTGAAACCGAATGGAAGTGCCTGCCAACGCCAATAGGAGTAGTGCGGAAACGGGATTTGGTTCGTCACCTGTGCGGCGAAGACGAAGAAAATCTGGTACGTGGTGAGGGCTGCCACATCCGGCAGGAATACCTGAAAATATTGGACTGGACGTGTGGCCCAACAATACTCCGCCGCGAAAAAGAGCAGGCCGATTCCCCAATAGATGGCGATCCCTTCCCACGCAAACGTATTAGCAAGCGCGTCGAGCATTATGGTGACGTCGGACATGTGACTACATAAAAGGCAAGGCAGGAGGATCGCTCATCCTGAAGGCGCTGGTCAAGTCCGTAGGGCTACATCAAAGGAGGGGACTGTTCTGGCCGCGAAAAGGATTCTCATCACTCCATGACCATGATAAGGATTGATACACGCTAGGATAGCTTGCTACTTGGAGAGCATTTGGAAGCAGAGCTGTATGGTTAGCTGACACAATTCCCTGTGCTGAGCGAAAGCACCTGGCAAATTGCCTTTACACATTAAACCGGAAATAGACAATATCTGCTTCCTTGATGACGTAATCTTTACCTTCAAGGCGGAAGAGGCCCTTCTCCTTCACCTTGGCTTCAGACCCGCAGGCCAACAAATCGTCGTAGTGGTAGACCTCGGCGCGGATGAAGCCACGCTCCATGTCGGAATGGATCTTACCCGCCGCTTGCGGGGCTTTGGTGTTTCTGGGAATCGGCCAGGCGCGAGACTCAGTGTCGCCGGCGGTGAAAAACGTTACCAAATCCAACAAGCTATAGGCTTCACGCGTCAGCCGGACGAGCCCTGATTCGGTCAATCCCATTTCACTTAGGAAGTCCGTCCGTTCGCTTTCAGGTAATGACGAGAGCTCCGCTTCAAGTTGCCCGCAGATCGTGACAACTCTGGCCCCACGCTTGGCAGCAAAGTCTCTCACCGTTTGGACCATGGCTTCGTCGGCATTTTTTCCTTCCGAAACGTTGGCCACAAACAGCACCGGTTTAGCCGAAAGCAGCTGGCATTCCGTAAGGATCGCCCGTTCCTCTGCCGGGTATTCCCGATTACCCAACCATTCGCCCTTGTCGAGCAGGCCGATGAGCTTGGTAAGAAACTCCACTTCAAAGGCCGCCTTCTTGTCACCGGCCCGGACTTTCTTTTCGGTTTTCTGTTTTCGCCGATCGAGCGTCTCCAGATCGGAGAGCATGAGCTCCGTTTCGATCACCCCAATGTCTCGGAGGGGATCAACGCCACCGCTAACATGGACCACATCGGTCCCCTGAAAACAACGGACCACATGCAATAACGCATCGACTTCGCGGATATGACCAAGAAACTGATTACCGAGTCCTTCACCTTTACTGGCCCCTTCGACCAGTCCAGCGATATCCCGAACTTCCAGGGTGCTGTAGGTGGTCTTCTTCGAAGCGAAGAGTTCAGTTAGTTTGACGAGCCGAGGATCCGGCACCAGTGCCACGCCGGTATTGGGATCCACCGTAGCGAACGGATAGTTCGCCGCAAGTGCCCCACCACCGGTGAGTGCGTTGAAAACCGTTGTTTTACCAACGTTGGGAAGCCCGATCATCCCGCAACAGAGTCCCATATTTCTCCAGTTCTAAGCTTTGAGTTCTGAGTGCTGAGTTTCCCCAACACCAATCATTCACAACTCACCACTTCTGCTTTCTTCACGAATATTGAACTGATTCATCGCGACGTCTGGCCCTCGATGGATCAGACACTCCAGCGCATCAACCGCTCGCTCCAGACATGGTTCAAAGACCGCCAGTTCATCATTTGGGACCGGTTCCAACACATAGTCCGCAGCATCCCGACCCGGTGCAGGCCGACCGACGCCAATCTTAAGTCTGATAAATTGTGGAGTGCCCAGCGCTTCGATGAGGGACTTGATCCCGTTATGCCCCCCATAGCCTCCGGAAAGTTTGATCCGCAGCCGGCCCGGCTCTAAATCGAGATCATCATGGACGACGATAAGCTCGTTGGGCGTGAGGGAATACTCTCTCAGAAGACCCTTCACGGGAGGACCGGAACAGTTCATCCAGTCGAGGAGACCGGCCAGCTCGATTAGTTCTCGTCCAAGTCGCCCGGAACCTCGCTGAGCAGTCCCGCGCGGTGAGAGCCGGATCGACCATCGAGCGGCAGCCCGCTCGATGGCCCACATTCCGACATTGTGACGGGTCTGGGCATAGGCCTTTCCCGGATTGCCCAGTCCAACAAGCAGACGCAACGTTACTTCTTCTTTTCTGCTTCTTTCTTCTCAGCCTTGGGCGCGGCAGCGGCGTCTTTCTTCTCTCCGCCCTTGGCGTCACCGGCAGGCGCTGCGGCACCAGCTTTGGCCGGCTCGCCCCCAGCTCCTTCGGCGCCCGCTTCTTTGCCTTTCGCCACGACTTCCGGCTCGCCCGCAGCACCCGCACCACTGGTCAGCAAGGCCTCCAGTTTTGCATCCGACATCGGAGCCGCGACACTCACCACCATCTGGTCAGGTTCATCTAAGAAACGGACTCCCTCGCGCACGCCAATTTCTTTCACATGGATACCGCTCCCGATGGTCAAGGCCGATGCATCCACCTCGATGTGATCAGGCAATGCCGCGGGCAAACATTCGACATGCATGTCGCGCATGTTGTGGTGCAACACGCCGCCTTCCTTCACGCCAGCGGGAATGCTGCCGATGACCTTAACCGGCACCTTGACTCGAATCGGTTTACTCATGGAAATTTCAAAGAGATCGGCATGCAACAACGCCCCCGTCACCGGATCTACTTGATAGTCTCGCAAGAGTGCGGTACGGCTCGGCTTGGACTTGGCCCCACTGACCGTCAGTGAAATCAACGCGGTACTGCCCGCGTGGGACTTCAGAATCTTGACCAAGTCGTCGGGGTTGGCGATCAGCGAGAGACATTCACCCTGGCCGTACAACACCGCCGGAATTTTTCCTGCCCGTCGCATCGACCGCGCAGCTCCCTTACCCGCTTGTTCTCGCACCGCTACTGTCAAATCGAATTTCATGATTCTCCTCCGTCTCCCCAGCTTTCAGCACAACGCCCGGCCCAGACCGGGCTAGGCAAATAGTGAACTCACCGACTCATCTTCATGAATGCGCCTGATCGCTTCGCCTAAGAGCGGCGCCACCGACAATTGATGCAACTTCGGACAGATCAACTCTTTCCCTCGCAACGGAATGGTGTTGGTGATCACCACTTGGGAAAGACACGACGACTGTAATCGTTCCAGCGCCGGCCCAGACAAGACCGCATGGGTGCAGGCGGTCATTACCTCTCGCGCACCATGATCGAGACAGGCCTGAGCCCCCTGAACGATCGTACCCGCCGTATCGATCATGTCATCAAGGAGGAGGACCCGCTTCCCCTGCACATCCCCGATGATATTCATGATCTGGGCTTGATTGGGACCTTCTCGGCGTTTATCAATGATGGCCAGGTTGGCCTGAATCCGTTTGGCTAAGGCCCTGGCTCGCTCCACCCCCCCGGCATCGGGAGAAACTACAACGAGATCGGTCATTTGTTTTTTGATGATGTAGTCCAGCAAGACCGGAAGTGCGTACAAGTGATCAACCGGCACGTTAAAGAATCCCTGGATTTGTCCGGCATGAAGATCCATCGAGAGTACACGATCGGACCCGGCCGTGGTCATCAAGTCCGCGACCAACTTGGCGGTAATGGGAACGCGGGGTTGATCCTTCCGATCCTGACGGGCATATCCAAAATACGGGATCACCGCCGTGATACGATTGGCGGATGAACGTTTCAACGCATCAATGATGATCAACAACTCCATCAAAGAATCGTTGACCGGCTGACAACAGGACTGCACCACGAAGACGTCGGCGCCCCGAACATTTTCGTCGATCTTGACACGGATCTCACCATCGCTAAATGAAGAGACCGTCGCTTCACCTAACTTTTGCCCAAGGTACGCGCATATCTCATGCGCAAGCGCAAGATTGGCGTTGCCAGAGAAAATTTTTAATTCTCTGTTCATCGAACGTTCCTAACTGATCGTCTCGTCGTTAGTCTAACGTGCTGGATTCTCTAGTGGTTCTTGTGCGGCACGCAATGCTGATCGTGATCAGCATGACAATACACGTCGCAGCACACACGACTGGGGAAACCAATCAAGGGGTGAAACTGTATAAGAAATCTCCGGTCTGTGTCAATAAACGACCCGAAGAATGTTGGAATCGGTCAACTACGAGGGAGACGAAGTCTGTGCGACAAAAACTTTGAACTGTGGCTCATTCATAAATAGAGCCTGTGCCTGACGAGCCTTGGCTTCATCACGAAACACCCCGAAAACGGTTGCCCCGCTCCCCGAGAGGAGCGCCACGTCAGCCTCGAGAGCCAGCAATCGATGCTTGATCTCCTGCAGCAGGGGGTAGGCCTTAAACACCGGTCCTTCGAAGTCATTTTCTGCCGCCTCCAGCACCTGCTCCCATCCCAGCTCAGAGGCTTGTTCCAGCATGGCATGGGATTGGGACAGTGGAACTACACCGGCTCGATTGGCAGTGAGCTGCTGGTACGCCCACTTCGTTTCCACCGGGAAACCCGGATTGACCAAAACAACCCATCGCGTTCCTTTGATCCGAATCGACGCAACCTGCTCACCACGCCCTGCCACAGTCGCGGAGGGCGCAAAGAAAAAGAACGCCACATCGCTCCCGAGCGTTTGGCCAATGTGCGCCATCTGTTCCACCGACCATCCTAGATTGAACAACTGGTTTAGGCCGATAATCGTCGCAGCCGCATCACTACTCCCACCTCCCAAGCCGGCTCCCATTGGAATCCGTTTTGCGAGAGTGATGTCCAATCCTCCTGTTTGCCCACTCTGCTCCATGACCGCCACGGCCGCACGAGAGACCAAATTGGAGCCATCCGTCTTCAACGATGGCTCGTCACAGCGCAATGTGACTCCGGAATGGGCACCAGTCAGTTCAAGAGTGATCTCGTCCTCCACCTGGACCGTCTGCATGAGCGACCAAAGATTGTGATAGCCATCCGTGCGACGATCGAGAATGCGCAACACGAGATTGATCTTGGCAGGGGCGAATACGCGAATGGAGAGAGGACGGGAGGTCGATGCGGGAGAAAGGTTAGTCACGACCTCCTTTTATAGCATACTTCTCTAACCGATACCGAAATGATCTGGTGTTCAACCGCAGCATTCGTGCCGCTTTCTTCTTGACCCACTTGGACCGCTCCAGTGCCTTGAGCAACAGATCCTTTTCGATTCCGTTGATCAGCCCCTCAAGATCCAGGCCTTCATCGGTCAAGTCCAACGGGACCCCCTGTACTGGCGGCAGCGCCGTGGGCCGATGAAGCCAGCCGCGCACATCGGCATCCGTTACCGGCCCGTCCACGGAGAATGCCACGACTCGCTCGATCAGATTTTCCAGTTCACGAACGTTGCCGCGCCATTCATGTTCTAACAGGACGTGCATCGCGTCGGAGCTGAATACCGGCTTTGGCTTCCCACTTTCTTTCGCAAATCGCTCCAGGAAGTGATTGACGAGGAGTGGAATATCACCCGTTCGCATTCGTAACGGTGGAAGCCGGATAGGGATCACGTCCAGGCGATAGTAGAGATCCTCCCGAAAAGAACCGTCCGCCACGGCTTTCTCAAGATCCTTATTGGTGGCGGCCACCACACGCACGTCGACTTTAATGTCTTGACTGCCTCCCACTCGACGAAATTCTCGCTCCTGAATCACTCGGAGCAATTTCACTTGAATGGTCGGCGTCGTGTCCCCGATTTCGTCAAGAAAGATCGTTCCGCCGTTCGCGATCTCGAACAACCCCGCTTTATTCGCGATCGCACCAGTAAATGATCCCTTCATATGGCCGAAGAGCTCGCTCTCCAGCAAGGTTTCCGGCACAGCACTGCAGTTCACCGCCACAAACGGCAAGGCGCTTCTTGCGCTGTTGTAGTGAATCGCGCGAGCGACTAATTCTTTCCCCGTTCCACTTTCTCCACAAATCAACACGTTGCTTTTCGAGTCCGCAACCTTCCGCACAACCTCAAACACTCTTTGAATCGCCTCGCTCTGACCGACCAACTGTGCGAATGACGACTGACTCGCCATTTCTCGCTTGAGTAACATGTTCTCGGTCGTCAGGCGCCGCTTTTCCAACGCATTCCGGATGATCAACTGCACTTCATCCACTTGAAAGGGTTTCGTTAGATAATCATAGGCTCCCTGCTTCATCGCTTCGACGGCGGAGTCCGCACTCGCGAAGGCGGTGATGATCAACACCACCGTTTCCGGAGAAGCCGATTTGACCGCTTTGAGGACTTCCATTCCATCAACCTTCGGCATACGCAGATCGGTGATGACCAGATCGAAGATCTCCTTCTGCAGTAACTCAACGGCATCCTCACCATCCATGGCGATGGTCACGGCATACCCGGCCCGTTTGAGCATGATGCTCAAGACCTCGCGCAAGCTTTGTTCATCATCGACGACTAAGATCTTTTCCACGGCTCTCTTCCCTCATGCCAGAGTCTGACGCCAGAATCTGCGGTACGAGGCAAACAGACCCCGAACCGCGTTCCCAGCCCTTCCTCACTCTCCACTTTGATCCACCCGCCATGAAGATCCACGATGCGATGGACCGCCGCCAATCCCAATCCGGACCCGCTCTTCTTGGTGGTAAAGAACGGCAAGAAAATCTTGTCGAGGTTCTTCTTCGGAATGCCTTCTCCCGTATCATGAAACGACACCTCAATCACATCAGCTTTCCGACCCGCCACATCCACCTTTCGGCATCCGGTTGAGACCGTCAACTGACCGCCCTTGGGCATCGCATCAAAGGCGTTCACGGCAAAATTCCAGAACACTTGTTTCATCTGATCCTGATCCACTTGTGCGGGCAGTGTGTCAGAACACGGAGCAGTCACCACAGTGATATTCGTTCTCGTTCGTGCTTCATGTTGTACCAGATCAAACGTCTCAGCAAGGACTTTGTTCAAATCACACTCGACCAAATTCAGAGCCGGAGGCCTGGCATACTGCAAGAACTCGGTAATGATGGCATTCAGCCGAGTGGCTTCCCGAACGGCAATCTCCACCAACCGTTGGCTCGTTTCGTCGGCCTGCACATCCTTCCGAAGCATCTGCATGGCACCGGCGAGGGCACCGAGCGGATTTCGAATTTCATGCGCCATGCCCGCCGACATTTCTCCAAGGCTGGCAAGCCACTCCTTCCGTCGCATTTCCTCCTCTAAATCGCGGATCTGCGTGAGATCCTTACAGACGCCCACTAGTCCTGTCGTTTCGCCTTGCTCGTGTAGGGGGCCAAGTGTCATTCCGAGAATCAGCCGATTCCCATCGGCCCGTTTACACTCGACCTCGAATCTCAGATTATGTGAAACACGTTCAGCACCCTCGCTCTCCAATCTTTCTGGCTGCCAGTTGAAGACTTCGCGCCAAGGGCGCCCATGGACTTGCTTGCTGCTATAGCCGGTCGCTTCTTCGGCGGCAGGATTGAATGACGTGATCAGGCCATGCGCATCGGTTGTGAACACCCCGCTGCTGATGCTGTTCACGATGTTCTCATGGAACGCTCGCAGACGGTGGAGCCCTTGCTCTTTTTCTCGGAGCGATTGATCCGCCGTCCGCAATTGATCCGCAAGGGCACCACTCAGGAACCCGACGACCAGAAACGCCAGCGCATACACGCCGAACGCCTGAAGCGTTTCCGCGGCGCTCAGTCGGGTATGAGGAAGCCAACCCCAGGTCTCGGTAAGACCATACAACTGTAAGTTAGTGAGAAGTCCAAACAGGATGATGCAGAGGCTTGCCGTCAACAGGCCGACTCGACGCCGTGGCACCAAGCTTGCCACGGTCACGCTGATGACGTAGAGTACGGCAAAGGGACTTTCAATTCCGCCTGTTCGTGCAATCAGCACAGACTCAACGATAAAATCTATGGCGATCTGCCCCCATGCAAACCGCACAAGTACTTCTGGACGAACGAGATGTTGCAGGATGAGGGCGTAGAGGATCGTGGCTCCATAGGTAAAGACGATCAAGGCATAGAACGTTTCGACGCGCTCGCCTTTCGTCACCTGGAATGCAAGAGACAGCCCTAACAGCAACGTAACAAGAACGACCCGCCAGCCCATCAACCAATAAATTCTGGTCTTGATCTCGTCCACGCAGTGATCACCTTCTAGTCAGGCCATTATCCTCCGTCGAGTGCAGGACTCGACGGGGACGGCCATCGCCGCTGAAAGGCCTGTGGGCGGGAAGAATACCGCTAGGATTTACCGCAATAAGGATGGACAAACGTCTGACCAGCTTGACTCACAAGGTGGGCAGAAAGAATCACCCACCTCAGTGCATGCATTACCCGATCGCAGAGGCCATGGTGAAGATCGGCAAATACATCGCCACCACGATGAAGCCGACCGTGACTCCCAGGAACACCATCATCATCGGTTCCAAGAGTGCCGTGAGATTTCCAACAGCCTCGTCGACTTCGTCTTCGTAGAAATCCGCGATCTTCCCAAGCATGGTATCCAGCGCGCCGGTTGACTCTCCGACCGAGATCATATGCGTGACCATCTTCGGGAATGTGCCGCTTTTTGCAAGCGGCTCCGAAATCGTCTTCCCACCGCTGATGCTGACTTTCGCTTCAAGCAGCGCCCCTTCGACTACCTTGTTGCCGGAGGTCTTGGCACAGATCGTCAGCGCCTCGAGCAATGGCACACCGCTTGCCAGCAAGGTCCCCAATGTCCTGGTGAACTTGGCCACCGACGCCTTACGAATCAAGTCCCCAAATACGGGCAGCTTCAGCAGGAACTTGTCGATGGCCAATCTCCCCTGTTTCGTTACATAGTACTTCTTGATCCCCACCACCAACCCGATGATCACACCCAGCATGATATACCAATTCCCTTGCGCAAAATTACTCATATCAATGACGAGCTGGGTCGGGGCCGGAAGTCCCATTTTCCCACCGGACATTTCCTTGAACATTTTCTCGAACACCGGGATGACCCAAATCATTAAGACGGTAATCACGATTGCGGCGATGCCCAAAATGGCGGCGGGATAGACCATCGCGCTCTTAATCTGCCCTTTTAACTTCATGGCCTTTTCGATATGCTTCGATAATCGTCCGAGAATGGTATCCAGTAATCCTCCCACCTCGCCGGCATGGACCATATTGACGTATAGGTCATCGAAGATTTTGGGATGTTTGCTGAGGGCGTCCGAAAACGTTGATCCACCTTCGACCCGTCCCTTGATCTCACCGACCGACTTTCTCAATACGGCATTCTCGGACTGTGTCGAGAGGATTTCGAGACATTGGATCAACGGCAATCCCGCATTGATCATCGTCCCGAATTGTCGGGTGAATACGACCAGGTCCTTTTCCTTCACCCCACTTCCCAGCTGAAAACTGAACCCCTCTTTGGCCGCCTTCTCTTCGAGACTCGTGACGACGAGGTTCTGCTTGCGTAACTGCTCCGCAGCCTCATCTCTCGACTTGGCAACCAGCTCACCCTTCTTCACTACTCCGGACTTACTGCGCCCGATGTACGCAAATGTGGCCATAGGTTCTCGACCTGTTACGGCTCCGATGCCGGTTATCGAACAATTATAGGGACTACAGAAGGAGTCTACTGGCGTCTCGAAACCCTGTCAAAAACAATTACATTATTTACCTGGTCCCCCAGGCGAATCGTGAGGTTGAACAAGGGGATCAGGTCAGTGGAGGGGCTGCATTCGCATCTCGATATCCTCGATACAGATAGTGGAATCCTGAGGCAAGCGTAAACCCAACCATTAAGACAACAAGCGGGGTAATCGTCGAGCGATCAACCCCACGCCATGTCAGCAGAATGGTTAGAAGAACATAGCTCAATTGAAACAGCGTCGTTCCTTTTCCTAGGAACGTCGGAGTGACATTGATCGGCGTACTCGTCACATGGGCAACCACCGTCCCCAGCAAGAGCATCAGATCTCGGCTCACAACCAGAATGACAAGCCACGACGGCACGAGATGGAGCACCGCGAGCGAAATAAAGCTTGATGTCAGCAGCAGCTTGTCCGCGAGCGGATCGAGCAACGTTCCCAATCGCGTTCTCTGATTAAGCTTACGTGCGAGGTAGCCATCAACCGCATCCGTAAGCCCGGCGAGAAGCAGCGTCAACAGGGCCAATCCATAGGAGCCGTAGGTCATGAAGCCGATGAATACGGGAACCAAGAGGATACGAAGAATGGTCAGACTATTGGGAATATTCATGGAGTGGAATTCGGACATGCCCCTGACTTGACGAGGCGAGGCATCATAGTAACCGATGGTGCGCTTGTCAACGAGTTGCAGGGAGGGAGGGACACCTCCTATAATCAACTCGGTGGTGTACTATCTCAACCGATGGCGAAGGGATACGGAAGTATGAGCACATTACCGCTCCTGTTCAAGAAGGAAGGATTGGTCGAAAAACATCAAGTGGAAGGGGTGGATCCGAGTGACCGCTATTTTAACCGGGCCATCCTCGTGAATCGAACCTCGGCTGGCTACTCCACCAAAGTAATGTATGAAGCGTTGATCGTTGAGAGTCGATCGCACTCAACCATTATCGCTGCCGTAAAAGAATTGGTTGAAAAACTCCAAGATTTTGGGTTTACACGTCTGCGAACACGACCTAATTTTAAGGGCACCCGGTATCTCGCCGAGAAGGAAACCTGGATCGATTATCCAGACCGTGCTTGAGGTCAGGCTAGAAATTCCTGACTGACGAGGTCATGGATCACAGGACGGAACTCCCGAATCGCTTCATTACGACTAGAAGGATGAACGCGATTGGAAATCAACACGACCTCCAAACGCTGTACAGGATCAATCCAGATTGATGTTCCGGTATAGCCCAGATGACCGAAGGACTGATCTGAGAAGCGACATCCAGCCGATGACGGCTTTGAGGGAGTATCCCACCCTAGAGCCCAGCTGGACGCCTCCCCTCTCGCTTGCCTCTTGGTAAACTCCCGGACAAGATCCCCATCGAGCATCGCGGGCTGCCCATGGTACGCCTTCAGCCACTCACCTGTGATAGTCATGATCGCGTCAACATTTCCGAATAACCCGGCGTGCCCCGCCACTCCTCCCATTGCACCTGCATTCTGATCATGCACTTCTCCGCATAGTACCCGGCCTCGCCAAGGATCGTATTCAGTCGGAGCGACACCGGTCTTTGTTTTACGCATTCGCTCAAGAAATGTATTTAGCTCCTCGGGTAGGACAAATTGAATGGATGGCTTCCCCAGCCGATGCAGGATACGATCAGAGAAAAACTGATTCAATGATCGCCCGCTGGTCCGTTCAACGATCATCCCCAGCAACATGAACCCCAGATCGCTATAAAGGCTGCGAGCACCGCGCTCATAGACTAAGGGTTCCGATCGGATTAAGTTCAACAGCTTTTGCTTCGCTGAGCTCCTCCCGTCCCTTGATGACGGAACGGTTCCATCTGGGCTGAGCCGCTCATAATAACCTCGCCATCCAGGCAATCCAGATTGATGAGTTAATAAGTCTCGAAGGGTTGTAGACCCGATTGGGTTCTCAGCGCATTCCTCAAGGTACTCAGCGAGATGAGCATCAAGCCGACACTGGCCGTTCTGAATCAACAGAACGAGAGACGTCACGGTTGCCAGAGGTTTTGTTAAGGAAGCCAGATCATAGATGGTGGAGATAAGAACGGAGTCTCCTGGCGGGTCGATCGATAACCGTCCGGCAGAAAATCGTGCGATCGGTCTGTCTCCCTGGCGCACCCCCAATACTGCTCCTGGGAAAACTCCATTCACAACAGCTCGGTCAAGTGCAATCTGAATTGCAGAAGGTTCGGGCATGGGGAGAGACTTGATGTAAACCAATCGAACGCAGCGTTACAACTAAACCATCGGCTAGACGAGGAGATTCAACGAATCATCGCAGCGGGCTGGACTCTCCTTCCATTTTTTCCTCCGGCACAATGTGATGCTCTTGGTAGACCTCACTCGCTTCAACATCCAACATTCGTTCGAACGTACTGAGCGTGGCTCGCATACGCTCCACCATCAGCAGGCGCTGCTTTTTCAGAACGGACAGATCCCGCTGGGTATTTCCAAGCTCGACCCTTGCTTGCCGAAAGAGTTCGCTGGCCTTCAATTCCGCTTCTTTCACAATCAGCTCCGCATCTCGTTGAGCGCTACGTTTGACGTCCTCAGCCAGCGACTGTGCTGAAACCAGGGTATTGGATAAAGTCGTTTCGGTCCGCTTCAGTTCTGTCACCTGTTGTTCGAGCGAATAGATTCGTTCGCGTAATGTCGCATTGTCTCGATTCAGGTACTCAACCGTCTGTGCAATCTCCTCCAGAAAGCGGTTGACCTCTTCACGATCATAGCCACGAAGTTTGACCTGAAATACCATCTGTTGAATGTCGATCGGTGTGATCTTCATGCCATCCCCCATCGGTTGCGTCAGTTCATCCGTACTGCTATGTCCTTTATGGACTGGACGACCGCAATCTGCATAAACCAAATCGCTGCAATGACAATCAACGGGGAAAGGTCTATTCCCATCCCCAAGCCGACCCGTCGCCGAATCGGAGCCAGTATCGGTTCCGTCGCACGCGTGAGAAATTGGACGATTGGATTCCACGGATCCGGATTGACCCACGAAATGAGCGCTCGTGCAATAATTATCCAGCTATAGAACGACAAGGCATAGTCTAGCACCGTTGCCAGTCCTAACAAGGTATTTCCAACCACAAACATTAGTTTCCAAGCTCCTGAGATCGTCTTGTCGCAGCCTCAACTGCGTCCATTAATACAGCCCGCAGCCCCCCTTGCTCCAACCGATGCAATCCGGCGATCGTCGTCCCTCCGGGAGAAGCGACTTGGTCCTTCAGGCGTGCAGGATGCTGACCAGACTCTAGTACCATCCGAGCCGCACCCAACACCGTCTGCGCCGCCAGCATACTTGCCGTCTCTCTAGGCAAACCCATTTTGACTCCCCCATCCGCCATCGCCTCGATAGCGAGGAAAATATAGGCAGGGCCGCTTCCGCTTAAACCAGTCACAGCATCCATAAGACGCTCCTCAAGCACAACCACTTTGCCAACCGCGTCAAAGATCTGCTGCACGCGGGCAACCGCCTCCGGTCCAACTCCTGGACCGACCGCCAATGCTGTCATCCCCGCGCCAACCATCGCCGGAGTGTTCGGCATGGCGCGAATAATTAACGTTTGAGAGCCAAGGAATTCCTGAAGCCGACCGATGGGAACTCCGGCAGCCACCGACACGACGAGCCGATGACCGATACCCGTTCCCATCCCCCTGAGCACGTCGGCAAGGACCTGCGGCTTAACGGCGAGCATGACGATATCACTTGCACGTACCACCTCATCATTCACGAGACCCACCCGAACCCCATAATATCTCTTGAGATGATCCTGCCGTGTGACGTCTGGATCTGCCACACAGATTTGTTCCGGCTCGAACAACCTGGCAGTAAGCACACCGCTGATCAACGCTTCTGCCATACGCCCACCACCGATCAACCCAAGAGTATGCATACCGACTGAGTTAGACATGTCGTGCTCCAAAAATGGCGCTGCCGACACGAACAAGCGTTGCTCCTTCTTCTATGGCGACTTCATAGTCATTCGACATACCGATGGACAACTCGTCCATTTTGACTGACGGGAGATGTTGCGCATCAATCGTCTTCGCTAACTCAGCGAGCTTTCTGAAATACGGTCGGGCCGAATCAGGATTAATAGTCGGAGGCGGTATCGCCATCAATCCCTTGATACGGATATGGGAAAGTTGCGCCAACTCTGACACGGCTTGTCGTACATCGTCCGGACAAAAGCCCGCTTTTGTGGGCTCGTTTCCGATATTGACCTCCAGCAGCACATCCTGCCGACGGCCGGCATCTCCTGCGCGGCGATCGATTTCTTGCGCCAGCTCCAGACTGTCGACTGAGTGAATCAAGTCAAATACACCGATCACGGATCGCACCTTCCTCCGCTGTAATTGCCCGATAAAATGCCACTGGACGGGACCAGGATTGAAGGCAGGAATCTTGGACAGCGCCTCTTGAACGCGATTCTCCCCCAAGATCGCCAAACCCGCCTGCACCCCTTCTGCGATCTTCTCGACAGGAACAGTCTTTGTCGCAGCCACAAGACGAACGCTGCTGGCGGGACGGCCGGCCTTTTCTGCCGCCGATCGAATTTTGGCTAGCACCGACTGAACTCTGCTTTCGATTGTATCTTGGACGGGCGATTCCATCTACCCACTCGCGAATTACAGCGCACCCTTCGGCACGCCGCCCATATTGTATCGGATTAGACTAGGAATTGGCAGAGACTGATTTAGCGTCGCTTGGGTGGCAAGCCAATGGCACTTATCATAGTCCCGTTGACTTTTCCTTCTCGCCGATAGGAAAAAAATAGATCCTCATGACAAATCGTACAAAGATTCACGGTCGTGATTGCTTGTGGCGCGGCGCCATAGGCTACTGCCTGCTCTTTAATAAGGCCCTTCAAATCCAGTTTAGCCTTTCCCTCCCCCTGAAATCGAACGACCTTCTCCCAATTGCCCCCGCCCTGACGAAGACGTTCAAGGACTGGGTCGTCTACCTCGTAACAACAAACACCAGCCGATGGACCGATACTCAGCCGTATCTGCTTAGGATTTGAACCAAAACGTGCCTCCAACAGCGCCAGTGTCTTTGGGACGATCGCCTCTACAGCTCCTCGCCATCCAGCATGGATTGCCGCCACAACTCCATGGGTGGGATCATGCATGAGAATCGGAACACAATCGGCAGTCCTCACTGCCACCATGACCCCTGGCTGATCGGTCACCAAGGCATCCCACCCTCCCTCAAAGCGGTCGGCTGCTGACAGCGCACGATCCACTACCAGAGCCTCGGTCCCATGAACCTGTTTGACAGACAGCATCCAGGCTGAAGGCGCAGCTCCCTGGACGCCCTGTAGGGGGATGCCGATTTTCAGGTCGTGCTCTACGGTGTGTTGCCTAGTTCCAAAAAAGTGGTGCGCCTGATTCACGGTATCTGTAAATGCCGGAACCGTTATCACGGATGCGCTTACCATCTCAATGCTCACCAGGTCTCATGGACCGAGAATATTGCCCAACCCGAGACTAGTCGGCCTGCTTACGAAGAAAGGTTGGGACATCCCATTCGTCCTCAGCCGTCATTGCTGCACGATCCGGTGCGTCTCGCATCTCTGTCATACGCCGTAAAAATGTGGGTCGGTCGAGATCTTTCGTCGGGCGATCCGCCGCAAGGGATGCGACCATCCCCGCCAGAATGGGCTGAATCGGCTTCGCAGGCCGATTCACTCCCCGATCCCCTGCTATGGGAGCCGCAGGCTGATCTTCTTCTCGTTCAAAGCCTGTTGCAATCACCGTAATAATGAGATCTTCACCCATATCAGGATTAATCACCTGCCCGACAATGATGTTGGCCTCCGAGTCCGCCGTCTGCTGGATAATACTAGCCGCCTCCTCAACTTCATGCAGTGATAAACTAGCCCCGCCGGTTATATTGAGGAGAACTCCTCGGGCTCCTTCCACACTACCCTCCTCAAGAAGTGGGCTGCACATAGCCTTCTGAGCGGCTTCGATCGCCCGGTTCGGGCCACGTGAGATGCCCATTCCCATGACGGCACGCCCGGTATGTGACATCACCGTGCGGACATCAGCAAAATCGACATTCACATGTCCGGTCGTCGTAATCACATCGGCAATACCTTGAATGGCCTGCCGCAGGACGTCATCGGCCACCTTGAACGCCTCTAATAGCGGAGTTGATTTATCAACGATTCCCAAGAGCCGTTGATTGGGGATGACCAACAATGTATCGACATGACGTCGCATGTCACGGATCCCCTCCTCGGCATGTTTGTTTCTCCGTTGGCCTTCATACTGAAACGGCTTCGTCACCACCCCTACCGTCAAAATCCCCATTTCTCGAGCGATGCTGGCGACAATGGGGGCGGCTCCAGTCCCGGTTCCTCCCCCCATGCCGGCCGTGACAAAGACCATATCCGCGCCCTCGAGGCATTCACGGATATGCTCCTTACTTTCAAGCGCCGCATCCCGTCCGATTTCCGGTTTCGCGCCAGCGCCTAAGCCACGAGTCCGCTCCGGCCCAAGCTGGATTTTGTACGGGGCCAGGGAGCGATCCAGTGCCTGAAGATCGGTGTTACTGGCGATAAAGTCGACACGAGCGAGTCCCGAGGTGATCATCGTATTGATTGCATTGCATCCGGCTCCGCCAATTCCAATCACCTTAATCCGGACAGGTGACAGCATATCTTCCTGAAATGAAAACATGGGAGCACCTCCTCGCATCACCCGCACACCGAGCGCCTGACGCCCGCAAGGGTTTTATAAGGTTAAAAGACCTCCAACACCCGTTTCGTCCAGCCGAACATTTTTTTTGCCCACGTCCCACCGTTTCGAAGCCCCGCGGTTTCCAATTCATCGACATGTCGTCTGGCATGAAGCAAGAGACCAACCCCGGTCGAGTGGCTGGGATGACCAACGATATCTCGGAGTCCTCCTACCCCTGATGGCAACCCCCGACGTGCCGGCAGATTCAAGACTTTCTCTGCAGCATCCGGCATCCCTTCCAGCAACGACGTACCCCCGGTAATCACGACACCGGCCCCCAACATGCCTTCGTATCCGGCACGCGTAATTTCTCTCCGAACAAGTTCAAACATCTCGTCAACACGTGGCTCCAAGATCTCCGCAATATCCCGTCGTGAAAACGTCCGAGGTGGACGGTCTCCTACCGAAGGCACCTGGACGACTTGATGACCACTCACCAATTCGGTTCTCGAGATGCCATGTTGGGTTTTGATCCTCTCAGCCTCGGTTTGCGACGTCAAGAGACCAATGGCTAGGTCCTTGGTCAAATTCTGGCCACCAATTGGGAGCACCGCCGAATGACGGATACTCCCATCTAAAAAAATGGCGAGGTCCGTCGTTCCACCTCCCAAATCCACCATCACCACACCGAGTTCACGTTCCTCCTGGCTCAGCACCGCTTCACTGGATGCAAGCGGCTGAAGGATGATGTCGACTACGTCCAACCCAGCCCGATTTACACTCTTCACGATATTCTGCGCGGACGTCACCGCTCCGGTGATGACGTGCACATTGACTTCCAGCCGATTTCCAGAGAGGCCCAACGGTTCCCGCACCCCTTCCTGACCATCGACCATGAATTCTCGAGGTAGCACGTGGAGGATCCTTCGCTCTTGCGGGATCACCGCGAGCGTACGGGCGCTTTCTATGGCTCGGTGGATATCTTCTCGAGTCACCTCCGCGCGTTTCAGCGCGACGACCCCTTTGCAGTTTTCTGCCGCGATATGGCTGCCGGCGATGCCGGTGTACACGGAGTTGATCTGAACCGCCGCCATCAACTCTGCTTCTTCGACTGCCTTCTTGATGGATTCAACGGTGCTTTCAATGTCAACCACGACTCCTTTGCGCAAACCACGTGAGGGGCTCATACCGACGCCGATAATGCTGAGACCTCCCGCATCGGTCATCTCTGCGACGATCGCGCAGATCTTCGTCGTCCCGATATCGAGTCCGACTAGGATTTGATCTCGCTTCGGCACCGCAATCACCCTCCTTCCCGTACGATAATTCGATTGTCGTACCGGAGATCCACTTCACTGATACCGCGCCCCGCTCCGTCAAAATTTAGTGATTTCAACGTTGGTTTGACGCGTTGGAACCGTTCCCACTGCTCCTCGACCGATTCTTCCCCAAATCGAAATCGAACGCCCTGGACGAGCGCTACGAGGTTTGTTTGGCTTTCAGCCTGCACCCGCAATCTCCCATCGAAGGTGTGCCCGATGACTCTTGCGAGTTCGATGCCAGACATGATCGAGCGTCGCACCATATCGGTCCCTTTCAGCAACCCCTCGAGATCAACTCCTGTTACCAGCGGAAACTTATCATCATCAGCTTGCCCCAGCTTGGTCAGGATATGGCCCTCTTCATCACTCAGAAAGTTCTGCGACGCCGCCCGGACGATGGCGGCAGGCTTTCGCTCGATCACTGCGATCTTCAACTCATGGAACGGAACCCGCGAAACTTGAACTTCCTTGATCCAGGGGTGAGCTTTGATCTGCTCCTCGACGATGGCAGGCACAACCTGATGGAGCGGCGTCCCTTGTTGAATCTGAGCCAGCTCAATCACCTTCTGTTTATCAAGATGATGCACCCCTTCAACGGTGATCGTGTGGATCTCAAGCAACTCACGGACTATACGACTGGAGTACGTCACGGCCATCGTGATAAGCCACCCCAGTATCACTACACCCGTCACAAGAACCCCGATCCGCACTGCGACCTGTCGCCTGGCCGTCCTCATCCGCCCGATTTTCATCACCGCCTTTTCCCCGGATGGATCCTTCCATTGATTCAGGCGCGGAGCGGCAGGCGCGGCTCGACGTTTTCTAAAAGAGACTCTCATAACACAGATTCCAGTTCGGTACGCTGAGCACATCGAGCAGCACGATCCAGCGCCGACCCTAAGATCCGCTCGACCAAGTCGTCGTACCCGATGCCAGCCTGTGCGGCAGCCATCGGTAGCAGACTCGTTGCGGTCATGCCAGGAACTGTATTGATTTCTAATACATAGGGCTGGCCTCGCGGCGTAATACGAAAGTCCACGCGTGCAGCCCCTTCGCAGCCGAGTATTTCGTAACTTCGGGAGGCCAACTCCTCTATTTTCTGCAACACTTTTGGCGAAAGAGGAGCGGGGCAGAGATACTGGGTCTTACCCTTTTGGTATTTGGCCGAGAAATCATAAAAGCCTTCTGGAGCCACAATTTCTATGGCCGGCAGTACCTGTGCCTTGTTCATGGCCGTCCCAAGGATCGACACAGTCGCCTCGTGTCCAGGGATGTAGCCCTCCACCATCGCTTCAGAATCATAGCGATGAGCCACAGCAAGTGCTTCCTTCCACTGAGTGGCGCGACGCACGATGGTGACGCCGATCGTGGACCCCTGCGACACCGGCTTGACGACAATCGGCAACTGAAGCCTGGCCGTCTTCAGAACCTTTGCCAGCGAAGGCCTCTCCCCTTCATAGATGACCGTTCCAGAAGGAACTGGGATGCCATGTGCGGCCAACAATGTCTTCGTCATCACTTTGTGCATCCCCACAGCACTAGCGCGAACACCTGACCCCGTGTATGGAATCCCGATGGTCTCAAGAAACCCCTGGACCAAGCCGTCTTCGCCCCCCAGCCCGTGAAGCGAGAGAAAGGCAATGGCAATTTCCTGTTCTTTCAAGTCTTGATACAGTCGATCGCCGACGTCGATGGCTACCACATCATATCTTTGACGGAGCAGCGCCTGATGAACGGCTTGGCCCGTCTTCAGGGAAATCTCCCGTTCTGAAGATCGACCTCCCATCAGGACCGCAATGCGTTTTTCCGTCATTCTGCCCATGGATATCAGTATGTCCCTAGGTTACGCCTGGCCCACCAATTTCAGTTCCAGCTCCAACTTCACCCCGGTCTTCCGAGCGACCTGGGCACGAATCTTCTTGATAAGAGCGAGCACATCGGTGGCGCTCGCTCGCCCCTGGTTCACGATAAAGTTGGCATGTTTAGTCGAGACATAGGCATCTCCGACTGAGATACCTTTGAGCCCTGCCGCCTCAACAACCCGTCCCGCTGAATCATTATCGGGATTCTTGAATACACACCCAGCGCTGGGAAGCGTCAGTGGCTGAGTCTCTCGCCGATAGCGTAAATAACCCTTCACGACCTTCTCAATGTCGTCCCGCACTCCCGGCCTCAGTTGGAGCCATACTCCGACCACGATTCCCACCGGCAATGATGCCCGCCGATACTCGAATGAGATCGATTCCGCCGGACAATCCAGCACCTCACCGTTTGTGAGTACAATGCGAACAGCTTTGACAGAATCCTTCATCTCGCCGAGTCTCGTCCCGGCATTCATCACGACGCACCCCGCCACCGTCCCAGGAATCCCCGCAGCCCATTCCAATCCAGCCAACGAGCGACGGATGGCATGGCCAATCAATGTCGGCATCCCGACACCGCCCTCGGCATAGAGCACCGACCCGGATTCCTCCTTGATCGCACGTAGCTTGGCCAAACTGACCACCACACCTCGAATCCCCTTGTCTCGAACCAGGAGATTGGTACCTCCCAACACAAAGAGTGGAAGCTTCTGTTCATGCGTTTGCCTAACCAGCCGAATGACATCCTCGACGTCCACCGGTTCCACCAACACATCGGCTGGGCCGCCTATCCGAAAGGAAGTGTACTCGCTCAGCGGTGCATTGAAGCGAACCCCCCCCCGAAGACCAGCCACAGCGGACCGGATCTTTCGCTGTAATCTCGTATATTGCGCCGTTGTCCCATGCCTGTGAGATGTACGTTTCATGAATCATCACGTAGACTCAAGCCGTGCCAGAATTCCAGTACCAGCTTTCCAAATGTCCCCCGCGCCTAAGGTCAAGACGAGATCTCCTTCACGAAGATGCGGCAAGACTTGATCCGGAAGGGTCTCCTTGCGTTCGATGAATGTCACTGCAGGATGGCCTGCCGCCTTCACCGTCTCAGCAAGCGCAGCTCCGGTCACCCCCGGTAGAGGTTGTTCTCCGGCCGCGTAGATGTCCGTCATGAACAAGACATCGGCATGGTCAAACGCCTGGGCGAAATCCCCAAGACAATCCCTCGTCCTGCTATATCGATGGGGTTGAAACAGAACGACCAATCGACGATCCCAGCCCTGCTTAGCCGCAGCCAGCGTCGCTTTGACCTCCGTAGGATGATGCCCATAGTCATCGACCACCATGATCCCACCAGCTTCGCCTCGCAAATGAAATCGGCGCTCAACACCCGTAAAAGCCGCTAATCCTTTACGAATCAAATCGACCGGGACATCCATCTCCATCCCAATCGCAATGGCAACGAGTGCGTTCGAGACATTGTGAATCCCCGGCACCGTCAACCGGAACGGACCAAGGTTCTTCCCTCGAAAATGTGCACGGAAGTCGGCGCCCCACTGCTTGAGCACAATGTCCGTCGCGAGAAAATCCGGCGCCACTCCATCCCGCTCACGAAGTCCATACGTATAGTAGCGCTTAACAACGTGAGGGAAGAGCGACGCGAGGCGGTCGTCGTCGGCACACAACACCGCAACCCCGTAGAACGGAATTTTATTGATAAACTCGAGGAAACTTTCGTTGATTCGTTCCATCGACCCATAATGATCCAGGTGCTCACGGTCCAAATTCGTCACGGCGACAATGGTGGGAGGAAGACGTAGAAACGACCCGTCACTTTCATCTGCCTCGGCCACCAGGAGGTCGCCCCGACCAAGCCGTGCATGGCTTCCCAGTGCGTTCACCTTGCCACCGATCACCATCGTTGGATCAAGGTCGCCCTGCGCAAGCACGGTGGCCACCATCGACGTCGTAGTCGTTTTACCGTGGGCTCCGGCAATGGCGACTCCGAATTTCAGTCGCATAAGCTCTGCCAGCATTTCTGCCCGCGGGATCACAGGAATTTGCATCGCCTTAGCTTTCACCACCTCAGGGTTGCTTCCGGCTACAGCCGATGAAATGACCACGACCTGCGCCGAACCCACATTCGACTCCTGATGGCCGATGAAGATTCTCCCCCCAAGCTCTTCCAGGCGCCTGGTGGTCTCCGAGGCGTGCAGATCTGACCCCGTCACGGTATACCCCATCGTGAGCAGCACTTCGGCGATGCCGCTCATACCGGCTCCGCCGATTCCAACAAGATGAATTTGTTCGACCTTGCGAAACATTCCCATACGACTTACCCGTTGCCGGCCAGTAGAAGCGCGTGCCCCAAGCGTTGATCCGCCAATCGTCCTACCCTCCGGCCTTTCTAAAAGATTGGTTGATGTCATGATTTACTCCCATGATCGCATAACACTCATCGACGATACGCTCACCGGCGTCAATTCGTCGCATCGCCAAACTTCCACGATGCATACTGTCCCACCGCTTCGAGTCCGTAACGATCGTGTCCACTATCTCGCTCAATCTCGCCCCTGTCAGGTCTGACTGCGGTAGCACGACGGCACCACCAGCTGCTTCCATGGCTCGAGCGTTTTTCATTTGATGATCATAAATGGCCGTGGGTAGCGGAATCAGGATCGCGGGTTTCCCACAAGCCGTCAGCTCAGCGATCGTCATAGCTCCTGCCCGAGCCACCACCACATCCGCAGTCCGCAACACAGTCGGCATGTCATAGAGAAACGAGACCACGTTAGCCGAAATCCCCAGCGCCCTGTACCCTTCTCTGACCCGCTCATAGTCTCCCTCACCGGTTTGGTGTGTGATCGTCAGAGTAGGCACGCGCGCCATAAGTAAAGGCAGCGCTTCCAGAACCGCACTATTGATCGCCTGAGCTCCCTGACTTCCACCAAAGATCAGCAGGTGTCGTCCGTTCCCCTTGACCGTCCCCTGGCTTTCGGATTCCTGCCCGAGGAATTCCCGCCTGATGGGTGTGCCGACAACTTGGGCGTTCCGTCGATCAAAGAACGTAGCCGCCGATTCGAACGCCAAAAAAACCCGTTGTGCGAATGGACCCACCACTTTATTGGCCAAGCCAGGGTATGCATTTGGCTCTAAAATCACTCTGGGAATTCCCATCAGCGCAGCCGCCATCAGCACGGTCGGGCTCGTGTACCCACCGACACCAATCACCAGATCAGCCCGCCGCCGTCTCAGGACTTGCCATGATTGCCAGATTCCGACTGGAAGCGACAGCATAGCCTGAACAACATCGAGTAATCCCTTCCCCATCACCGGTTTGGCCGTAATCAAAGCCAGCTCAAATCCTTCATGTGCGAGCACCCGAGACTCAACACCTCGACTCGTACCAATAAAGAGAATTTTCGTTGAAGAGTCCCGTCGCAGAAATTCTCTCGCCAGGGCAATGGCCGGATAAAGATGGCCCCCTGTGCCTCCTGCGGCAATAATGATTGTCATCGGTCACGTGCCCACCCATGCCCACTCCGATGTTCCATCTCCCCTCGGCCCGCATGGCGATCCCTGGAGATGCTCAACAGCATTCCCACGCCAGCCAAGCTGACAACAAGAGAGGACCCTCCATAACTGACGAATGGCAACGTAAGTCCTTTTGTCGGTACGAGCCCGGTCACCACGCAGGCGTTGATTAACGCCTGAACCCCGATCAATGTCGTGATGCCGATTCCCAAATACCGCCCAAATGGAACCCGCGCGCGCGTCGAAATCTGAAACCCTCTGACCATGAAGAGCACAAATAACAGGATAATGACGCCGGTACCGACGAACCCCAGCTCTTCGCCGATGAGCGCCAAGACGAAATCCGTGTGTGCTTCCGGAAGAAAATACAGTTTCTGTTTCCCTTCGCCCAATCCTACGCCAAAGAGGCCGCCACTGCCGAACGCCAGAAATGATTGAGTGATCTGAAACCCTGTATCGGATGCATCGTTCCATGGCTGCAAGAACGCCATGAGTCGTTGGCGGCGATACTCGGTGGACAAGACAAGCGCCAGCCCAATCGGCACCGCACAGAGCACCATGGTCGACAGATGTGACAGACTTGCGCCACCCACGAAGAGGAGGCTGCCCGTGACCAACCCCAGCACCACGACCGTCCCCAAATCCGGCTCCATCAGAACTAATCCGCTGAGGAATCCGACCACAAGCAGTGCCGGGAGCAGCCCGGCCTGAAAGTCTTGAATGCGGCGTTCTTTTTTTGTCAGATACGCGGCAAGATAGATCACCAGCCCCAGCTTCAACATTTCGGCAGGTTGAATTGATATCGGCCCAACCCCTAACCACCGCCTGGCTCCATTGGCTGCTATCCCCAACGAGGGAATCAGGACCATGGCTAGGAGTGTCGTCATGCCCCCAAGCAGCGGAAGGGACACCCGTTTCCACCAAACATAGTCGATACGAGACAGTACATGGAGAAGACTCAACCCCACCATCAACCAGACGCACTGCCGTTTGAGGTAGTACCAGGAATCGTGATACCGATTTCCTGCCAGCACCGCGCTCGCACTGAACACCATAATGAGGCCGACGATCGTCAGCATCACCGTTACACATAACAAGACCTGATCCATGCCGACCCGCGGAGCATCCCGCGAGCCCTTCGTATCCCAAGGTAGAGCCAAGCTCCCAGCCGCTTTCTGTGGCATCACCCAGTGTCAATGCTCCTCTGCGTTGTCGGCCGTCAGGCCGGCAAGGATTGCACCGCACCCTTAAATTGCCTCCCACGATCTTGATAGTCGGCAAACATATCGAAGCTCGCGCAGGCCGGTGACATCAATACAACATCACCCGCGCTTGCGCTTGAAGCCGCTAGCTCGACTGCCTCTTGGAGGCTCTTCGGTCGATCAATGGCTTGATAACCTTGCATTGCATCAGCAATTAACGACGCAGCTTCTCCGATTAATAGGAGGCGTTTGACTCGCTGCTTGATTGCAGGAGCCAACCGAGAAAAATCTCCACCCTTATCGCGTCCACCTGCAATCAGCCAAATTGGCTGATTAATACTGTGCAGTGCCTTCAACGTGGCATCGACATTGGTTCCTTTCGAATCGTTGATAAAGCGAACACCTTGCCGGTCACGAACCACCTCCAAGGCATGCTCCAAGCCTGGAAATTCCCGGAAGACGTGACGCACTGCGTCAAGAGGACACCCACTCAGCAGTGCATAAGTGGCCGCCGCCATGGCATTCTCGACATTGTGATCACCAATGATCATGAGTTCGCGACGAGGACAGATCTCCTGTGTCTGACCATCAATGGCCGTCATGATGCGACCATGTTCGAGATAGGTTCCTCCTGCCAAGTCCGGGGGCAATGGTGGGCACCTCGTAAATCCGAACGTTCGAGCCTTCACACCATGCCGTAGTGCACCGACTCGTGGATCATCGATATTAAAGAGAGCAACATCTGATGATGTTTGATTCTCAAAAATTCTATTTTTTGCAGCGATATACTCTGCGATGGACTCATACCGATCCTGATGATCCACCGTCACATTAAGGATTGCGGCAATCCAGGGATGAAACTGCTCGACCGTCTCAAGCTGAAAACTGGAAACTTCCACGACGGCAGCGTCGTACGGGCAAGCTCGTCTCTCCTGCATCGCTTGTAACGACTGGATAGCGGCTTCACTAAAGGCGGTTCCAAGATTGCCTCCAACAAATACCCGCTTCCCGCTAGCCTGTAACATTTTCCCAATCATCGTGACCGTGGTGCTTTTCCCATTGGTGCCGGTCAGTGCCAGAATCGGAACGGGCATGAATCTGGACGCAAGGTCAAGCTCGCTGATCACCTTCACGCCTCGACGACGGACGCGCTCCAGCGCTTCCATCCGATAGGGCACGCCCGGACTAATAACCACCAACTCTGCCGTCGTCAGAGCCGTTTCATAACCGCTTCCCAGCACCACCTCAATCTCCAACTTCTCGATGGTATTGACGACGCCAAGCAATTCTGTTCGATCTTTCCGATCGGCAACGGTCACGACCGCACCGGCTGCCTGCAGGAGATGAGCGGCAGCCACTCCGCTCCGTGCTAGGCCGACGACAGCCACCCGCTTCCCTTCAAGCTGTTTCGTGTCTACTCCCACCATATAGAACTACCTTAACTTGAGCGTGCTCAGACTTAATAGCGCCAGTAAAATCGCGATGATCCAGAGACGGACGACCACCTTTGGCTCTTCCCAGCCTTTCATCTCAAAGTGATGGTGTATCGGCGCCATGAGAAAGATCCGCTTGCCCCGAGACTTGAATGAAACGACTTGAAAAATCACCGACACGGCCTCGATGACAAAGACCCCGCCGACCATCAGCAGGAGCAACTCATGCTTACTGATCACCGCCACCGTCCCCAGTGCCGCCCCAAGCGGGAGAGACCCGACGTCTCCCATAAATACTGAGGCGGGATAGGTATTGAACCACAGAAAGCCGAGACTAGATCCCAAGATCGCGGCAGTAAAAACAGCCAACTCTCCGGCTCCTTCGATATGGGGAATCAGCAGATACTCGGACATCAACCGGTGCCCGGTCACATAGGCGACGACGGTGTAAGCTAGCGCCGTGATCATAATCGGCCCAATGGCCAACCCATCGAGACCATCCGTAAGATTCACGGCATTGGAACTACCGACGATGACAATGATGGCAAACACAACGTAAAACCAGCCCAAGTCCGGCGTAAAACTTTTAAAGAACGGCACGCTGAGCTTCGTGTTGTACTCCGGCAAACAATAGAGTACCACTGCGACAATGAGCGCCACCGCAATCTGGGCGGAAAATTTTTGCGACGCAGAGAGTCCCTTCGATCGAGCCTTGATAAACTTGAGATAATCGTCGACAAACCCGATCGCACAAAACCCAAGCGTCGCGCCGAGTACCAGCCAGATATGAGGGCGTGAGATATCCGCCCACAGCAACGTAGACATCGTCACCGCAAAGATAATCAGGATGCCGCCCATCGTCGGGGTTCCGCTTTTGGCAAGATGCCGCTTCGGTCCGTCATCCCGTACCTGCTGACCCAACTTGATTTCTTGAAGCTTTCTGATTACCCACGGGGCCAGCACAAACGCGATCAGAAAGGCAGTGACCGCCGCATAGATAATACGAAAGCTCTGGTACCGAAAAACGTTCAGGAAAGAGAATTGTGTATGAAATGGATAGAGCCAGATATACAGCATGGTGTCCGTGAGCCCTACGAAGCTTTCTTTGGCACACTCCCGTGCCCCTGAAGTGCGTCTGCCACAAGTTCTAATTTCATACCGCGTGATGCTTTGATCAACACCACATCTCCAGGCTTGGCAATACCCTTTATCGCGTTAGCAGCACCATGGGCATCCGAGACTTTCATAATGCAGGATGGATCTTGCCCTGCAGCCCTTGCACCCTTAGCAAGGTGTTGCGCCAAGGGTCCACAGGCGACAAGCTGATCGATCTGGTGCCGTGCGACGAATTCACCAACGTCCTCATGCATCCGAGCGGCATTCGGACCAAGCTCGAGCATATCCCCCAATACGGCAATCTTCTTTCCCTTGGCCTTGACCTGGGCTAAGAGCTGGACAGCTGCAGTCATGGATGCCGGGTTGGCGTTATAGCAGTCAATGATCAGCTTGACGCCACGATATACAGAGACCTGAGACCTCATGGCAGCCGGTCGAAATTTCGAGAGCCCTTGAGCGATTGCTGATCCTGATAACCCCAGGACTGTGCCCACCGCTGCCGCTGCCAGCGCATTAGCGACATTATGTTCTCCTTGGACCCGGATATGAACAGCAGTACGACGTACATGTCCTGGAAGCAGGAGATAAAAGATCGTTCCATTGCGTTTATCCGTTGTGACATCCATTGCACGAACATCGGCCTTCGCTGACAGCCCAAAGGACACCACGCGGCATCGGGCTCGTGCTGCAAGATAGTCATAGTAGGAGTCATCGGCATTCAGGATTGCGGTTCCATTTTTTGGAAGACAATCAAGCAACTCCGCTTTCGCTTGAGCAGAAACGTCCATGGACCCAAAAAACTCAAGATGATCCGGTCCGATGTTCGTAATGATGCCAATTGTCGGGTCAGCTATCTCACACAACCTGGTCGTCTGCCCGACATTGTCCACTCCCATCTCGATGACCGCTCCTTGATGCTGTGCATTGAGGCGGAACATCGTTTGAGGAACCCCCAACCGATTGTTGAGATTGCCCTCTGTCTTGAGGATCTTCCAACGATACGCCATGACACTCGCCACCATTTCCTTGGTCGTCGTCTTGCCGTTACTGCCCGTAACGGCGACGACCGGAATGTGGAAACGACGTCGAACATACGCGGCCAACTGCTGGTAGGCATACAGTGGGTCAGGAACACCAAGAATCACCGGCCCTATTCGCCTGGAGAGAGGGTTTCCAACACAGAGTGAGACGTCATATGAGTCGCACACGATCGCCCCAACTGCGCCTCGCGCGAGCGCCGTTTTAATAAAATCATGTCCGTCGAATCGCTCGCCTCGTATCGCGACGAAGAGATCTCCTAGACGAAGGGATCGAGTATCAAGACAGATACGCCGGACACGTTGTTTTCCCCAGTCGGCTCCGTCTCCGCGTAAGACTCGCCCTCCGATCACCTCCCGCACCTCTTCGCCGGAAAAGAGTGTCATGGCTGCACTTCCCCGCAGCGACCAATTTCTTCTGGCCTGTGTTAAGCGTGAAATTTGAGTCTTTCAATCGCATCGCGCGCCACTTCGCGATCGTCGAAGTGATGCTTCGTTGTGCCGATGATCTGATAATCCTCATGTCCCTTTCCGGCAATCAGGACGATATCCGCTGCTTGCGCTTCTCGTACGGCCGTCTCAATTGCTTCCCGCCGATCAGCGATCTTGCGATACTGCACGTGAGGCCGTTGTTGCAAGGCCTTTACCACCCCTTGCTCCACTTGCTCTAGAATCGCGTACGGATCTTCCGTTCTTGGATTGTCCGAGGTAAGAATCACGACATCACTGGAACGCACAGCTGCTTCCCCCATCTTTGGCCGCTTCCCCCGATCACGATCCCCGCCACAGCCAAATACCGTGATGATTCGTCCTGCCTTCACGACTTCGGCCGCCAGCAGCAGTCGATTCAATGCATCCTCAGTGTGAGCATAATCGACCACAACCGTGAACGGTTGGCCCATCATCACTCGCTCGAACCGTCCAGGCACATTCGTGACTCGAGTGACGGCGTGATGAATTTGATCAGGCGTTGCCCCTTCATGAAGGGCAACCCCAATGGCCGCCAGCAGATTGTAAACGTTGTGTTCGCCCACAAGGTGACTCTCGATTCGAAAATTCCCCAATGGAGTCACTGCGGTAAACTCCGTCCCTTGAAGGGAAAGCCGTACATCTTCCGCACGTAGGTCCGCTTTGGCCTTGAGGGCATAGGTCCACACTGGCACGGAACAACTCTCAACGATACGTGGGCCATAGGAATCATCAATATTGACGATCGCCCGTTTATTCGCTTTATGGCCATTAGCCAGTCCGGTAAACAGTCCCAACTTTGCCTGAAAGTAGGCTTCCATCGTCCCGTGAAAATCGAGATGGTCCTGTGTCAGATTGGAAAAAACCGCTACATCATATTCACACCCACTCGTACGATCCTGAGCCAAGGCATGTGAGGAAACTTCCATCACAGCCGCCGTGCATCCGTAAGTCACCATACGTGCGAGCAACCTCTGGAGCTCAAGCGCTCCCGGAGTCGTATGTGCCGCAGGAGTAACGGTGTCCCCAATTTGATAGGCAACCGTACCGATCACCCCCACCCGAGCACTGATCGCTTCCAAGAATGCTTTGCAGACATATGTTGTCGTGGTCTTCCCGTTCGTTCCCGTCACGCCAACCATCCGCAACCGCGACGATGGATCTCCATAGAACCGGCTCCCCAGAAAGCCCAACGCCCTTCGCGAGTCCTCAACGCAGACAAAAGGGATCGTTCCTGTCTCCATTGAGTGTTGTGCAACCACACCCCCGGCACCTCTGCTCAGCGCCATCGGCACAAATTGATGCCCATCCACCCGCTCACCTTTCACCGCCACAAACAAACTCCCATTTGAAACCGTACGGGAGTCGTCCGTGATCTCCTTCACAGCCATACCGAGATCGCCTCGACGTTCAAGAATTGGCACGCGCCCCTCAAGTGCTTGGAGCATGGTGGCAAAGGTCATCGAGGTTTCCTAGTATAATCAGGTTTACTACCGTGCCATGGCCAGCGTAACTGGCTCGTGCGATCCCACGCCTAAGTAGTTCAGCACCTGCTCACCGACGCGGCTAAAGACAGGAGCGGCCACCGTCCCGCCCCACGCATCGCCCTGAGGTTCATCGATCACCACGATCATCGCCAGCCGCGGATTGTCCGCAGGGACATACCCTGCGAACGATGTCACAAACCGAGAAACCGAGTAGCTACCCGTTCGAGGGTCAATCTTTTGGGCTGTGCCCGTCTTCCCGGCCACGCGAAATCCCGGGATGGCCGCCTTTCCCCCTGTTCCATCTGTGACGACTCCCTCTAAAATCTTTGTGACCGTATGGGCGGTTTCTAGCGACACCACTCGTCGTCTCACCTGAGGAGATACTCGTTTAAGAAGATGCCCCTCGGGACCTCGAATCTCAGAAACCACGTAGGGCTTCATCAGTACCCCTTCGTTTGCCAAAGCTGCTATTGCAGAGACCATCTGAAGTGGCGTAACGCCTATTTCCTGTCCCATTGAAATCGAGGCAACAGAACGCCGCCCCCAGTCCTTCGGACGCTTGACCAGCCCTGCGCCTTCCCCGGGAAGATCGATCTCAGTCTTTTGCCCAAACCCGAACGTCTGAAGATACCGATAAAGCCGCTGCTCTCCCAAGGCCATGCCGGTCTTCGCCGCACCAATATTGCTGGACTTCTGTATGACCTGTGAAAAGGAGACCCAGCCCAGTTTTTCATGATCATGAATGACCGTGTTGGCGATAGTCATACGACCATGCTCTCCAAAAACCATCGTGTTCGGCTTCACCACATGCTCTTCAATGGCCGCAGCCGCCACCACAGCCTTCAGTGTTGACCCCGGCTCGTACGCATCTGCGAGAGCCTTGTTTCGCCATCGATCAGGGCTCAGATTAGAAACGACATTTGGATCAAATCGGGGGCTCACCGCCATGGCCAACACAGCCCCGGTCTGGGGGTCTAAAACAATCATCGTACCTGACTTTGCCTGAGCGCGCATTACGGCATCCTCAAGCTCTCTCTCCGTAATGTACTGAATAACCTCATCGATCGTGAGCGCGAGATTATGCCCCGGCGTGGGATTGCGTTCCGTCAGATCGGTTGGAAACACCGAACGCCCCAACGCGTCACGTTGGAGAACCATCATTCGCTTTTCACCGCGCAAGTATGATTCATACCGATGCTCAACGCCTTCCAGCCCCTCCCCATCCATGCCAGCAAAACCCAGCACATGCGACAGAAATGGCCCCTTGGGGTAGAACCGGCGTCCCTCCATTACAACCCCGACCCCATCGAGGGATAGCCGCTCCAAACGTCGCCCTTGCTCAGGATCTAACTTTCGAGCCAACCACACAAAACTCCGCGCCTGTCGAAGCTTGCGCTCCAACTCATCGCTCCGAACTTGCAAGACAGGAGCAAGCACCCGAGCAGTTTTCGTCGGACTGTCCAATGTAGTCGGAACCCCAAACGCGGACGGCACTTCAACATTCATCGCCAAGACCTTACCGTGCCTATCGACAATCGTACCGCGCGCTCCCTCCAGAGATACCGTCTTTCGATGTTGTCGATCCGCCTTGACCGACAGTTCAGCAGCTTGCCAGACCTGCAACGTCACCAGGCGGAACAGAACCACCCCAAATCCACTCAGTAGCAGCAACAGCAAGATATAGTGACGACCGCTAGGAACAAAACCCGCCACTAGTACCTCCTAGCCAGAAGATCATTCTTCGCGACTCGAACTTCTACCGGCGACACATCAGCGACCGCCACCGGCTGCATACTGCCCGGCCTGAACTGAACCAATATGACCTGTCCCTGCTGCGGCAGACTCATTCCAAGCTCTTTGGTCGCCACCCGTGCGATCCGACCGGACGCACTCAAGGTGGAAAACTGCACCTTTAATTCATCACGTTGTCGCTCCAGCGTAGTTTTATCGCGCTTCAGCCGTTCGATCTGATACCCAACCCGAACCATATCGACGCGTTCCCACACGAACACGAACACCAGACACAGCCCAAGAAGAACAGCCAAGATTTTCATGACAGCTCCTGCTTCGGTTGACGTTCAGCAACTCGCAATTTGGCACTTCGTGATCGTGGATTCCGCTCACACTCTTCCCTGGACGGAATGAGTGGCTTCTTCGTGCACAGGGAGAGTTGTGCGTGATGTCCCTGTGCGAGTGACCGGAACGTGTGCTTGACCATACGGTCTTCAAGAGAATGAAAAGAAATCGCGCAGATCCTCCCCCCCTCCGACAGAACGTCGGTCGCATCTCGAAGTGACGGCTCAATGCTATCAAGCTCTTGGTTCACGGCAATGCGAATCGCCTGAAATGTGCGCGTCGCGCAATGAATCCGGCCGTGTCGATACGACGCCGGCACCGAACGCACGACGATTGCAGCCAACGCCCCTGTCGTCTCAATCCGACAACGCTGTCGTTCCTGCACAATGGCCCGAGCAATCCGCCGCGCATACCGCTCCTCTCCAAACTGGTAGATAATATCCGCAAGCACGGATTCGGAGCTGGCGTTCACCACCTCGGTGGCAGTGAGACCGATCGACTGGTCCATACGCATATCGAGGGGGCCATCCTGCTGAAAACTAAATCCTCTTGCAGCATCGTCGATCTGCGGAGAGGAAACCCCAAAATCAAAAATCACCCCTCCAACGGTGGAAACTCCCGCATCTGCCAGATGCTGCTTTAAATCTCGATGGTTCCCCTGGCGCAACACGACATGATCTCCAAACCGACTCAACCGCTGTCGACTAAACTCAATCGCGTCCAGATCGCGATCCAACCCTATGACTTTCGTTCCAGGTTGACCAGACTCCAAGAGCAATTCGGCATGTCCACCGTATCCCACCGTACAATCCAAAATGGTGATTGGCCGATTTGGAATGAGCCACTCACAGACCTCATTCCCAAACACTGATATGTGCGGAATTTCACAGTTAATCTTTTCCACCCACTATCCACCACTTTTACCCATTACTTGGGGAAGTATACTCTCGCATTTCTAGTTGTCAACTGCATTTCAACGACTTACAGCTCGTTGGACCTGTAGATAACGTGCAGGATGGCACATGTCATGAGGGCTAATTCTTCTGTTCTATAGGTCTAAGTGGCTAGATCATTTGCTTTTTTTAATTAGTCTCCCTACTTCACCTTGTCCAACTCTTTAAGTTTCATTGACTTCCCCAACCATGAATTAGAGAATGATGTCATGTGGAAAACTACCCCCACTTATTTCCTTACAGGTCTTTCCCTCCTAGTTGCCGCCGTCTTTTTGATCGGGGAGCAACCCCTGGCAAAAGACTTTAATCCTGACAATCCACTCAATCCACCGGCGCCGGTTTTTTGGTGTCCCGACAAGACACCCGACCAGCAGATTACGACTGGCAAGAACTCCGGCTGCAAACCCCTCTATGACCAGCAGGCCATGGAATCGTTCCAAGAGTCCGCACGGAATCGAGGATTTGACCTTCCGGAGCGTGATCCGATCAAAATCGTTGATTTACAAAATGCTGCTTCGAAGTTTTCTGATCGCTATCGGACGTTTGTATCCTGCTGCCTCACGGACAGTGACGCACCTGGGGATATCGTGGACCTTATCGATGAAGCAAACCATATCCTCAAAGCAGTCCAGCAAAAAGGCATCTATAATTCGTCCGGGTTTGGGAAGGGACAGGGAGCCACCACCGCAGGTCCAGGGAATGGCACGGGAAATGGCGGCCTAGGCGGTGGGCCTGGAGTTGCTCCAAAACTTGGGACGTTTGCACGGCAATTCACGCTCAGTGAAATCGTGGGAACCGTTGCGCGTGCCCGTGAGGATCTGCTTCGCCTAAACGACCGCCTGGACATGTTGAATAAAGCTCAGGAGAACCTCAAAGAGGTTGACTATGAAAGCAGCGGGCGTGCCCGATTACAGATTCAGGAGGAGGAGGAAGCGATCAAGAGGGAGTTCCAGACAAAAAAGCCACCCTCCGCCGCACCAACAGGCATGGCTATTCAGGACACCACCTTGCGATCACGAATCGGTGGAGACATTGAAGACACCAGACTGAACGCCAACTTCGGTGCAGACATCGGCGCCTCGGTTTCTCCTTACAGCAATGTGAATGAATCACTTCGCCCTCGTCGAGGGGAGACTATTCACGACAGCCAAATCCCTCATCGACCGGGTACAGATATTCAAGACTCCACCATGTCGAGCAGCACAGGCTTCGAGGTGGATCGCTCACAAAATCGCGAAGGATCCTCCTCAGTTCCTCGGCGGGGAGTCGGAGCCGCAATAGGGGATTCTGATTTAAACAACCAGCGTCGATAGAGTTTCTCCCACTATCCTCTGACCGGTAACATGGGCTCCCACGTCTCACCTGCATCCCGACTCCGATAGAGGCCACTCCCGTTGGTGCCGGCATAGAACACTCGAGGATCGATGTCGCTCTGCGCAATCGTTCTGACATTGGTGGTCGCCAATCCCTTATTGATCAATTTCCACGACGCCCCTCCATCGTCACTTCGATGGACTCCATCACGCCCCGTGATATAGAGCACACCCCGCCGGGTTCGATCCAGCACCATTCCCACGATCATTTGATCCGTGAGCGATTCCCCTATTCTCTTCCAAGACTTGGCTCCATCAGTCGTTTTGTACATTCCAGCCAACGTGGCCGCATACACAACATCAGGCTCATAGGGATCGACCAGTATCGCCGTCACGTTCAAGGCTCTTGACGTCTTCACCATATCTGGCGGAATGAGTCCATTGTTCACCTTTTCCCAATGGCCGGCCTGATCAGTAGACTTATATACGCCACCGCTCGTTCCCGCGTACAGAATCGACGGACGCGTGGGGTCCATCCCAAGCGTCACGACCATGAGCACTTCTTTCATCCCCTCCATCTTTTTTGTCCACTGTTCGCCACCGTTCTTCGTTTCAAACACACCCATCGTCGTGGCGATAAAGATATGCTGGGCATCGGCAGGATCAAAGAGAAACTGATTCACCACAGAGCTGATGGTTGCATCATCAAGCCCTGAACGCATCGAAGCCCAACGCTGCCCCCCATCATGGCTCTTGTAGACAGCGTCACCCTTCGTCCCAGCGTAAACCGTTGCAGGATACGCCGGGTCAATCGCCATGGCGATGACGCGGGAATGACTCATCCCTTGCGAGAGATTCGTCCAGACCTGGCCACCGTCGCGGGTCTTATAGATATAATCATTAGTCGCAACGTAGATGATGTCGGGGTTCTTCGGATGGAGCTGAATGAGAACGATGGGATCGCTACGATTGCAACCAGCGAGAGAGGTTGCAATAAAGAGAAGTGCGAGCAGAATCTTCATGAGATTGCCACAAGCGCCACACCGCTCACCTATAGTTTGTAAACTGCAGATCGATTCCGAAGTCTCTGCCTTTCAAGAAGGCAATCGCCGATTGGAGGTCATCCTTGCTCTTCCCCAGCACCCGGACCTGTTCGCCTTGAATCTGAGCTTGGACTTTCAATTTTGAATCTTTCACCGCTTTAGTAATTTCCTTCGCTTTATCCGAGGCCAGTCCACTCTGGATCTTCGCAACTTGCCGCACCGTCCCGCTGAGCGCCGGCTCAACTTCACCGTAATCAAAGGCCTTCAACGACACTCCTCGCTTCACGCACTTCGCCTTGATGATCTCGTGTACTGCCTTGAGCTTGTACTCATCATCGGACACCATCACCAACTCCTTTTCCTTCTCATTCAAGGTGATCTCCGTCTTGGAGTCCTTAAAGTCAAAGCGCTGCTTGATCTCCTTCGTCGCCTGGTCCAGTGCGTTCTTCAGCTCCTGCATATTCACTTCTGATACAACATCGAATGAAAACTGATCAGCCACGATCTCCTCCTTCTTTTCCTTCCTCAAGTGGGGCAGGATGGTCGATCCCCCCTTACGCGCATGCACCAAGCACCGCCTATAATTTCACAACCTGATTGATCACGTGTGCGCGGGGCACGAGCACAAGAGATTGACCAAGGCGCCCTAGCAGCACCCCATTCCGTGCGGCAACTTAAATCTGCACCCCTCGTCATTATGTTGACAGATCGCCGTCTGCATTCGTCCCGCCGACCCTCCACCAGCCACCACCACGACCTCGCTCGATGTAAACGGCTTCTTCAAGACGACATAGCCATACCACTGCCGTAGGCTATCACTCAAGACAATCAATCCCAAGACCGCCACCGCCGCGACCAGCACTGCATCAAGATAGAGCGAGAACGCCTGGCCTGCCGCCAATGCCGCCGCCTTCCTCAGAAACATCCAGAACATTTGGTAGGACCCGGTCAGCGTAATCACACCGACGAAGAGCATCGGCAACGCCGTCACCCAGAGATAGGAGGACTTCCACATCTTGATCAACACCGTCGTCCCGATGCAGAGCGCCAGCATACCCAGTAGTTGGTTCGCGGCCCCAAACATCGGCCAAATGGTTGAAATACTTCCCGTCCCAATCAGATAGGCCCATGCCCCCACCACTAAGCCACTGCTCACGACGACACCAGGAATCCAGTTGATGCGCCGAAACGGCGCATAGACTTTTCCCGCCATCTCTTGAACGAGGTAACGACCCACACGAGTCCCTGTATCAATTGTCGTCAGAATGAACAGCGCCTCGAATACCAGCGCGAATTGATACCAATAGGCCATCAGACCCGACATTCCTGGCAAGGCAGAAAAGATCGACGCCATCCCTACAGCCAAGGACACAGCCCCTCCTGGGCGCCCCGCCACATCCACCTCAACCATTTGTGACAGTTCAGCAATTCGCGACGGAGGAAAACCCATCGCTGACAACGCATCCGCACCCAATGTCGTGTTGATCGCCAGGTAGTCGCCTGGAATCAACACCGAGGCGGCGATCAACGCCATCACGCCTACAAAACTTTCTAATAGCATCGCCGCATAACCCACCACCGCCTGCGACTCCTGCTCGATCATCTTCGGAGTGGTGCCTGATGAGACCAGAGAATGAAAGCCCGAGATCGCTCCACAGGCAATCGTGATGAAGAGAAAGGGGAAGAGGGTACCAGGAATGATCGGTCCGCCGCCATTGGCAAACTGCGTCACGCGTGGCATCTCGATCGTGGGCGCCATGAGGATCACACCAACCCCAAGCAAAAATACCACGCCTAGTTTCATGAACGTCGAGAGATAGCCACGCGGCACCAGCAACATCCAGCCAGGCAATACCGAGGCGAGAAACCCATAGCCAGCCAAGAGCCAGACCAGCGACGGCTTGTCGAACTCAAACAACCAAGCATAAGGCGACTGTGCGACGACTCGACCAAACAGCACCGCAGCAAGCAATAGGACGACGCCAAGAATTGACACTTCAGCCACTGCACTAGGGCGAAACTTCTGGAGATAGAAACCCATGAGCAGGCCGATCGGGATCGTCATGGCGATCGTAAAGGTACCCCAGGCATTGTGATAGAGCGCATTGACCACCGCAAAACCCAGCCCAGCCAGCGCCACCATCACAATAAAGAGCACCGCTACCGCTGTTGCTATGCCGGTGACAGAACCCAGCTCATCATGCGCGATCTCAGGGAGCGAACGCCCATTGCGTCGCATCGACGCCACAAGGATGATGAAGTCCTGTACCGCCCCGGCAAGCACGGCCCCAATCACTAGCCAGAGAAACCCCGGCACAAATCCAAATTGTGCCGCCAACACCGGGCCAAGCAAGGGTCCCGCCCCTGCAATCGCGGCGAAGTGATGGCCAAAGAGCACGACCTTATTGGTAGGGTGAAAATTGACACCATCGTTCAACCGCACCGCCGGCGTCACATGTTGATTGTTCAGTCCAACGACATGTCTGGCCAGCCATCGGCCATAGAATCGATAGGCCAGCACATAGATACAGGCCGCCGCCACGACCAGCCAAAGACCGTTTACTTTTTCATTGGGATTGATGACCCCGACCACATGGGCCAGAGCCAATGCGCCAAGAAGGGAAAGCAATACCCAGAGCAGATTCACGGCCACTTTCATGCGCGGCATCCTAACAACCCGCCAGCCGCTTGTAAATCCAGAGCACCGATTGCACAGGATTTGACAGAGGCGACCGACATCGAGAATAACTCACCCGCAACCATCTCTAACTGTGCCCATCCACTAATGTCTGAAAGAGTTTAGAGATGGCGGGTGTGCCTCTCTTAGATATTGCTTCAATGACTTGCCGATGCAATCCATCTCGCGGGAGGGAGAGCGTATTGAGGAGCGAGTCTTAACGATCTGACGGAGCGCAAGCCATGAGCTGGGTCTTCCGGATACCACGGCACATATACCCGTTGAGCGTGAAATCGAGGCCCCTGAGCAGGCATTTCGCTTACACCCCTTTGCGTCGTTTCAAACACCGTTCGCCTCGCTCAGCCCATCGCTCGTTTAGCTGAAACCGTAGCCTCCACGCGACGCTCTCTCCGACAACCGATCAATGGATCGGCGCCTCGGTTTTGGATATACTCTCGCTTACCATGGCATCGGATTCGTTCCCCTCGCAATCTTCCCCGAGAGACCGCCGCGAATTTTACCGTATCACCAGTACCCTTGCCATTCGCCTTCAACATGAGACCGACACGTCCGAAGGCCCTTTTTCAAAGGCACCTGTCAATCTCAGTGCAGGAGGGATCGGGGTGACGACCAACACGGCCTTTCAGACGAATGAGATTCTCCTCTGCACCTTGCTACTGACCGATCAGGAACCCTTCAGAGTCTACGTGGAAGTCTTACGAGTTGATCCCGTTCACAACCCGCCTCACACCTTTCGTCTTCATGGTCGTTTCATCCGAATGAGTACACCAGAACGTGAATTCTTGGTCAGAACGATTCTCCATCTGCAACGTGAACATCTCGCCAAGCACTATTCTGCATAATATGGGGGGCAAGCGATCTGCCTGTCGCATTCAAGATTCCTTTGAATCTCCACGCCTTGTCCCCACCAATGAGGGATTTCCTTTAGCTAATACGGTCGACTAGACTGCCTTACCGTGGAATTCACACGAACTTATTCACGCCAACACTATCGCGTTCCCCTTACCGTGCAGTACCCCGTGCTGTTTTCCGCGATTGACAGGATTGCAGAGGGGAAAGTCATGAACCTCACGGTGTTCGGCTGCACCATTGAATGCACTGATGCCCTGCAGCAGGGAACCCCGCTGCGAATGCGATTGATTCTTCCAGACCAGGTTCAGTCGTTAGCGGTAGAGGAAGCAGAAGTTCGATGGGTCCAAGGGAATCGCATGGGGGTTCAATTCCACAAGGTTGAGCGTGCCGCAGATTTTCGGCTCCACGGATTTGTGTGGGATCGCATGATCGAGCGATTTCAGACAATTGTTCAGGATGGGCTCTCTGCGCGGTGATCTTTGCTCAGTTGCCGCTTTCCCACCAAAACGAGACAGACCAACCCAATACCGATCCAGACGACTTCTCGGAACCGTCGCAACAGCGCAAAGGTAATACCCGTCACATCGCTGTAGCCAAAGGCCTGTAATAAGAGGAGATTCCCAGCATCCTGCGCCCCAAGGCTACCCGGAATAAAACAGGTCCCGCCTTTAATCAGGGCAGCCAAGGCGCCGATCGAGATGACCAACCACGGGCTGGCGGTGTCACCGAGGCAAGAGAGAATGACAAACACCTCGAGCGATTCAGCCAACCAGCCAAACAGGCAAACTCCGGTTGAAAGTGCGAACGCCTCACGGTGGTGTCGGTAGAAACTCAGAATCGTTTGGTCGATGGAGCGCAAGTGCTCTTCTTGCGTCTCAAGCACCCGAATCCGCAATCCCAGTTTCTTGACCATCGACAGCATCGAGGCAAAGAGCCCGCGTTGCTGGACAAAGACAAAGCCACCAATCGAACAAACCAACACCGCTACACTGACAATTGCCGCCGTAATGGTCTGTCCCGCCGAACCGCCAGTACCCACAATGAAAAGCCCAATGACAATCCCGACAAGGATATAGAAGACTTCGGCAATCGTCAGAGTTGTCTTGGCAATCACCACGGACGCAGCGCCCTCCGTAATCGGAACATGGTGCTGCTTCAACAGATACACCTTGAGTGGTTCGCCACCCAAATAGGCCGTGGGAGTGGTCATATTCACCACTTCGCCGGCCGTTCGGATTGTCAGTAGGCGCCAGAACGGCACGGCGTTCGCGGATGGTCCCAGCACCAGCTTCCACCCATAGGCCTCGATCACATACATGATGACAGAGGGAATCAACACAGCAAGCAGCGCGGCAGGCCCGAGCCTCGACCCCGCCTCATAAATGTTGCTGGGTCCGATATTCCAGACAAGTAGACACAGAACGATGAGGCCAACAGCAAGTAGGATATAGCGCAACACGTGAGTCGGATGGGGAACGTAGTGGTTATAGCCGAGGTAACGCGACTGCAGACGGACGGATCACCCAGACCATGGCACCGGCGAACAGGAGCGAACCGATCGCCGCAAACAGAAGAAACCAAAAGAGCTGATCGAACAACGCGAACCCGATCAAGGACACTGAGAAATCACGACTGGCGACGTTTTTCAACATCACATCGGCCCAGGCCGCATGGGCCGGAGTCCTCCATCCGACGGCACGTTTGATCTTCTGCGCCTTTTCGACGAGCAGGAACGAGAGACCATTGCCCAGCACGGCTGCCCCACCCAGTGCGAGCGGTACCCAGTCATCTTCTTGCCCGATTTGTGCCGTATAGAGCCCGAGGGCAATCCCCGCGAATATCGCCATATGCACGAAATTATCCAGAGCAATATCGAGCCAGGCCCCGAATGGCGATTCCGTGAAGGTCAATCGGGCGACTTCTCCGTCGCAGCAATCAATCACCGCTGCCAGTTGAAACAACAGGGCGGCCAAAATGCCGGCACTGTAGGTTCCCAAGCCAAACCCTGCAGCAGCTACCAGCCCAATAAGCCCCGCTAAGACCGTGATGGAATTGGGAGACAAGCCGAGCTCGAGGAACAGACGTGTGAATCCACGAGAGACCTTCCGATTGAAATATCGATCAACGAATCCTTCAAAGTCTCCCTTGAGGGAGCTGAACAGCTTCCTTTCAGCTCTCTCCACATCCTCCGAGGTCCGCACCGGCTGATACCATGTGCCTCGCTTCTCCTCGGCCGTCACCACATGCAGTCGCCCATCCGCTGCAACCTGCTCGATCCACTGACGGATCGGCGTGCTGCCTTTTTCATACGCACCCACGTTAGCCGCGTTCATGAGGCTCGCCGGAACAACAAGAAGCTCGGCGATCAACAGGGTTGACTCGTCCGGACGAACAGAGGCCATGGTCGTCGGGACGGGAAACTGAATTTTCACGCGCATACCGGAATTCGTCGGCAGCTCGTCCGCCTGCGGTCTCGGCTGGGCCACCACGATGGCATGACCATCCCGTACATCCTGGCGTAATTGCTCAATTAACCCGTGTGAAAACACGCCATTGACGGTCGCGATAAGCGCAAATCCACGGACTTCAGCTGCCAAGGCTTCCCATGTCCGAGGATCATCAATGGGAAATTCTCGCATTGGCATCCACCGGACAGGAATGGTGACCCGTGGCCCCTTCGCCAGGGAACGCTTGAGCTGCTCCTCATCGGGACCGGAGAGGACAATCAATTGGCGAATCCCGGCCCGCTGCAATGCAAGCACGGTTCGTTGAAACAGGCCGATCCCCACAACACTAGTGAGGGGTCCTAGTTCACCAACTTCCGATCCGATTGGCCCGCCAAATACTCCAACTGACGGAAGCAGAATCGCCGTCGCCAATCCTTGGATCTCGACTCGCTTCTGAAGAATGCCTTTACTCATGGTTCCAGGGCACCAATTTCCAGCTATCGTCGCTCGCACCCATCACTTTCTCACAATCTTGGCAAAACTTCCAACTCAGCTTTTTTTATATCATTGATAAAATCGATCTCGGTCCAGGGCAATCCTCCGATCTTCTCATGCCCCACCCGTACATCGCGGAAATATTCCAACAACGCGTCCTCGTACTCCATCTGCCACATATTTTTCTCAATGTATCCACGGAGGGACGAAACGAGCCGAGGTGTGTCGGCATACTTCACACGGAGAAACCCCACTCCTTCACCGGCATAATCAAAGCGGTCCGGCATCTTCTTCGTAAGGGCGATCACCCTCCCCCCGGCCACAACCACCATGCACTCTTCACCGGTTTGGGTGACGGTCTCATCCATCAGCAACGCATTCTCACAGGCCGACGAAACAAGGCGCCGCAAAATGTCTCTGTGGAACAGCACATCGGCATCCATGACAATGGTGTCGTCATCGAGCGCAGACCGTGCGATCCACAAAGAGGAAATACTGCCCCGATGAAACTCCTCATTGACCAAGAATGTGACACCGACTCCACAGGAATCGGCCGCCACAGCCTCACGAATCATCTCCTGCTTATATCCGACCACGATGTCCGCTCGCCGAACCCCAATCGCAGCCAGTGACTCTAAATAGCGGTGCAAGAGGGATCGCCCCCCGAGCTCAATCAAGCACTTGGGGCGATGTTGCGTCACCTCCCAGAGCCGTTTGCCGACTCCCGCCGCAAGAATGATCGCCTTCATTTCTGACGACACGCCTGTTCAAATGCGTTGAGAAATCCGCCGAACTGTTCTTCCGTCAGCGCTCCCATATTGGCAACACGGAAAATTTTGTTCTCCAAGTTGCCTTGCCCGGCATAAATCACGTAGCCCTGCTGTTTCAGACGATCATGCAAGACGTGGTATGACAGGCCTTCCGGCAGGTGGTACGCCGTAATGGTATTCGATTGTCGCTCAACCGGAAGAAGAGGCTTCACCCCGAGCTTGGCCATTCCCTCACGGATCACCGTTGCCATCTTCTTGTAGCGTTGGATACGATTCGATACGCCTTCTTCGAGCAGCTCATTCAACGCCTCGTCGAATGCGTAGTAGACCTGCACGGCCGGTGTGAACGGAATCATTCCCCGCCCTTCGTTGTCGATGTAATGGGTTAGATGGAGATACCACGAACGTTTTGGGTACTTGCGCATTTTTTCGACGAACCCCTTCCGGACAAGCACGAAGGACACACCCGGGAATCCCTGGATGCATTTTCCTGCCGTGCCTACCACCATGTAGATGTGCGACTTGGCGATATCGAGCGTCTCTCCAGCCAAGGCGCTGACGGCATCCAGTACGAACACGCGATTCTGATTGTCGACAATTTCGGCGACCTCGTGGACGGGATTAAGGAGTCCGGTCGTCGTCTCATGGTGCACCATTCCGACGACATGCACTTCTGGATGCTGACGAAGAGCAAGCAGCAGCCGTTCAGGATCAGGACGAACCGTCCACTCATACTTCAACTCACTGACTCCTAAGCGATGGAGCCCGATGATCTGGGACATCCGCTCGCCATAGACCCCGTTGTTGAGGATGAGCATGCGTTTGCCATGAGGAAGCGACGACATCAACGCGGCCTCAACAGCAGCAGTCCCTGACCCCGTCATAAGGACGGCAACGTATTCCGATTCAGCTCCTGGAACAAAGGCCGAACGTAGTTTGGTTTGGATACGATGAAGCAGCTCAGAGAACTCTTCTTCCCGGTGACAGATGTCGGGTTTCACGAGCGCTTGACGGACACGCTCCGAAACATTGACCGGACCTGGATTCAGGAGAACCATCTTTTTCTCCTTCGGGCTACAAACAGACAATCCCACACGTCGGTGGACTTCCTCTCAGCTATCCCTCAATCGCTTTCATGAACCGCCGGGTAATGACGGAAGGTTCGTGCATCACACGCCCTGCATCTTCTACAAACTCATTCACCTTGATGAGCAAGAAACTCGGACCATCCTTCTTCAGCATGTCCTTGAATTCGTAGACCAGATCGGCACGATCAAGCACCCGTTCCACATTGACGTAGCCGGCTGATTTGGCCACCTTGTCCAAAGGCACCACGTTGGAAATCGTAGGCTGATTCCCCGTCGTCCCATACACTTCGTTATCGAACACGACGTGGATAAAATTCTTTGGTCGCAACGCACCGACCGTCGCAAGCGTGCCCATTCCCATAAGCACATTCCCGTCCCCATCGAACGTCACCACCTGCTTGTTCGGCTTTACCAAGGCGACGCCGAGTGCAATCGCAGCGGCATTCCCCATAGATCCGACCATATAGAAGTGTGTGGGGCGATCGGCAATCTTGTGTACCTCACGAGAAGGAAACCCATTACAGATCACGACGGGTTGATCAGCTAACAACTCCAACAACGTCACAATCGCCTGGGCCCGGCTGATGAGCGTGCCTTCTTCCGGTCTCATGGATGCAGTCCCCTCACCACACCCTTCGCGAGGAGAAGCACGACGGGAATCTGCATCTTTGTCGAGGTATCGATAACCCATCGAACATCTTCGACGACCGTTTTTTCGGTCAATGTCCGATGAGGGATCCTCACCGTGTCGAGCAGTTGCAGCATGGCCTCGCCCATCACCCGATGTTCGGGCGCATCGTTTCTATCTTGGCCCCGCCAGGACACGAGCAACAGACAGGGTTGGCGATAGATTAGATTGAGTGAAATGAGGGTATTCAAGCAAGTCCCGAGTCCGGAATTCTGCATCAAAACAGCTGGGACCCTCCCTGCCATGTATGCGCCTGCCGCTATGCCGACCGCTTCATCCTCCCGGACAGCCGGGATATAGACCCCTCGAATCATGAGTTCCGCAATAATTCCACCAAGGATGGAATCCGGAACCCCGGTGAAAAAATTCACCCCCACATCCTGCATGCTCTGTACAAATACGTCGCTGTCAATCACAAGAGGTGTCCCGCACACTTGCTCGATAGATACAGGCTGAAACCGGCGCATTATAAGATAGCCCTCGGCGGATTCTCAAGAAAGATTGTGTGGTTGTGTTCATACCAGGCACATGGTAGCGTGAGGAAATTCGCGATGGACCCGACTCAACTACGAACAGTGACTCGCATCCCTCATCTGACATATCATCCCAGGATTGCTGCGCTGCTACTCCTCTTGATACTCGGCATGGACTCGGCATGGGCGGTATCCATGACGGACGATCCGAAGGGCTTTCGAGATATTCTCTGGGGGACAATCTTGTCCTCGCGCCAGGATGTGGAGCCATTTCGCTCCAGCACCCACGTCATTGAATATTTACCCAAGACAGATTCGCTCTCGTTTGCCGACACTCAGATGACCAGCATTCTCTACCTCTCAGTCGATAATCAGTTCGCACGAGTGACGATCCGCTACCAGGGCAGTAACGTCCATAAAGAAGTACTCGCGTACCTAGAAACTCGTTTCGGTCGATTGGATCGCATACCAGGGCAAATGACACGAGGCCTGACACAGCAATATAACTGGCGTGGATCCGATACGGAGATCAACCTGACCTATCAAGCCGGAACAGAGCGAGGTTATATTTTCTTTGATAGTCGAACCCTTGCCCCGCGGTTCAATGACTACATCACTGACTCTGCAGAGTAGGTTATGGCGAGGCACTCTTTAGGACGATTGGCCTTCCTCGTATCAGTATTGGCACCTCTGGCCTTTCTAGGGTCGAGCCAGTTCTCATCTGCGGTCCCTATCGCACATGATCCCAATGGGTTTGAGACGATTCCGTGGGGATCGATTCTTGAAGAAATGAAGGCGTTCACAAAAATCGACGATGCAGGTCGCATGCAGGCCTACGAGTTGAGCGGACAAATTCCCATGCTCGGAGGAGCCCCCGTGGACTCCCTGCGCTTTACCACGTTTGAGAAAAAATTAGGTCGTGTAACTGCGCGGTATACCGGTCAAACGAGCCACGCTAAGATCCTGAGCTATTTGGAATCGAAGTATGGTCCCCTTGATCGTACACCAGGCCAAATTGCTGCTGGTTCGACCAAGGTCTACGCCTGGCAAGGAATGTACACAGAGATTACGTTGCGCTTTGAAAGCGGGCTTGAACGCGGGATCGTATTTTTTGAAAGTCGAACCTTACCTGAAAAATTGACTGATGAGACCTCAACCACGGCTTTTTGATCATTTCTCACCGTAGGGAATTCTCGGAAGGTCCTCGCTATGTTCCAGCCGTATCAGTTCACGCCGGATGTGAATCTTTCCGTCTCGATCGTTCAGGCTTTCCTGCCAATCTTGATATCCATCCACCAGCTTCCCCCGGGCTATTTCTTAACCGCAACTCCAGCGAGTCGCATGTCGAGAAGCTCCACTATTCTTGAATTCATTTTGCAAACAATCCCACTGACGTTATGATCGTCAAGTCAATCATGATTGGCCGAAAGCAGTACAGCCCGCTCGACAAACGATGTGCCGAACGTGTCGCCATTACCTGTCGCGTACACTATACCGGTGAAGTCCCGACTCAACCCCATCAAGGAGAGGGGCTCACAAAAAACATCTCGGTTTCCGGATGCCACGTCATTAGTGACCAGCATGTCACTCGGGGAACACTCCTGACGCTTACCATCGCTCTTCCAGACGGATTGCCTCAGTTATCTTTAGAATCAGCGCTGGTCGTTTGGGTATCTGGCAACCAATTTTCAGTTAGATTTCTGGATCTGAGCCGCGACCATCGAAAACGGATTCAAAACTTCATTTGGAAAAGTATTTCCCACCATACTGTGAGCGACCATCGGACGCGATTCCGGCTTGTCTAGCCTCTCTCAATTGCTGCAATCACCTATTTTCTTTGTATCGTATTTCTTCTATCTTGCGCTCTGATCTGTTTTTTTTCATTCGGTCCTCAGCTCAGCAAGGTCGTTTCAACCTCATCTAATCCTGTAACCGGCACCTCGCGACTTCTCATCTCTCTGATGCCCCAACCTCTAGATGGGGCATTCCCCCCGCATAAGAGGGAGGGCAAAAGCGTCATGGCGCGCTAGCCTTCACACAGGCGACATCCAGAGGACAAGGTGCTTATCAACAAACTACAGCGGGGAGCCAGGAGGTTGATTTTAAGGAAACGTGGATCGCAGTTTCAGGAGATTAGGAGGGCGAGGATCAAGGAGAAGCCTGGCATGAAACATCGCATTTTGTGTACTCAGGTTAATAAAACAATCGGGAGGGACATCCATGAGGCAGGCACGGGAAACATCCAAAATTGAACCACATCAATCCTATCGTTCAATCGAACGCCGGAGCCTATTAAGAAAGAATGTCTCTTTGGGGCTCATGTACTCGGGAGTATCTGGTGAGGATGTTCTGATTGGGGATGGGACCATTGTGAATCTCTCCGAAAGTGGATTATGTCTTCGTGGCGATATTCCTGTCCCGGTGGGCATGGAGCTGACATTGTTCTTATATCTTTCAGACGGGGATGAGCCCTTATTCATCCTAGAATCGACGGTCGTCTGGAGTGTCGGTTCACTATTTGGCGTCGTATTCAATGACCTCAGCCTCTCTGATAGAGAGACACTGCGGTCATTTCTTCACACTCAGACAGTCGGCCAGGCGTAGTTGATCTCTTACCTTTAAATGGCCTGCAGCCCCTTCGTGATAACCATCCCGGGAACGGGATGGTTATCACAGGGCGATCCCCTCTCTACCAATTTCACAGAGCCTTCGTAGTGCACAGGCACCCATAGCCTCGAGGAACAGCACCCCTCGATCAAAGCCTTTTCTTCAACAGATTGTCGCCTGTTGTCCTCCCGCGTCCGAAGAGGCTCATCCTGTCGTCTTCACGTTGCACCTTGGAACTTGGTCACATCCCCCCATGAACGATCCAGATCCATGGTTTCGTGTATCCCGAACATTGCTAATGCGGTGTTATCGTTTCGCGTCTCTCACAAACTAGAGCTGACTTCATATCGCGAGGTCCTCGATCTCATCGACATCGTTGCTCATCACATACCAGCAAGGCCAAGCTCTGATGCAATCTTGTCTTTCAATCAAACGACGTGCTACCGTGATAAGTGCTTACTCATCTGCCATGAACAACGTTGTCAGACCGGCTCGCCAGCAGCTAGGCAGGACCTCGATTCATCAACGGCAGGCAAGCCTGATCAGTGCAGCCGTATCGCTTTTTGCGGCAATAGGTTTTAGAGGGACCACAACAAAACCAATCACGCTGGCAGCAGGTGTCAGCGAGACACTGCTTTTCAAACACTTCCCTACCAAGCACGCTCTGTACTCGGTCCTTCTATCTGAGAAGACCCATTACTCTGTGGACTACAGGAATCGCTGGAAGAGGCCGCAGCGAAACGAGAAGATAAGCGACTCTTCATGTTGCTTGCCAACTATCGAATCAGAAAGGGAGCAGACCCAATATTGTTTCGTCTACTCCTGTCCAGTGCGTTAGAAAGCCATGCGATGTCGGATATGTTTTTTCAGCAACAGTATCGAATATTTCATGATCGCCTTTCCGGCTATATCCGACAACGCATCGATGAGGGTGCCTACCGCTTAGTGGATCCGGTACTGGCGGCGAGAGCTTTTTTCGGCATCATTGTCCATCATCGATTGCTCCATGACATTCTGGGTTTACCCATGCATCTGAGTCATGAGACTGCCGTGGAGGAGTATGTCTCCCTGTTCCTCAACGGACTCATTCCGCAATGACTCAATCCGCCGTGATTCAATCCTGATATGCACCAACTCTCTCGCCATCCGTTGATCGCTCTAGGCTTGATCGTTGTTTTGGCGGTCATTGGTCTGGTGGTCTTACGCCTCACTACTGGTGCCAAAACTGACACGGTGCGAACGCGTGTGGTCACGGTAGGGATTGCACCACCGATTCGAGCAGACCTCAACATTCGCTTAGCCTATACGGCTGATATCTCACCCTATCAGGTCGTCAATATTTTCTCCCGGGTTGACGGGTATATCGCCAAGCTCCATGTGGATAAAGGTGATTTCGTGAAGTTCAACCAGTTACTGGTTGAAATTGACCATACGGACTATCACCATGCTGTGAATCAAGCCAAAGCCAATCTTTCGGCCGCTCAGGCAAAAGTCGCACAACAGGATGCCGTCCTTCGTAACGCCAAACTGACATTTGATCGTATGCAGGCGCTCATCAAAGACCAATTCGTGTCTCAGCAGGATTTGGATAATGCTCAGGTCAACCTCGATGCCGCCACCGCCGCACAGAATTCGTTCCAAGCCCAAGTCAATCAAATGAAAGTGGCACTGGCTCAGTCGGAAAGGAACTTGACCTACTCGTATATCCGAGCACCGTTTGCGGGCTATGTTGCGGAACGGAACCTTGATACCGGAGCGTATGTGAGCAGCGCAACCGCGAGCACGTCCACAATGTCGCGGGGTATCATGAGCCTACATGACATCAATACTGTCCGCGTATTGATTGAGGTCGTTGAACGGGATATCCCTCTCGTACAGGTGGGACAACCAGCTGAGCTTCGCGCGGAGGCTTACCCCGACCATGTATTCAAAGGAACTGTGACACGCATCGTCCAAGCCTTGAATCGCGCAACCCGTACCATGACCGTCGAGATCGACTTACCAAATAGTGACCAACGACTCAAAGGAGGCATGTTTGCTCGAGTTGAGGTCCTGGTGGGAACCCACCGCCAGGCTTTACAAGTCCCGATCGATGCTGTCAGCCGACTGGAAGGCACCCAGTACGTCTATGTCGTTCGAGACGGTAGAGCCCGACGTATAGAAGTTGAGGTCGGACCTCGCAGCGGCAACCGCATTGAAATTCTTAAAGGATTAATGGGGGATGAAGCGGTGATCGTATCCGGTAAAGACTTAGTCCACGATGGAAGAGCGGTGCAAACCCAACCCCTCACTACTGGGGAACGTGAGACGTAAGACATGAGATGCAAAGGAACAACAAGATTTCGCCGGCCCCCTGACGACTCTCTCACGAAGGGTTTCCCCTTTCACTTTTCACCTTTCACCTTTCACCGACCTATATGTGGCTGACCCTTCTCGCGTTGCGCAATCGCATCGGGATCCTCATGCTCTCGCTCGCGATGGTCGTGCTGGGGCTCACGGCTCTCCAACGCTTGCCGGTGGATCTCTTCCCTCAAATCCAGGTCCCTGTTGCTTTTGTCGGCGTCATCTATAAAGGGGCACCTCCACTCGATATCGAGCAAAGCGTCGTGTACCCGATTGAGAAAGCGGTGAGCTCTGCCTCCAATGTTGAACATGTCGAATCATTCAGCAAGCAGGGCCTCGGGGCTGTGCAGATCTGGTTCAACTGGGGAGCCGATATCAACGTGGGGCAGATGGAGGTGATGCAGCGCATTACTCAGATTTTGAATAGTCTCCCACCAGGCATCCTGCAACCCTTTATCGTCAAATTTGACGTATCCAATATCCCCGTCTCCATCGTGTCGGTCGCGAGTGACGAACTGGACGAACGAGCCCTCTATGATCTGGCGTACAACACCATCGCCCCCCAAATCGAACAAATCGCGAACGTCGCGGCAGCCACGGTCGAAGGCGGAAGAATCCGCCAAATCAATATCAATCTCGACCCCGCGTTGCTCAGTGCCCGCGGGCTTTCGATTCTCGATGTCGTGAAGTCCGTCAAAGCCTCAAACGTCATTCTCCCTTCCGGTGATGTCAAATCCGGCAATCTCGACTACAACGTCTTCACCAACAATCAATTCCGCACCGTGGAGCCCATCCAGGACGTCATCATCAAGGTGAATCCGCAAGGTAACCCAGTCCGGGTACGCGATGTGGGAACCGTGACCGATTCGTCTGACATTCAAACCAATATCGTGCATGCAGACGGAGCCAGATCCGTGTTCCTTCGTGTGAACAAACAGCCGATCGCCAATACGGTCGAAGTTGTGGATGCCCTCCGTGCAGCCTTACCCAAAATACTTGGAGTTCCCGAGGGAGTAAATCTCAGCATCTCATTTGACCAGTCTCTCTATATACGCCAGTCCATCCGCAATCTCGTTGAACAGGCCCTTCACGGCTCGTTGCTGGCCGCAGCAGTGATCTTCATCTTTCTGCGCAACCTGACGAGCACCGTGATCGTCTCCGTCGCCATTCCGCTCTCCATGCTCGTCACCTTTATCGTGCTCTATTTCACAGGACAAACGTTGAACGTCTTCACGCTCGGAGGACTTGCTCTCGGCATTGGTCGACTCGTTGATGACTCCATAGTGGAACTGGAAAACATCCAACGGCACCTCAATACCAACCCCAGCCGTTGGGACAGTATTCTCACTGCCGCCCGAGAAGTGGCCATGCCGATTTTGGCATCGACGGTGACAACGGTGGTGGTCTTTCTGCCCATGTTTTTCGTTGTTGGTATCGCGCGTCTGTTGTTGATTCCCTTGACGGTCACCATCGCGATCGCGCTCTTTACATCCTTCTTGGTCTCTCGAACAGTCACCCCTGCTCTCTGCTACAAATTCCTCAGACCAGAACAAGAGGCCCATCGGGCAATGCCACATTGGCTAGCCACCCTCATGGAATGGAGCCGTCACCGCTATGACTCGCTCGACAGAGGTTACGAAGACTCCTTGCGGTGGGTACTTGGACATCGCCGCCTCTTTATCTTGACGGTTCTGCTCATCTTTATCGGCTCACTCACATTGATCCCTCGGATTGGAACAGAATTCCTACCTGTGTCCGATGAGAGTCAGTTTCGCCTCGTCCTACGGGCCCCGGTCGGCCAACGAGTCGAAAGGACCGAACAACAAGTCACTGAAGTAGAGCGTGTCCTTCGTACGGTCATCCCTTCGAATGAACTGGAAACCATCGTCTCCAGTACCGGCATTTTATCCCAAGGCCGTGCCTCTCTGTTTAATCCCAACACCGGACCTCATACCTCATCGATTCAAGTGTATTTGGTTTCACCAGAAAAACGGACCAGGAGCCAAGTCGATATCATGAACGATGTCCGTCCGAAGATCGTGAAGCTGTTTCCCGGTGTCTCGATGTATTTCGACCCTGGAGGGATCGTCAAACGTGTCACCAGCTTCGGATCTCAAAAGGCCGTCGATGTGGAAATCTATGGGTATGACTTTGACAAAGCCAGAGAGGTTATCGCGCAAGTGAAGGAGATCATGGAGCAGACTCCCGGCCTGGCCGACATCGAACCGAGTCGTGAAGAAAACTACCCGGAAATCAACGTCACGGTCGATCGAGAGAAAGCCGCACTGCTCGGTATCAGTGAAGCGGATGTCGCCAGTACCGTCCTCTTTTCTTTAAATGGGAATGGCCAAACCGACCCCATCATTTACACAGACCCGCACAACGGTAACGAGTACTTCATTAATGCTTGGTTAGCCGAGGAGCATCGATCCTCTCTCACCGATCTGGAACACATTCTCCTCACGACCAAGACCGGTGAGCCTGTGTTGCTGAAAAATGTGGCGTCGCTCAAACTGAACGCGGGCCCGGTCAAGATCGATCGTAAATATTTCCAGCGTGTGATTCACCTGACGGCCAATCCCACTACGCGCACACTCGGCGAGATTGCAACCGATCTGGAGTCAGCCTTTTCTGAACTGCAGCTACCGGCAGGATTCAGCATCAAACTGGCCGGACAAATTCAACAACAACGTGAAACCTTTCAGGGAATGCAGTTCGCTATCGTACTGTCACTCCTGCTGGTCTATATGGTGATGGCCGCTCAGTTTAAATCACTCATCGATCCGTTCATCATCATGTTTGCAGTGCCGATGGGTCTCCCTGGTGTCATCTTGATCTTGTTCCTCACCGACACGACGCTTTCGACCGCATCGCTGATGGGCATCATCATGATGTTTGGGATTGTTGTCTCGAACGGGGTGTTACTGGTGGATTACACCAACGTCTTGCGGCGCCGAGGCACTCTTCTTCAGAACGCCGTGGTGACCGCCGCACGTACGAGGTTGCGGCCGATTCTCATGACCTCACTCGCAACGATCTTTGGACTCCTGCCCATGGCGATCGGGCTAGGCACCGGCGGGGAAACGAACGCGCCTCTCGCACGAGCCGTGGTTGGAGGCCTGAGTGTCTCCACCCTCCTCACCGTGTTTCTCATCCCGACGTTGTATATGATTTTAGAAGAATGGGTACCGAGAGACCTGGAAAAAGAGCGGCACCATTCCACACAAGCAATCCCAAGTGCGGTTGCAACGACAGAATAGCGGCCTTAACTCTTGGTGATGTTGGGAAACAAAGACTTCAGCTGCATGGCCAGTCCAATATCTCCGGTAACCTGTAACCGTCCTGACATGGCCATCATCATCCCGCTCACTTGTCCGTTCAACACCTTGATGCAGTCTTCACCAGTCATCGACAATGTCACGTGTGGATCAGCATGAGCCCCGTCTTTCATCAGACAGGTCCCATTCTGTACCACCAAATGATACTGCCCACCTTGATCCCCCTGGAGATCGAACTGATAGACCGCATCGAGATTTTCTGCCGCCTCCTTGTCAAACTTGGCCGGCAAAGAACGGAGCACATCTTGGATAGTCGTCACTTTCATAGTTGGGCATCATGCTCAGGATAAGAGAGTTTATAAAACACGTCGGGGGCGCCAACTGTGCGCCCCCGACAAGATCTCAACGCGGATGAAAGTCTAGTAACGAAGCGTGGCCGTCGCAACGCTACGACGAGCACCGAAAAACTCTTTTGAAAACGATTCGACAACTGCCGGATCATACCCCTTGCAGCTGAAAATGTCGAGGTAGGCATGGTTGGTGGCGTTGGCAAAATGGCCGCTGATCAAAGACGTGGAAATCAGCTGCACCATCGAATAGCCTGCTACAGGCCCATCGCCAAAATCGACGACCTGACATTCGCCAAAACGTTTCATGTCGATAAGTTCGCAGAGCTCGACGACATAGCGCTTGATATATTCAGCATCTCGAATTAGCTCAGGATTGCAATCGTGGAGGTCAACAGCGGTGCAGAGTCCCCAGGCTTTGCCGCTTCCCACCATATCCTGGATAGGACGGGCAGCAGCCTCAGGGGCAGTGGATGGTAAGATCGTGGACTCGGAACTAGCCGAGGTACTCATAGAGGGGGGTTCCCTTTCTGTAAGAAGGTTGAAGTGACAGAAGCTGTCATGCGTGAACTATACCATGTTTTTTTCCGATCGTATGGGATGATAAAGAATATTTTGGCTCCGGCAGGAAGACCATCATCGATTAGTTGACAAGGTCTCAACGCTCAGGAAGAATAGGCACTATGGTCTCTACTTCAGACGTACCTCGAATTGAGTTGCCTGATCGTCTCTGCACCTGGTGCAAAGTGATCATGACCAAACGGCTGGTCGGGGGAAAACAGTTTATTCATTACACCTGCCCAAAGTGCATTTTCCAGCACACTCGCCGTCTGACATCACAGTCATAACCATATGACTTTATTTGCCATTTTCATTTCATGGCATTGAAGTTCGCAGGCTCTGCCTAGACGGAATCGGCACCTCCATACACCCGTGAGCCCCCAGCGTACATCGCCTCCCTGGTGACAATATCTCACGCGTACCCCAGTCCCGACAGTCCGAAGCCGCTCGAAGCTTGATTCCGGTCTAACTCCGATTAGAACCGGACGGCCCCCTTACTCAACGAACAGAGAGCTATTCAGCGCGATGCAAATGGACGGGGCTATCGGAAGACCTCTTCTGCCCAGGTCGGCACGGAAACGATTATGCAACCGTTCGACAAGCCATACACGGTTCCATAGCCCCCCCGCGTTGCAATCGCCCCTTCCGACCAACCTCGACACGTGAAGACTTGCGCTTAAATCCCATCGCCATGTCTCCTGGTTCCATCACCATTGCAAGAAGGTAACAGCAGTCTAAAACGTTCCTGAAACGCTAGTCAGCATTACCCATACCAATTCGTGGCCCTTCAACTGGCTCAGGGCCCCGAGCAGAGTCGAAGGGTGAGGTTATGGCGACAGGGGAAACCAGAGCATACTTGACGGAGTATGTCGAGGATACGAAAAACGAGTCGGCCAGGTCAGTAGAAGCGTTCGGAAACAATCCCGGTTAAAGTTTTCCCGATACCAATGTACGCACTTGCTCCATACGCCGACGGTTGACTCCGAGATCGCTATACCCGGTCCGGGATGCTGAGCGAAACTGAATGGTCTTGGTCATCTCATCGAGAATAAACTCGATATCATCGACAAACCGAAGCAGGAGACTGGTGAACTCATAATGGAGGTAGGCCTCATCTTCTTCAATGAGTGTGGCACGGGGCAAACTCGCTATGACCGCCTTCAAAGCCTCCTTTGCTTCGACCCGAGATTTCTTGTACCGAAACGGCGCAATGGCATGCGTCTCATCAGTCGCCTGAGTCGAGACACAATTGGGACTGGATGGACATGCTGACAAGGTTCGTTCGCTCATGGAAGCGTCACTTTACCCTCTCCCACTATGGCACGCAACCAGACTTCGACCACCAGTACCGCATCGGCCGGAATAAACCCCGGGACGCCTTTGTCACGATAAGCCAGATGTGGGCTGATGCGAACCCTCCGATACCCGCCGACTTTCATGCCTAGCAGCGCGTGTTCTACGCCAGCAATCGTCTGACGGCTACCAAGCCGAGTTGTGTGGTCAAGGAGGACGGTATCGTCGACGACTCGAAACACGTCCTTGGGCAGAGACCTGATCTGCTCCTCCTGAATCCTCACCTCTTCGCCTTTGTTCAGAAAGATTCGGGAGTTATAGATAACGTAGTCACCTCGCTGAGCTTCTCGCCCCTCCCCTTCTCGCTCTTCAAGTAGCCGCAGCCCACTGAGTCGTTCCATGATACAGCCTCAGTAGGAAATGGTCGCCAGCGTTGGTTGGGTCTCCCCCTGATCCACCACCGAGACCGACACCCGCCCAAGGATGCGACCGTCTCCCGCTTCGACATCCACCCGCCAATCGCCTGGATCAAGACGTTGCTTGAAGCTATAGGCTCGATAGCCTCCCTCGCGCCCCCCTGATATCTTGAGTGGAATCTTATCTGCATGGGAAAAAGGCCGGCTGCCATGAGCCCGATAGTACCAGTGATGATAAATCGTGGTATTGAGGTCGACCGGGGCGAACACGGCGGTGAAGCAATAGATCGGCGTGTTCGAAGGAAACGTGGTATCCGATCGTTTCCAAAACTCATACCACTGTCTTTCAAAGGCTAATTCGAATTGGTCTCCGGGTCGCTTGACATCGTGATAGATCCCACCGAACTTCAGCGAGAGCGGCACGGGGGGAATCCAATTCAAAAAATAAAACCCGACAAGCACTCCGATCAGCGCCGCAGCAGGAACGGCCACGCCGATACCTTCCTCCCGCGATCGATCTGGATTGTTTCGATAGATCAACTGAGCCACGCGTAAAATCACCGCGACACTCAGCATCGCCCCGACCACAAAAATTGCCACATTCATGTAGCCGGTAATCACGGGCAAGAAAAACGTGAAGAACGCAAAGCAGACCACCGCGTAGAGACTGACAAGCAATCGAAGATTCGAAAGCCGGTCACGCAAGAACTCATTGGCCACTAAGAGCATGATCAGGAGGGTAAAGAACACTGCGGTGCCGGAGAAGGTGGCGCTGCGTGAGTAGAAAATCGTGTAGGCACTGAAGAGGCTGCCTAACAGAAACTGGCTGGCCATGGGATAGTACGGACGGCTCTCCAACACCCAGCGCATGAAGGGAGAGGATGCCGCACGCTGTTCAGGATCCGGCGGAGACTCTATTCCGACCCGACCTGTCAACACAATCAAAGCTCCAAGCATGGCAAGATACAGCAGGAGGATTAAGTTATCTTGAAGCCGGTCTATCCGCGTGAGCGTCAGCGTATCGTACGTCACGCCGGAGAGGAAGAACACAGCCGGCATGAACGGTTTTGTGAGAAGAGACTGAACTTTGGTCAGAGGACTCATGCCGGTACTGTGCGAAATTTCGTTCGATTGTTCGATACAACTACTGAATCGTACGGCAGCCTACACCATGCCAGAGACGGATGCTCAACATGGTCATCCATCTCACCCACCCAACCCCAGCGCGCGGCTCGACTGAGCTCGCCGAAGTCCGAGACGTGACTTTCACCGACCAAGGCCGCACTCTCGTGCCTTGTTGGTCGTATCTCGTATTTCGCAAGCGAACGACGCTTCACCGTTCGACATACTCACGGCCCTGAGTTTTATCGAAGGGCGAGATATGTTTCACGCGCATGAATCGATGCGAACACGCAATTGGAGGCTTTTTTGAGTATTCCGTCATACAAAGGCAGGCAGCGGCGCATACACGACGGGATGCCCGATCACTCGTTCCAACCAGGGTGCCATGTCGTCCTCTGGGAGTGGTGCTTGGTTGAGACGCACTTCAACCTTGAACTGTTCATGCCCCCCAACAATACCGATGATCGCGGAGGCATCGCCACGATCAGGTAAGAGCGTCTGTGTTTGAAACTCACAGAGCGTAGCGTAGAGGACCCCATCAGGCTTGATGGCAGTTAATATCTCAGGAAGTTCATCCAGCGGGCAGTGGACCGAGCATCGATACATCAGCCGCGGGCTTGGCTCAATAGCTTGGAACTCAGCCAACGCCGCTTCGGAAAACCCTGTTAGATAGGCTCGAACCCCGGCCGGCTCAGGATGAAAGGTCTCTGCGAGCTTACTGGACGGGACAAGAAATTCAAACGCATCGGACGTATTATACTCAAATTGGCAGGGCCCAAAGGCATCGGGCCATGAGCAGAAGAACGGAAAAGACACGTCAGCGGGCCGCAGAACGACCGCCTCCTTCTCTACAGAGGTTTCGATCGGAAGATCCAGGAGAGTGATCGCTTCCAGAAATGCCGCTCGCCGCTCGTCCAGCCATCGCATCCGGTCCGTATCACCCCGCGTTTCCCCTGGGGTGATGACGTGGCTCGTTTGGAGCCGGATTCGAATGAACGAATGCGCATGGCGAAATCCAATCCAGCACATCGCGCGCGGCTCGTGAAATCTTAGGCGTTCTCGAATGCGCCAAGGATGACTGATGGAGCAATAAGTCCCGATGTCCTGATGACGCTGGTAAACCGTATGATAGGCACCGGACAGGAGAAAGAAATCCCCGCGCCACCCCTCCCGCATATGGATCAGGGTGACATCTTCCGTCGCCCACGGATCAAGCTGATCGATGGCATCGAGAGACGGAACCGTCCATTCCTCGACGTAACAGATAACATCCTGAGCCGGCGAGACTGGTTTCAATCCCAGAGCCGCCAGCCGTTCCCCGACTGCGAGCGCGTGCTGAAAACTCAATGGCGTCGTCGTTTCCCACCGCCGCTCTCGCACGGATCATTTCCTTTAGTGCGCCCCGAGGTCAGAGGCAGCACGATACGCACACCGACGACCGCATCTCCTCCATCAGATTCGATGGAAGTTCCACCCGCTCATTTCTGCCGGACCGACCTCAACGCCTTACGCTCGATCATCGTGTCGCCCAGCAGTCGCTCAATTCCATCCCGCAAGGTGGCGGAGAGTTGCTCCTGCACATCGTCATTGTTGAACCAAAAGACGGTCCGCGAACGGGCCCCTTCTACTCTGCGAATAGTGGTGCTGTGATCCGACTGATTTTGTGCCTGCACATGAAAGCGACTGCTGGTTTCAATCACCGTCGAAAAGACCCGGCTCTTGGCACTCGCTGAAAAATCTTGCACCTGCCCGGTGATGACGATGTCCGCATCAGGCACCGCGCCGGCCGGAGCGACACGTACGTTCCAGACACGATCGTTCCACCCTCGTGTTTTCAATCGGTCCGCAAGCCGCTGCGTGAGCATCTCAGCGAGTCGATCGCCCGGCACATTGAAATACGTCGTGCCTCCCCACAGATGCGTGCGTGTCCCGACACGGCTCTTGTCCGTCCGTCGATCTTCAAAGGGTTCAATGACGATCTTGACTGGCTCGATGTCGGTCACCTGTACCATTGGCAGCTTTTCACGTAAGTCGAGAGTCCGCACCTCTCCAGTTCCCCGACAACCGGCCAACATAGCCGCCACTATGATGGCACAGCCCAGAACTCGCAACGACGATGGCTTCACAGGCGCCTCCCTGTCAAAGTTGGGACATAGTAGTGGGCACAGTCTACCCAAGTTGGGCCTCGGAGACAATTAGGATTACATGGTTAGCGAGTCACGATAGGGAGCATGGCCTGAAAGGTCTCGCAGGCCACGTGAGGCAGCTGCCCGTTCTGAATGTTCACATCCTCAAAAGAAAAACACCGTAACACCTTGATCAGTGATCGCTCGGCCACGATGGCGGCAATCTGAGCTTTTCGATCGTGCGTGATCGGAAAGGTATAGCCCTCTCCCCGTTTCCACTCCCAGAGCGCCGGGGCCAGCGACAATTCCAGCCCTCTTCCCGCCACTTGGTGATATCGCCCAAGAAGCTGCTGCTTATACTGCCGAAGCTCACCGCCTTCCAACAGCAGGGCACACACCACGTAATGCCCCCACCAGACCAACGTACGAAACGTGAACGTCTGCCCACCCTGGAAGTGTTTGGGATAATCGAGATACTGATAGGGGAAATCCTCCAGATGCTCCCCCTTTACTAGCTGATGGGCCTTTGAGTCAAAACCGGGAGGGGTCATGAGCGTGACAGCGGGAAGGTCCGCTTGCAGCGCCCGGTGCGTCCCTTCGAGCATGCGTCGGATCTTCGCAGTGATCACAGCTTTCCGTCGAAACAACTGTGCATCCGCCAACAACGTTGTCTCATCATCGGTGAACGCAAGTGACTGAGGCATCGCATCACATAGGAATGAGCTGGTCTATTCTGGCTATCACCTGACAGCGGTCAGCTATTTTTGGCGCGTTTCAAAGGCCAAGACCGTGACGTCGTACAGACGCCGACAGTCGGCACAGCGAAGCCGCACCAGATCCTGAAACACATCCATCTCCCGAAGGGTGAGTGAGGCAGCATGGGCAGCAACACAAGCCTTGAGATAGTCTTCCCCGGGCGGTTCGTCTCGGGAAGCCACTTCTACAGCCGCTAGCTGCGCCGACGAGGTAATTGCGGTGACGGTCGCAATACTCAGATGGTGGGCCGACTTGCAGGAACTGCAGAGGAGAACCACCGCGTTCTCCTCTGTCATGCGCTTGACTGTCACACAGAGGGGATGAACCGACCAGCATTGCTGAAGAAAGGCCCCACTCCGGATGACCTGTGTCATATTTCTTCTTGTGAAACGGTGAGGCAACCGCAGACACCCTCACCTAATGTTCAGTTGACCGCTGGTGGACATCGAACAGGAACAGAAGAGAACCAGAATTCAGGGTATGGCTGCCGCAGGCGATCCATCGTTGTTCGGAGAAGGAACGAGACTCCCCTCCTGAACCGCACGACAAGCCTTGCACACCCGCGGTCTGGCTTTCAGAAAGGAGACCTTCCCGCTGGCAAGACAACTGTAATGGACAAATTCGTCACAGACCGTGCAGCGAGACCAGCCTCCGCGAAGCATGGTTTTGTCCCGATAGAGATCTTCTCGGCACACTCGGCATAGGCGCGCTTGAACTGGAAGCGTCATCGGCTCCCACTCACCACCAGCTTTTCGAATACTCATAAGACCGGAGTATAACGAGGCGATCAGCGGAAAAACAAGCAAGTCTCCGCCTCGATCATTCACCGAATCAAAACGCCTCCACCAGCGGCTGTTATCCAACAGTCCGGTAATATCCAGACTGGATGTGAGCTTCAGTCTGTCGACTCGCCAACGATCCGGATATCGACGAAATGCACATCCGACCGCTCTCTGCCAGTATAGGCATATCCGCCCGGAGGTGCGCTGGGGGCTGTATCGACCGTGTTGGTCGTGCGGATCACACCGTACAATCTGCCGGACTTACCTCCCTTTTCAAGCTTGATGACGCCGACACCGGGACAACTACCTTGCGCAGCATGGTTGGCTGTCACCGGTGCAGGTCCACGCAAGGCAACAAACAAATAGTCCCCATTCGGGCTTCGCGAAATCAGATCGGGAGCCGGATCGTTCAACGGCATCGAGGGATCATCTGTCACGCTAGCCGCCAAGCAGGGGCCAATACCTCGCCCTTCACCGTTTTCAGACGTGAGGTCGTAAATCGCCACCGGCTTTGACTGTCCCCTCGTTTTGACCACCTCGACTTTATTCTGAATCCGATCTCCCGTATGCACGTACGTTTCATCCACTGTGGCAACTACGCCGTGGGCATCACGGCGCGTGGTTGTGCCGGGGATCTGTCCCGTATCGTTAGAGGACACGCCGCTATGATCATGATTCCCATTTGTCAGCGTGTTTGTTGGATCCTTGATCACAACGACGGGGAGCGGCTGGTTCTCGGAATTATGTCCAGGCGCAAAGGGAAAGGCCGCGTGAGAAAGTACATATACGGCATACGTGGACTGAGTCAGTCCTACCGCACCAGCCGAAACACCTCCGTCCAGATGAATGAGTCCGTTGGCCTGGGTGCCGGCACACCCGGCACCATTGATCACTTCGTTGCCATATTCAGCAACGATCGCCATTGGTGTAGTACTAGAATCGACCACAAGCAAGCCCCCACCGGCCAATGTCACATACACCAAGGCATTGTTATTGGCTGGAATGGGGCAGAGAATGGCATTATTGGGACGCCCTCCGGAGGATCCATTGGGACCGGTTGTGCATCCGTTCTCTTTACAGAATCCGTTCGGCGTCAGATCACTGAAATCGGAGTTCCCAGCTTCAATGCTGCCGATCAGTGGATGCCCCACCGCATTGCTACCAAGATAGACTCGTGGTGGTTCCACAACGGTCTGACCTTTTCCGACGCCCAAACCGGCCTTCATGTTGTAGGTCAGAGCGATAATACGGCCAGTGGCATCCCGTGTGACATCGATTCGTTCGACGATCCGTCCATCCAGGTTACAGACGAGAATTGCTAATCCATCGTACCGCCCAAAGCTCATGTGATTCGTCCGCCCGGTGCCGGTCTGAGTCGCGCGGAACAAGGCGATGGCTTCCTTGTTCTCGGCATCCATCACGCCGATCATTCCGCCACTGGGCGCAAAGAAACTCAAGAGGGCATACTTCTGTTGCGGATCAATGAAGGCGGAATGGAGCCGACCCGCCAACGGGCGTGCGTTTTCGGTAGCAGTGTTGAATTCGTTGTATTCGGAAAGCCCGGCAGGAAACACCACGTTGGTGTCGCAAGGTGCCGTAGTGCCGGCGCAAGGCATCGGTGCAGCGGAGCGGCCACGATCTACCTGTTTCTCAATCGCCTTATTATTCCAGATCCACAGGAGACTGCCGTCAATGCCGAGCGCAGCTTTACCTGCCACGGTATTGGACTGGTCACTGGCCCACAATTCATACCTGATGTCAACATGGGAGGCACCGCGTCCACCTTTACCCGCCTCTGCCTGAGGAGAGACTAGGAGAACCCAGCCTAACAAGCCCGCCGCGGCTAGTCCTCCAAACAGGCCTACAGGATTTTTAGCATCATGGTTTCCTCCCGTTTGTTCGCCCTAGAGATTAGTCGTCGCGTTCTACCCACTCTCTGAATCCCTGAGAGGGACTAGCACAATGCAGACGCATCAACAAACGTAGGGCAACTCAGAATGAGTCACCTCTTTGGATGCGCCACACCATTTTCTCCACCAGGCCAAGGGCATTCGGACGGATTCGAAGATTCATCATTTCCTTTCCGTCGCGTATGTAGTTGGCCAAACATATTGATCAGAGTTTTTTCATCTTCTAACGATCCAACGTCTCCGTCAAGACTCATTCGGCCCAATGGACGCGTGCATATTGCTCCCGTTTGACTCGTCCCCCATCGTTTGTTACTCTCCGCGCAACTAAACGGATCATCAGGAAAGTCGATCGTATGAACATCGCCGACTATCTCGAACGAAAACGGATTGACGTCGATCAATTTCTCGATCTGGTTGCGCCTCCGTCCATCACCCCGCCGACGACACTGCATGAAAGTCTGCGCTACAGCCTGATGGCTGGCGGGAAGCGGGTCCGTCCGATTTTGACGATCGCGGCGGCAGAGGCGCTGGACCAGACACCTCCTGGCCTCATGGCAGTCGCCTGCTCCCTAGAGCTCATCCATACCTACTCGTTAATCCACGACGATCTGCCCGCAATGGACAACGACGACTTTCGCCGTGGGAAACCGACGAACCATAAAGTCTATGGTGAAGCGATGGCAATTTTGGCCGGCGATGCCTTACTCACCATGGCATTCGATATCGTCAGCCGTCCTGATCTCATGAAGGGCTGCGATCCGGTACGCCAAGTCCGCATCATTCAAGAATTGGCCTTTGGGTCCGGTAATATGGGCATGGTAGGCGGCCAAGTGTTCGACATCCAGGCTGAGAATAAGGACATCGACCTCCCCACCCTCCAGAATATTCACAAGCATAAAACCGGCATGTTGATGCGCGCTGCCGTCCGCATGGGGGCCATTGCCGCCGGAGCCAACGACCGCCAGCTCGACGACATGACCGGCTATGCCGAAGACATCGGCCTGGCGTTTCAAATCGCCGATGACGTGCTGAACGTCACCGGCACACGTGAGGAACTGGGGAAGAATCCCAATACCGATGCCGAACGTGGAAAGAAAACCTATCCGACGTTCTATGGCGTCGAGGGAGCCAAGAAGCTGGCCGACGACTGTGTCACCCGCGCCATCAACCGCCTCTCGTCATTCGGCCCCTCCGCCGACCCGCTGCGCGAGATCGCGCGATACATCACAAACCGTAAGAATTGACGTCGTTCATGAAGCGTATCTCGTGAAATCCACAAATGCACAGACGGGCAGGCCTCCTCATTTCACGCGTTTCACGTTTCACGTTTCACGTTTCACGTCTTCATCATGAAAGCTCTCGTCACAGGGGCAACCGGGTTTGTCGGGGCAGCGGTTGCGCGAGCCCTTCTACGAGCCGGTGTCGACGTTCGTGTTTTGGCGCGGCCTGAAGCCGACCTCACAAACCTAACCGGCCTTCCGGTTGAACGAGTCGCGGGGGATTTGCGCGACCCTGCCTCACTTCGTGTCGCGCTCCGAGACTGCCGCCACCTCTATCATGTCGCGGCACACTATGCCCTCTGGGCCAAGAACCCTTCTATCTTTTATGACGTCAACGTGACCGGCACCAGAAATCTTCTGGAAGCCGCGCGCGAAGTCGGCGTGGAACGGACGGTCTATTGCAGCACCATCGGAGCCATCGGCTTGCCGCCTGGCGGTGGGCTTGGAACGGAAGAAACCCCGGTCTCGCTCGAACAAATGGCCGGCCACTATAAGCGCTCGAAATATCTGGCAGAACAAGAAGTGCACAAACTGGCCAAGGATGGATTGCCGGTCGTCATTGTCAATCCCAGCGCCCCGGTCGGGGAGGGCGATGTGAAACCAACACCGACCGGCCAAGTGATCGTTGATTTCATGAAGGGGAGGATGCCGGCCTATATCGAAACCGGAATGAACATCATCGACGTCGATGATGTCGCGACCGGTCATCTACTCGCAATGGAGAAAGGGCGCCAGGGCGAACGATATATCCTCGGTTCTACCAATCTGTTACTCCGTGAAGTGTTTGAGATCCTTAGCCGATTGACGGGGCTCAAAGCTCCAGCTGTGAAACTCCCACGAGGTGCGGTACTTCCGCTCGCCTACCTCAACCATTGGTTTGCTAATATGACGGGCCTCCCTCCACGCATTCCGCTGGAAGGTGTGAAGATGGCCAAATACAAGATGCACTATGATTGCAGCAAGGCAATCCGAGAACTTGGGCTACCCCAGCATCCTCCCGAAGTTGCGCTGGGCAAGGCCGTCCAGTGGTTCAAATCCCATGGGTACGCATGACGGCCGGCTCGAACTCCCATTGAATGGAACACATCGTCCTCTTTTTCAAGACCATTGTCCTCCGGCCGTACGTCTTTATTTTTCTTGCCGCCTTTCTCTTTTCCGCCGTCAAGCTGATCGGCTGGCCACGAACCTGGCGATTCTGGCTGATCAGCTGGGTCACCGCGTTCATCTGTGAATTCTCGTCGACCAGAACCGGCATTCCCTTCGGCTGGTACTTCTATAATGGTTCGACGATTGGTCAGGAGCTCTACTTCTTTGACGTGCCGTTTATGGACTCCATCTCATTCAGCTTTCTCCTCTTTGCCGCCTACTGTGTAGCACTTGGGCTGCTCCTCCCATTTAATGCCACGTTGAGGAACGACGGATCTATTCACAAACCGTTACGTTTTGAGGTGGCTGCCCGCACAAGTTGGTCAGTCTATGGCTTGACCGCCTTTCTCTTCGCCTTCATCGATATGGTGATCGATCCAGTGGCCTTGCGTGGCGACCGCTGGTTCTTGGGGAAAATCTATTACTACCCAGATCCAGGGTGGCACTTCGGTGTCCCTTTCGCAAACTATGTGGGCTGGGCCGTCGTTGGGCTGATTTCACTGGCGTTGTATTTTCCGTTAGACCGACGTCTCATTCCAATCGCGCCCCCCCCAGTAATCACTCAGCGACTCCTACTCGGGATCGGGTTATATTACGGCGTCTTAGCTTTCAACCTCGGTATGACATTTTGGATCGGTGAAACGTTTATGGGCATCAGTGGCCTGCTGATGCATCTCCCGGTCCTCATAGTCTTGACCACTCGCCTTTCTACCCTCCGATAGATCTCCCTCACCGAATAGTGGGGTGACATTCAGCCCAAAGAATTTGTATAGTCGGATAAGTGTTCCACCAACAGAGAATCAGTCGCATGAATAGTTCCACGGACTCACAGCCAGCTGACCCGGAACAACCACACCTCGATTCTATTGTGCCGTATCGTGCTATGGGATCAAGCTCCGATCGATCTACCACAAGCAGTATCGTGTTCCTCACAGTCTTGTCGCTCTGCCTGATGGCGTTGGCCCCCGTGCCTGAGCTCCTGCACGTCCTGGGTATCGTGACATCCATCGATGAGAAACACATTGACGTAAAAACAGCGAAGGGGCAGGTGGTGTCGGTCCTGCTGACCAAGCAGGTGAAGTACAAGAACAAAAACAATCCCAAATCACTCGACCCGCCCACCGTCGGCGACCGCGTCATCATCGAGGCGTCAAGAGATGAGAAGAACAAGAAGGTCACGGCAACGGTCGTACATTATTCACCGGGTAGCAGTCTTCCACCTCCACGATAAGCCATGCCGACTATTCGCTTTGCACGAGCCGTCCATGAATCGCCCTTTCACGGGGGGGTACGTCAGGCCTTTCTGCGGGTGTTCATCACCGGCATCGCCGTCTTCCTGGCCATCGCCATTGTTCCCGGGTTGGAGGCCAACAGTTTCGGTGCCGGTATGGCAGCCGTACTGGTCCTGACCTTCTTGAACCTCATCCTTCGCCCCATCCTGTTTCTACTCACGTTGCCGCTGATCGTCTTCACGCTTGGACTCTTTCTGGTGGTGCTGAACGCACTGCTGCTCGAACTGACCGCGTTTTTCGTGAAGGGGTTTACGGTCTCAGGGTTCTGGGCTTCCGTCGGTGGTGCGCTAGTCATTAGCCTGGTCACAACTATCCTCAACAGCTGGACCGTTGATCGCCGCCTTCCTCCTGACCTTCAGGAAGAGCCACGTCGGCCACCCAAGATCATCAATCCGGATTGAGTCATCACAACTTCTGATCAGAACAACCGAACGGTTGGACGGCTGTGGACAGCGGTGTTTCAACCAGATTGGGCAGCTCGCCTGACAGGTATCGAGAGGTTATGCACTCGGGGAAGCCTCTCTCTTGAATGAAGGGGCGCCCTCCTGAAACCCGTGCAATGATAAAGAAAGGGTAGTTGTAGCCGGCAGAAAATCGTGACGGCACGCCGAGATACGTCATCGGCGTGCCGTGTCCTTAAAAAACCGGTGATCATTCCGCATCCACACTCTTGACGATTCGTACGTTATTCGTCTCGATGCTCATACGCGACATGCTTTCGGTAATCTCCTACCTGCTCTGATCGACCGATGTAGTACATGAACAGCGCCAGCATCATGATTGCCATATTGATCGAAACAAAAATCGTGATCATCGCAACATCCCCGAACATAGTGCCCCTTTCCTTTCTGTTGTGTAATAAGAATTGTTTATCTGCCTAGAGTCGAAGGCGCCTTCGATCTCATGCCTCTTACTTCTTCATGTACAGCAACATGCATGCCAGCGACTCCCTCCCCGGCTCGTATCGCGTATTCACCCACAAGTGATGAAAAATCATGAATGCCCGCGATCTGAAGCGTACGAGGGGTCTCCGCTACCAAGAGTCGGATGGCACGAGGTGAATCTGATCGATACGGCGGGCCGTATCGGATTTGATACGAATCGACCTGGAGGATCTCACCATGGTGTCTGGAACGTGATCGAGGTCAGCACACCAAACACAACTTTCCACATACCTGACCATGCCCAGTCGAATGGGTCACAGAGGTCAAGACTGTGAAACGGCACAGGGTCGGTACCCACGATGCGACATTCAGAATCACCTCCCTCCATCTTCGCAGCTATCTGACCTTACCCGACCAGATCGCCTTGCTCTTCCCACTCCAGCAGCACCACCCTTGTAGGTCATCTAGCATGAAGTGTGAGGCAGCCTAATTTGGAAACGAGCTCCGCAATAGCAGTTGGAGAGATAAATGAATTTGCCTACTGTACTGACTTGGTCGGCTCACGCCGTCTTGACACGCGCTCGGTTTCACACCTCCTCGCTGGATTCCTGGCTCATTCTTCATCAGCACCATCGGCAAATTCCTGTCTCAAAGTAAAACAGTTCTCCCATGAGGGGCAGATCATCGTGTAGGACACGACCTGCGCTTCTTACACTCTGTACCGTGATGTTCACGGTCACCTCACAACACCATATCTCTGCAATCCCGAGAAATGCCCTTAATACTGAAGACGATCGGCTCCCATGAGTGTTCCTCACGTAGCGTCTCACTAATCGGCACGTGCCTTGCTTTGGAATACGCTCATGGGCTCACTTACACACAGGGGAGGTTACATGAAGTCGATTCTGCCGTTGCACCCATCACCTAGCGATCATCGACCGCCTCGCAGCTCATGGTGGTCTCCACGCATGATGATCCTCTGTCTCTGCGCCGCAGCAATCAGTATTCCCACTGCTGGATTCTGTGCGTCGCCAGGATCGTCGGTCCCGCTCTTTGTTGACACTCCTAGCGATATCCCCGCTGCGATCGACCAGGCGTTTCCGTCACCTCAGATCTCGAAGCGATGGGTGCGTCGACACCGTACGACGGGACTCAACCCCGCGGCGTTGGAAACCATGAAACTCGCCCGCAAGGAGTCGAAACAGGATGTCGCACTGGACCTCTTCGATGCCGGCACACGTATACTCGAACTCGACGAACCGGAAGTTCATGGTAATAAGGCGAAGGTCTGGCGTGGACGGGTGCGAGGTGACCAGGACAGCGATGTCACCTTGGCCGTACGCGGCAAGAAGATGGCTGGGACGATTGTCATGGGCCAACGACTCTACAAAATTGAACCGACCGAGGATAACCGTCATCGTCTCGTCGAAATTGACGACGACGCGATGCGGCCGGATCACCATCCGCTCGTCGTACCGGATGACGGAACCCCTGCGGACCCTCCGGCTCCAGAGCCGGAACTCCAACAGCCCAGTACAGCGGCCGCGACTACGACCGTAACCACCGCAGCGGCGACGACAAACACGATCGTTGATTTATTAGTCGTCTATACCCCAACGGCCCGCGCAAAGCAGGGTGGGCTAGCTGCCATGAACGCATTGATCGCCATGGGCGTCGATTTGGCGAATCAAGCCTACCGAAACAGCCAGATCGCCATGCAACTCCGGCTGGTTCGCGCTGCCGAAGTCGCCTATACGGAAACGGGCGACATCAATACCGATCTGGTACGTCTCCGCAGCAAAAGCGATGGCTTCATGGATCAAGTCCACACATTGCGGAACCAATACAAGGCCGATCTGGTGGCGCTCATCGTCGACAACGGGGGCAGCTACTGCGGTATTGCCTACGTGATGGCAAACGGCCCGAGAGCCAGTTTTGCAGATTGGGCATTCAGCGTAACCGATCGCGACTGCGTGTCGAACAATACCTTGACCCATGAGCTGGGACATAATATGGGCGATGCCCATGATCGTGCGAGCGGCGGCACCGGGGTCTATCCCTATTCGTATGGCTATCGGGACCCGATCGGAAAATTTCGGACGATCATGGCCTATCCCTGCCCGACGGTATCCTGCCCGCGGGTGAAGTATTTTTCAAACCCGAAGATCTTGATCAACGGCCGGCCGGCCGGAATCGATCACAGAGTCAACCCATCGAACTCCGCGGATAATGCCCGCTCCATGAACGAAGTGCGAAATGTCATTGCCGCCTGGCGCACAGGCACCACGACTTCTACTGCCGCCGCGCCGAGTGGATCGAGGGACGCTCGTCTTGATTCTCGAGACGGCCTTGAGGACGATGCAGACGATGACTCGGATGATGACACCGATGAGAATTCTTCGAACAAACTCCGACAGAATGTTCCGGGGAAATCGCGTGGAAAGTCTCCTTCGCCGACTCCTTAACTGGTAGGATGCAGGGAGGACCGGGCTTCGGTCCTCCCTGTCCTGGATCGCATAGCATCACCGGATGACACCAAGGTGAAAAACCCGATGTTTGACTCGAACAAGCAATCAGCAGGTCAACGATTCACACCTCTTCTCCCTGCTCTGCTGTTGGGCAGTGTACTCAGCCAAATGGCGTGGGCCGGCGAGCCGCCTGGCCCACGGAGCCTATGGCACACTCCTCCAAATCCTCCCCCCGTCACGTCGACTCCAACTCCTCGAAAACCCTGGATGCTTCGTGATCGAGAAATTGAACTCGACCTTCCACTCCTTCACATTTTAAAAGATGCAGGAGCCAGACCCCTCCCCCGAATGACCATTGACCTCTTCGACAACATCACCCCTGAACTTGACGTCTCCTCCACGGTCTCCAGAATCAACGACACTGCTGTCATCCGTGGGACCTTCAAGCCGCCCGTCCAAGGCGACTTCACCTTTGTGATCACCGGCAATCTCCTGGTCGGAACCATCCAGATCGGCCCTCGCATTTATAAGACCGACCATGTCGGTAATGGTCGCCTACGGTTGGTTGAGCTTGACCCCGATAAAATGCCGCGGGATTGATGGTCATCATTCCTTTGTAACAAAGAATCTCAACTGTGGTCCCGAACAGTACCTCGCTGACGCAGTCAGCCTATTCCCACATGAAAAGTGTTCGAACGGGTCACATGACGTGATGACTATCCCGAGAGAGTAGCTATTCGCCACCGATCCGGCTACAATGCGCTCTCTTGCACTGGAACGTATGACCACGGCGACTCCTCAAACGAAACCGGCACCGGAAACACTTCTTCAACGGACGTTGAATGCCGCGCTGAATGAGATCGGCACGGATTCAGTGCTGGCGGCAATCTTCCACCAAGAAAACGGGCCTCTCGTCGAGCATGCCTCACGCGGGTTTACACCTCGAGATGTTCAAGCGATTCTGCGCACCCTTTCGACACAAAATGCCGCAGCCCTGACCCCGAACACAGCCGATCCCGACAGTGGACGTACCGTTCGTTTGCGGTTGATTACTCCTGGCGCCAAATCCTTGCTCGTCGTTCCATTACGCCATCTCAATCGTACATACGGCTGTCTGGTGATCGGCAGAAAAGAAGGCGCTGCCTTTTCAAAAAAGGATCGATCGCAACTGGACCAGATGTGCGAGGGAATGACCAAGGCATTGGATCGCGAAGGCTTGTTCAACACCGCTGCGGTACTCAGCCGTCCCTACGTGACACAGGAAGCAGCTCCTCCACAACCGGCTGGGGGCGACTTGTTTCCACCCATGATCAAGCACTTCTCGCCGGAACTGCAGGCGCGGGTTGAGGCGGTTCTCACGGAAGCCAACCAGTCTGTGCCCTACGACCGAGCCTGGGCCTGTTACTACGATCCACTAGCGGGAAATGTGGAGGTATTGGGGGTCGTTGGTGATGTCAAGGCTGATCAACGCGACGCGAAGAAGGATCTGAAACCCGGCCAACGTCTGACACTGGACAGTTCTGCAGCCGGATGGGCGGTGCGCCACCGCAAACCACGCGTGGATCATGACCTGGCCTCCACTCAGGGTCGCTTTCTCGATCACAAACAGCTCTTTAAGGACCGATTTCAGTCATCCCTTGTCATCCCGTTTTTCGTCAAAGGGCAAGTCGGCGGCACACTGACGCTGGGAGCAAAGGACCTGGAGCGCTATCAGACAACTGATGCTCGCACGCTTGAACCCGCTATCGTGAAACTTGCCGATCTCTTACAAGCGCCGACGCCTCAAGCTCCTGCCCCGGCTCCACCCACTGAGCTTGGATCACCAAACCCTCAGGCCGTTTCCTCCATACCGTCCGAACCGAGTATCAGAAAGCAAGAACGCCAATCGGCCATCGGGGAATTCAGCGCATTCTTGGCAACGGAGATCCGCGAACCCTTGGCCTCCATTCGATCGCAATTGGAAGAAGTGACCGGCGAGGGGATTCTTGATTTCGATCCTCAGACACGGGTGGAAAACGCCATGCGCGACTTGATTCGGATCGAGGCGATCCTCAATGAAATCCTCGATTTCGCCAAGCCGCTTGAGTTAAATCGGCATCTCTGCCGAATTCCGGAAGTGCTCGAGAGCGCGTTGGTAGTGGTCGGAACCGATCTTGAAGCGACCCGCATTCAAGTCACGAAGGATTATGCCAATGTCATTGCCCCGGTGCGTGGTGATGAAGCGAAGCTCCAGCAGGCTTTCTTGAGCATTTTCCGGAACGCCTGTGAGGCCATGTCACCTGGTGGTCATCTCACCATCGCCGTCACACAACATCGAGCCGGTCGGGGGTTCGAGGTGCAAATTCTGATCAAGAACAACGGAGTGCCGATCCCCGCTGAAATCGTGGATAAAGTCTTCGAGCCGTTTTTTACAACGAAACGGTCTGGCATCGGGTTAGGCCTACCCAGCGTCAAGAAAATCATCGAGGAACACCACGGAACGATCGCGATCGGAAGTGCGACCGGTGAAGGCACGACTGTGACCATCCGCCTCCCTGGTGTCAGTCGAGGGCCAGCGTTCCGCCACCGTGGACGAGGTCGACGACCTCCCCGCCGTCCTCCAGGTTGACCCGGGTCCATTCACCTCGACTCATCCTCGGAGGGCTCCGGAAGACTTTGCCTGTTTGACAGAAATGACTACCGATCGCTATGATTCGATCGGTGCCTTTGTGTAACAAAGATACTCCGTCGTGTTGTGATCCTCATTCACTCTTCTATCTCAAAGGGAGAACGGGTATGAAACTTTTCACTGCTGTAGTCGCCACAGCCTCCACAGTCCTGTTTGGTCTTTCCATGGCTTCAGCCAACCCAGCACTGCTTCCCAAGCATGAAGGTTATCCGATGAAGAACTCCGGCAGCCCCGTCACGGGCCAACCGACCGCGAACGATCCCGGACAATCGGACGCGCATGGGACCTCTTCATTGTTGAAGTCCGCAGACTCAGTAAAGAGTGCGGAGCAGAAGCTGACCAAAACCGACAATGCGCGGATCACCGAGGGACAGGGAGCCGGTCGACTTCCACATGTGGAGGGGCCGCAGATCACGATTGCTCCACCGGTAACCTCCGCAACCAAGATCACCGGCGATCGCAAAATCGACTAACCAGTTATTTGAAAAACAGAATACTGAGGGGAAGTTCTTTAGAAGGACTTCCCCTCTTTTTTATGTTTCCTGCGTGAACCGCTCGTAGGACCATCTCCCTCAATTAATCGGAACCGCCACGGCTTCCTCGCCCACAGTCCTGCGTACTCCACCCCAATGCGCGGGAAGGTGCCGATCTGGTTTCTAGGAACTCGCTGACCTCGATCTTCAAACCAGATGGATCGTCCCGCCGTCAAATCGACCTGATGCAATGACCGATCGATGCCTAGCTCGCGGCAGAGCTTTCCAGGGCCGTCGATCAATTCTCCATCCACTTCAATGGCTCGGATCAATACAGCAGCAGGAAACTCCGCCCGCTCTGTCACGACATTCAGCATGTAGTACATGCCGTAAATCAAATAGACATACGACATCCCCGGAGGGCCAAAGAGGACTTCTGTCCTTGCCGTCCGACCCTTTGAAGCATGGCACGCCTTGTCTTCCGTCCCGACGTAGGCCTCAACTTCAATGATTCTTCCGGCAAAGGCTCTTGTCCCATTCTCACGAACCAGGTACTTGCCGACCAGTGAACAGGCGACGGTCAACGTGGGGCGATTGAAAAAGGCTCGAGCAAGCGTCTTCGGCATGGCAATACTGGTGAATGGTAAAGGACGAATACCAATGGTTGATGGTAAATGGGCAAGCCGAAACTTTCAATTCCTCATCGCTCATTCACCATGGCACATTCGCCGTTCAGAAGTACCACGCCAGGCCCCCCATCACTGTCCGGGGATTGCCCGGCACAAAGTGAATGTCCGTCACCCCTGTCGGCTCGGTCCTGAGGCGCGACTCAAACGCGAAGATGGCCTGTTCCCACTGCGTATTGAAGAGGTTTTGCACGAAGAGAAACGCCTCGAGCCGCCCATGCGGTAATTTCACGGGAATCCGATAGCGTTCAGAGAGGTCAAACGTGATCCATGAAGGCGACTTGATGCTTCGGTCTTCCACGAGCGGACGAACTCCGAGGTAGGTGGCTTGCAGTTGGGAGGTCACCCCTTCCGGCCATTGTAGAATCGCTGCCCCATACGCGGTATATTCCGGCGCCAACGGAATTGCATCCCCATTGCGAAACTCCGCATGCGTCCAGGTAAAGCTTCCGTTGACATAGAGCGGCCCCCACACCTTGCCTCTGGCGGCAACTTCGACTCCCTGACGCCTGGTGGCACCACGTATCTCCGTTGTTCCTTCGTCGCCGATCAGAACAAGTTCCGACTTGAGGTCCAACCGCCATGCCGTGGCAATCAGTTCGAGACCTTCCGGCCCCCAGGGCTTCGAACGGATCCCCACCTCATAGTTTTGTGATCGGGCAAGCGGGGAAGCTCCCAACGACACAGCTGATCGAGCATCATTGCTGTGAACCCCCTCGCCGTAGTTGACGAAGAACTCCGTCCCGGCCCAGGGACCAAGAATCATGCTCATTTTGGGAAGAACAATCCCGGAACCTTTTCGCCCGTCAGGTTGTTCTGCACAGGTGGCACAACGGTTGCTCACGTCAAAGGTGAAAAACTCTCCCCGCACTCCTCCCGAAAACCTCAGCCATGAGAACGGCTGGATTTCCCCCTTAACAAATGGGGAATAGGACACGCTATGGGCATCGCTGTCGATCGTGGTGCCGGTCGGACTCCGCAGTGTCTGGGTTCCCAATTTTGTATGCACGTCGTCCACTCTCGTTTGAAACCCTACAGTCCCGATCGCCGGCATACCAAATACTTGGACTCGTTGCTTATATCCGATGTCACCACCATAGATAGCCCGGCGATCGTATTGAGCAAATCCATCTCCTCGCGCGGGATCATTCAGAAAAAAGGTGAAATCGGTGAATAGGTCCAGCCGATAATATTGGCCGTAGGCGTTCGCAAAAAACTGCCCTCCGGTCGTCGTGTCGTAATGATAGTTGAGTTGCCCGGTGGTCCTGAGAGTATTTCCCCCTTCATAGGGATTAATGGAACCGAAGCGATCCACCAATCCGGTGCTCACGGCACGGAAGGGTATCTCACCCGAGCCGTCCCATCTTGATTGAAGAAAGGTGGCTTGCAGACTCAGTTCATCCCGCCCAGTCAGGTTCGTGGTCGCCTTCCCGAACAGGTTAGCCCGATGGTAGTTGTTGTCATTGAGATACGGACCATTGGTGTAAAATCCCTCGGCGGCGAATAATGTGCGTACACGATCTTTCGTCGGCGAGAGCATCAGGAGGTATCGCTGGGTGCTATATTCTCCGCCTGCTCCCTGAAGGAGTCCTTCTTTCACCATATCACGCGTTCGAAAATTGACCGCTCCTGCCGTCACGAAATCTCCGTACTCCGGCAGATACGCCCCTTTGTGGACATCAACCCCTTCGATGGTTTCCGGAATAATGAAGTTCAGATCCGTGTAACCTTGCCCATGTGCATGCGTACGGAGATTGATCGGCATGCCATCAAGGAAGAAGCCAACGTCTGTCCCATGATCCGCGTCGAAACCTCGGAGGAAGTACTGGTCAGCCTTTCCCCCTCCACCCGAATGTTCCACGGCCACAAACCCAGGGATCAGGCGCAGGACTTGCGCCGGTCGACCCTGAGGTTGGAGCACGATTTCCTTCTCCGGGATGAACTGCTGAGAGGAGGCCGCCACAGGCCGTTCACCGACAACGGCTATTTCAGGGACTTCCAATTCCGGTTCATCGGGATCATGAGCCAAGACCACGCTGCTCCAACAGAGCGCCACGACAAGCCAGACCCAACAGGTCACAATCCCTGATCGTTTATCTGTACGCCATCTCATGAGACGAGCTTCTAGCGAAGGGCTTTTCCCGTGGTCGTCATGGTCAACTTCCCGTGCTTGACACCCTTCACGCTCACGAGCGCGTCGGCCACCTTTCGAATCTCCGACCCTTTGCCTTTGACGACCAAGACCTCAAGGCAATGGTCATGATCAAGATGCACATGCATCCCTGAGAGGATGTGCCCATGGTAGTCGTGCTGAATGTCCGTCAACTTATTCGTCAGATCACGCACGTGATGGTCATAGACAAACGTAATCGTCCCCACGGTTTCCTTGTTCTCATCCCACTCCTGGCCCACGAGGTTGTTGCGAATCAGGTCGCGCAATGCTTCGGAACGATTAGTGTATTTGCGTCGTTCGATATGCCGATCGAATGCATTTAATAGATCATGATCCAGTGAGACACCGAACCGTACCAATTTCCTCACGACCTACCTCCTTCATATCGGTAGCACGATTTGTAATTTCATAGCACTGACGCAACGTAGAATCAACCTGCGTGTCTCACTACTGAATACAGTACGTAAACTTATTGTGATTGGATTTCTGACTCAGCGAGGATCTTCCCCTCGGCCACGAACTATTTCAACAGCTCGTTCTGAGGAGAGGAAATGACAAGTAACAAACACCCGTCGTCGGTCGAGGTATCGTGGTGGACTGTCCCGGCTTCGGCTCGGTGATAATCACCGACCGCCATCTCACGACCGGCGATGGAACACCCGCCTTCAAGGACATAGAGCTCCTCCACTGCAGCATGCCGATGCGGGGCATAGCTGGTGCCGGGAAGAAAACGAAGGAGTGTCGTGGTCCTGCGGGAAACCGGGTCGAACGCGAGTATTTTGGCCGTCACCCCGTGGGCAATTTCTCGCCAAGTTCCCTCCGATGCCTTCACGAACGTGAGCCCATCTGAAGACGGGCGAGGAATTATGGAACGAATCACGAGCGTCCGCAGAAAGTTTGAAACAGCGGTCCAGCCAGAAGACCACCAAGTGGGCAAGGGGGCTGCATCTTGTGGAACACCAATCCGCCCTTCACTGACCCGTTCGTCGCCCTTCCGGTCCGCGATATCGCCCAAAACCGGTAACGAGTCTTTGACCGCAAGCCGGACAGCCGAATGGGCTTGGATTCGAGAAAGGAGTCGTTCTCGAACAGCATCCCGAGGCCTGACCGGAATTGCCCCTAACGCCACGGTGTTGGCAGCCAGCTCGAATTGTTCGACTTCTCGGTCGACTTCATTCGCAACCTGCTGAACCAGCCGCTCGCGAAGGGAAGATGGAGGTGTGACAGGAGCTACAACCGTACCAAGAACATAAACGGTTGCTTCATAGGCTGCTGCCGTCTGCCGCAGGAGATCCGATCCTTCTTGGAGCCTCACCTCAAATACCCGACGCTCCTCTGGATCTAAGACTCCAAGGGCATACAGCATGGCCTGTTCTTCCAGATCTTCCGGCAACGTCGTCTCCGTCATGGCTGTAAACCCGCTTCATACGGTGCCAAAGCCTCCCTCAGTTTGATGAGGCCCAATCTCATCCGTGTTTTCACGGTACCGAGAGGCACCTGTAACTTCTCGGCGATCTCGCTCTGGCTCAGCCCATAAAAATACGCCAGGGCAATAGCTTGCCGCTGCTCAGCGGTCAACCCAGCCAGAGCCTCCTGGACATATCGGCGGCGTTCCTGGCCCTCCACGTTCTGTTCCGGCGTCTCGTCATCACTGGCGAACAACTCAACGGCCTCCAACGATTCGAGTCGCCCAGATTCGGTAGCCCTGGCACGCAACCGATCAATTGCTCTGGTTCGGGCCACCGTCATCAGCCAGGCTCCTGGCGCCCCTCTTGTTGCATCATACGTATGAGCCTGTCGCCACACCTGTGTGTAGACATCCAAGGTGACTTCCTCCGCAGCCTCTCGGTTGTTGAGGATTCTTGAGATAAAGCCAAATACCTGTGGACTTGTACGATCATAAAAGGTGGCGAGCGCAGCCTGATCGCCCTGGGCGGTGAGCGCTATAAGTTGGGCCCACTCGTGGTCTTGATCTAGCTTGGTCGGTTCTATGGTCATGCTCGACATACGGTCTTCCCCATAAAGCTATACGAGACGACAGGGAAGATCGGATTGCCTATTGGATCTATGGTGTGACGATAGGCGGACTATAACACCGCCCCCATACCCCGACAAGCCGACCGGCTCGGGCGCATACATCCAATCTCACAATCCTCTCGTAGTGAAGAACAGACCGCCGGCAGGTGCTCAGGGCAAACGTAGACGATAGTCGCAGTTCACCATGTAGAGAGGGAGCAGAGACATGACACGACCCATGTTGTGGCCACTCGGAGTCGTCTGTGCCGTCGGACTGTTGTCCGGCTGCAGTGGGAACGACAACGTGCCGGTCATCACACCCAGCGGACCCACTGCCGCCGTAGAAGAGCAGCGCATGACCCAATCAGATGCTTTGACCTCTGAGGAGGCCTCACTGATCAGCCAGGCCGACTCTGAACCGGTTCCGGCTTTACTGCCGGACCTGTAATACACAACCAAGAAGCAGATGTCTTTCCAGAAGGAGGATTCCATGTTTGCTCGATTTCGACCACTCGTTGCACTTGTACTCGCCGTACTCATGGCCTCGCCTGTCCTAGCAGCCAGCCATCGCGAAGCTCCATTGATCTCAAACGATCCAGCCGCTGATATCACGGACTTCTATTTTTTTAGAAGCTGGCAGAACCCTGACAATGCTGTGCTCGTGATGAACGTCATTCCCAGTCAGGAACCGGGATCGGGCCCCAACTATTTCAACTTCGCCGACGATGTGCTGTATGAAATCCACATCGACAACAACAAAAACAACATCGCCGCGAACATCGTCTACCAGATCAGATTTAAAACAGAGATCCGCCAACCCGGTAACGTCTTCCCATTGTCGTATGTCGCGTTACCACCAATCATGGCCCTCAGCGGGAACGGTTCTGAAGGACTGTTGCTGCGACAAAGCTATACCGTCACAGAAGTCCGCTATGGCCAACGACCGAGGAATCTTGGAACCGGCATCATGTATGCCGTCCCATCAAATGTCGGTCCAAGCACCATGCCGAGATACGAAGAGCTCGCCGAGAAGGGCATCTATCCCTTGAAAAACGGGGGGAGAGTCTTCGCCGGACAGCGGGATGAGACCTTCTACATCGATCTTGGCGGTACGTTCGACACATTGAACCTCCATATCTCACCGATTCTGTCCAATACCGACGATGCCAATGATGCGACTATTGTTGGAGCACCTGGTCTCGGCACCGCCGATACGTTCAGTGGTTTCAACGTCAACACCATCGCGTTGGAGATTCCCATCAGCGAATTGATCGGGCCAAACGGTAACAAGGTGCTCGGTGCCTATGCAACCACGAGCCGCCCCAAGGTGACGGTGATCAAGAAGAATGGAGATCGCGACAGCAGTACCCGGTTTGTGCAAGTGGCGCGTATGGGTAATCCCCTCGTCAACGAGTTGATCATCGCGACGAATATGAAGGACAAGTGGAATGCCACGGATGCGGAGGACGAAAATGAGTTTGTCCCGTTCTACTGCAACTCGGCACTGGCCACGGCACTCAATGCAGTGTTCAGCACGAGCTTCCCGACGACCAATCGCGAAGATCTCGTGAATGCCCTGCTTCGTTATGCACCGGGACCGGCGGTCTGCGGATCGGGCAAGACCAACGAGGCATTGGCCGACCTCCTGCGGGTTGATTTGGATGTGCCACCAACCCCAGCGGGCGGACAGCGACGATTGGGCCCACTCGCGCATGACGCGAGCGGCAATGCGACGCCGGATAAAGCCGGCTGGCCGAACGGCCGGAGACCGAACGACGATGTCACCGATGTGGCTCTCCGCGTCGTGGCTGGCATCCTGACAAACCCGACCGTCCCGAACTTGGGAGACGGCGTGAATTTCAACGTCGGCGCAGTCGGCAGCAACAAGACAGCCAATGGGATCGCGATGGAATTTCCTTTTCTTCCGACCCCATTCGACGGGCGGGATCGTCGGCATATCGATCCCAAAGAAGCCTTCTAGCCATGACGGAGGGGTGCCGCGTTAACACGCGGCACCCGCATCGCAGACGGATGTTCACCCCATGAAACCAGGACAGACCACGGTAGCAACACCGTCTCACCTTGCGCAGGGATGGCTCACCTCGCTGGCCCTTCACGGATTCTTGCTGTGTGCGGTGATTGTGTTCGCGCGTCAATCTCCGATCACCCTTTCGGCGGAACGGTTTCAATGGGATGTCACACTCGTCCAATCCACACACATACCGGAGTCGTCCACTCCACCCACAAACATTGCAATGCAGCCTAGCGAACAAATGCCGACTCCGCATTCAGCTGCAATACATCGATCACATCGAACCGCCACTCCTTACAGCAAGGCAGTGGGAACCGTTCAGCCTATGGTTGATCCCAAGAGCCTCAGTGAACCGCAACCGGAAACCAGTGCGTCAATGCACCGGGTCTCGACTCAATCGGAATGGACTCACGCAGATTCAGCTCCCACAGTGCCGCCAACAACTGATGAACCTATGGCCGATCAGGCTGCCCCTCAGCCTGAAGATTCACCGCGGACCGACGCAACCACCCCGAGCTCCGGTACGATGCCTGACCCCATTCCATCCTCAGTCGATCCCTCTCCGTCGCAAAGTGCAGCGGTAACACCGGTCGAGACTGTTTCATCGCCACGGCCTGACTACGGCTGGCTTCAACAGGCAATCTTCAGACGATTGGAGGAGCTCAAGCGGTCTTCCAATCCATTCCTTGATCACTCACAGCCGTTCAAGGTCATGGTCAAAGCCGTCGTGTCGAGAGAGGGGAACTTGTTGGACTCCATCATTGTCAAAAGCTCCGGTCTGGAACGTATCGATCAAGAAGCGATGGCCCTTGTGCAACGAGCCTTCCCGATGCAGTTCGACCGGACATTGGACCGGCAGCAGATCGTCATGCGGATTCCCATCACCTATTCGCGAGAGTAACTCCATGATTCGATCTCGGATGTTTCTAGTGCTTCTTGTGCTCGGATGGTCGACGATGAACCATATCGATCCGGCCTATTCTGAACCCTACCGCCCGACAGATGACCGGCAGGTGCTCGAGCGACTCAGTTTCAAGCCATCTGATCCCGTCGCACGCGAACTTCACAATTTGCGCACCGACCTCAGACGCAATCCTCGCAACCTGGACTCTGCCGTACAATTGGCTACTCGTTACATCGAACAAGGCCGATCAGAAGGCGATCCCCGTTTCCTTGGGCAAGCCCAAGCCACGCTGGCCCTCTGGTGGAACGAACCATCCCCTCCACCGGCGGCCCTGCTGCTACGCGCCACGATCAGGCAAAACACCCATGACTTTGACCAGGCCATAGCTGATCTGGACCAGCTGCTGACCCTACAACCGACCAACGCCCAGGCTTGGCTGACCAAGGCCTCGATCCTCCAGGTACAAGCGCGTTACGACGAAGCACGCCGGGCCTGTCAGCGCCTTGGCAGATTGGCGGCCCGCCACGTGCTCGTTGGATGTTTGAGCGATATCGGTGGGATGACCGGGCACTCGGCCAAGAGCAAAGAACTGCTGCGACAAACCCTGTCGGATTCCGCTCTCTCAGGCCACGAACGGATTTGGATTGCAACCATCTTGGCAGAAACAGCGACCCGCACCGGTGCCATAGAAGAGGCTGAGCAAGCCTTTGCCGAAGCTTTCAAGGTCGGCATCAAGGATCAATACTTGCTCGGAGCCTACGCGGATTTCCTCCTTGATCAGAGCCGCTATCGCGATGTGCTCGCTATGCTCCAACATGAAACCAAAGCCGATGGATTACTGTTGCGTCTTGCGCTCGCAGAACAGGCATTGAACATACCCTGGTTCCAGAACCATAAGGCCGAACTGGCGTCCCGATTTTCAGCCAGCCGCGAGCGAGGGGCCGCCACGCATGTCAGAGAGGAAGCGCGGTTCACGCTCACCATATTGCACGATGCTCAACAAGCGTTGCCGTTAGCCCAGGCCAATTGGAACGTGCAGCGAGAACCGGCGGATGCCAGGATCCTCCTTCAGAGTGCCCTTGAGGCAAGAAACTCCGCGGCAGCTCAACCGGTCATTGAGTGGTTAAGAACCAACCATGTGGAAGATATTCAGTTACAACAACTTTCGAAACAGATTCAGGAGGCCACATGGTGAAGCGCCTCATGCTCCTCATTGCTACACTGCTCCTGAGTCTTCCTGCCTGGGCCCACAAGCCCAGCGACAGCTACCTTTCCCTCTCGGTTCAGAACGATCGTGTAGAGGGGCAATGGGACATCGCCCTCCGCGACCTCAATGATGCGATTGGGCTGGATGCGGATGGAAACGGCGAACTCACCTGGGGAGAGGTTCGAGGGAAGCACAATGAGATTTCCGCCTATGCCTTGTCTCGCCTGACACTCACAGCAGATCAGCAAGCCTGTCCGACTCAGGTCTTTGAACACTTGATCGATCGCCATACGGATGGAGCCTACGCAGTCCTTCGCTTCCGTGCTGATTGTGGCAAGGCAGTCGAACCGCTCAGGGTGGAGTATCACCTCTTATTCGATATCGATGCGCAACACAAAGGGCTCTTGCGCCTGACGCAAGGCGGCCAGACCAGTACCGCAATCTTTAGCCAGGAATCCCCTTCTCGGGAATTCTCTGTGGCTGGACGCTCATACTGGCACGAAATCATTCAGTTTGTTCACGAAGGTACCTGGCACATCTGGCTCGGGTTTGACCATGTCCTGTTCCTGCTTGCTCTCTTACTACCGGCAGTCATGGTCCGGAGAGATAATAGGTGGCAGGCGGCCGGCGAATTTTCAGCCGTGTGCTGGAGCGTCTTGAGTATCGTCACAGCCTTTACGGTGGCTCATTCGCTGACATTGAGCCTGGCCGCTCTTGACGTTGTCCGGTTACCCTCCCGGTTAGTGGAATCAACCATCGCCGCTTCAGTGGTGCTGGCAGGCCTTGGGAACCTCTATCCCACGATGATGACTCACCGCTGGATGGTAGCGTTTGGGTTCGGACTGATTCATGGATTTGGATTTGCCGCAGTGCTTACTGATCTAGGACTATCGCAAGACTCGCTGCTAGTGAGCTTGGTCAGCTTTAACGTCGGCGTGGAAATCGGCCAACTCGCCATCGTCGCCGCGTTCCTCCCACTGGCTTATCTGATCCGCCGTTCCTGGTCCTACCAGAGACTGGTCCTTACCGGAGGCTCACTAGCGGTGATCGCCATCGCCCTCGTCTGGTTCACCGAACGGGCCTTCGATCTTCAACTGTTTCCGCTCTAGCAGAGTGTTTACCGGAATGGAACTGTTTATAGCTGCTTGAGTTCAGTTCCTAGGCAGCACAGACTGTCGCTTGTCGACAGTTATCCTCCGATGCTATAGTCCGCCCGTCAGAATCCCGGTTACGTATGATTCTCCCTCGTGTTCCTCAGACCATGGGGGAATATCTATACTGAGGCTCTAATGCTCAACACAAGCTACGCACACGAGGCGGAATGGGGGTCCCTCATCACCCAGACTGCCCAAGGTGATCAATCAGCTCTCGCCACGCTTTATGACCGCACAAGCCCACGGGTGTACGGCCTCATCTTTAAGATTCTTGGCAATCGGGAAGCGGCGGAAGAAGTGACGTTGGACGTCTACACCCAGGTCTGGCGGCAAGCCCATACCTTCGACGAGACGAGAGGTACACCAGGCGGATGGCTGATGATGTTGGCCCGCACGAGAGCGATTGATCGTTTCCGCGCTGGTTTCGCCGAGCGCGGCAGATTTGATGACCTGGAAGTGGCCTCGTTCTTCTCCAGCGACGGCCCCATGCCCGATCAGGAGATCGAAGGACAGCAGCGCCAACAGGCTGTTCGTCAGGCGATGGGCATGTTGTCATCGGATCAACGAGAAGCCATCGCCTTAGGGTATTTCTACGGCTTGAGTCAAAGTGAGATCGCCGACAAACTCGGACTGCCCTTAGGGACCGTCAAGACCAGAATGCGACTCGGGATGATCAAGTTACGTGAACTCTTGGCTCCACAGAAAGAAGAGTTGGTCTCATGACCGATTCCCACCTCCCACAAGAGATTGAGGAACAGGCAGCCGCCTATGCGCTGGGTATCCTGCCTGCCGAGGACCAGACAGTCTTTGAAAAACGAGTAGCCTTGTCCAAGAACGGACTTGGAGCTGCCGCGAGAGCCTTTCAAGCCGTTGTCGAGCAGTTAGGATTTGGAGTGCCAACGATTGAGCCCCCTGCTGCCTTGCGCGAGCGGGTACTCGCCCATGTCGCACGCGAAGCAGATCGAGAAGAGCTCACATTTCAGTCGATGGCAGATCACCTGTCCTTTGCAACACCTCCAGTGACTCCACCGACTTCGTTGCGAAACCGCCTGCTTGACCGAGTACGAAACGAGACGCATCTGCCACGGCGTTCGCTTCCGCCCCTCACATTCGTCAGAGCATCAGAAGGCACATGGCAGGAGATGGCTCCTGGCGTGACAGCTAAAATCTTACACTTTGACCCTGTTTCTCGCCGAGCCACGGCGCTCGTACGGATGGCCCCCGGCTCAGTCTATGCTCCCCATCGACATGCCGAGCCGGAAGAGTTTTATGTTTTGGAAGGGGGATGTTTCTGCGGCGGTCAGGAGTTGGCCGCCGGAGACTATCATCGTGCCGAGGCCGGCACCGAACATCATGACACATCATCGGACGACGGCTGCCTGCTACTCATCATCTCCTCGCCACAAAACGAGATGCTGCGCTGACAGCTGTTCGATCCGAAATTTCCACCTGTCGAAGTCAGTTGGTTACATCAGGCAGGCTGATGGCTCCTCCAATAGAGAGCGTCTCCCATGTTGTGACAATACACACAATTTTCAGGATAGTTTAGGCAGACAATCTTCAAAGAATTTTGCTAAAGGAGAAAAGTCTCCTTCATCAGCATTCCGCATGGCAGCGATGTACTGCGCTCGGATTTGGTGACCTTCAGACATCAGGTAGGTTTGGGGCCATTCCGGCAAAGGATGTCGACGGGAATGAAAGAAGATATCGGTGATCAGTCGTGCATGCCTTCCATTCCCATTTCTGAAGGGATGGATCTTGGTCAGTCTATTCTGGAGACGTGCCGCTACTTCTAGAGTTGGCATTGCCGACCCTGATGAATCCCAATGGAGAAAGTCATCGCATAGCAAACGAACTTGTTCTGGAATGAGGTGCCAGGCCATCCCGATATTGAGATTGTCTCTTCGGTATTTTCCTGCCCAATCCCAAATGAGCCCAAACATATCACGATGAATATTCATAAGAAATTCTTCTGTGAGCCACTGAGAAGCTCTCTTTTTTCTTCGTGCTCGAAATATATGTTTATCGTAGGCGCGGCTAATACTTTCGGTTTCGACTGCGTGACGAGCCGCTCTTGTGGCCAACTTGGCCATGAGCAAGCCTGAGATGTCATCCCCAGGTGTTGCTCCGACCGGCTGAGTTTCGTCATCCATCTTTCTTGTTCCATAACCGCTCACGTGGATCATTCAGAACATCATCGGTTCGTTTTTCAAGAAGCCTCTTGAATAGCTCTTTTTCTGGGGCTTGGTTTTCTAAAGCCATGGTCCCCATAGTTTGCTTGAGCCTCTTCGATGCAACGCTGCGCGCACGTCCTCGCAATACCTCGGATAGCGGCTTGCGAGGGAGAGGCTGTATTACCAGATCACAAGAGAGGCCTTCGAATATTCTCTTCAATGTCCCTACCTGCAGATCGATTTTCCCGGCTTCAATCTGAGCAAGATGAGACTGGGGAAGATGTGCCCGTTCAGCCAGCTCCGCCTGTGTCATTCGCAGGTAATTCCGCAAGGCTTTGATCCAATCTGTATAAGAAAGGTCGACAGACCGATCCTTTGACTCTGCATGGAGACCAGCAATGGCGATATCATCTGCAATGGTCCATGATCTTTTTTTCATAGACATACATTATATGTAGTAACATATTAATTCAACTCTAAATAATATGTTTAAATATATTACACTATATTTAAATAAGTCATTTAAACAGATACATTATGGTATTGTCTATCTGTAACTATTTGTATTATTTAAAATTACAAACAATTTATTTTCAAGATGTCTCTTGTAGAGACAGCTCTAGGAATGAGCCTTGTGGAGTTGATGTAAAGATGGCTGAAACAAGTCTGGTGTACATGCCACAGTTGGCCTCTGCCTGCTCGCTTACAACCGGAACAACCTGCACGAAGAAGCCTTATCCATGAGGTCGTAGTTCCAACCAAAAGGCCTTGACCAGGCAGAAGCTGGGGACCAACGCCTAATCGGTCTCGGCCATGGCCACCGAATTCGGCATCGGTTCACTGGTTCTATCGGTGAGTCATACGACGCACGACTAGATATCTCTTCAGTGTGCAGCAGTGCTACCGCACTTTACATTTGGTAGACCATAATGCAAGTGGGACCCATCGGCGTTTGTTATATCCGCCTTGCAAGTCTTTCGAACGTTCTATCCCAAGGAACGGAACTATATCGTCACCCCTTCCGGCGATCCGGCATATGCGCGGCGATTCGGTGACATAGAGGTCCAGGTGTGCACCCCGCCTTCATTGAGCCTCAACCTCGCTGAATCGTGACGTGCCACGCTGGTGATAATCGCGCTCACACTCCTCGGACTCATGGCAGGTCTATGATCTTCAACCACTTCTAGGGGGAGTATGTATAGGCAGTTGAGTAGCAATTCACCGTTATTGCCAATTATAACTTTTGGGACTCTTTGTCTTAGGTGAACGGTAGTTCGAACGTTAGTCCCCGAGTGCCTCCTCCCAGAGGCTCTCGATCTCTTTACCTGAAAGTGCAGGTGGCAGTTCTGGACATTCGTTCCATGCCTCTAAAGCACAATGGAAGGCAGAAGCTTCTTCTTCGAAGGGTTGCATACAATTGAATTTACGCACCGTATTGGAATAGGCATCGTTTGCACCAAAGAGGCTATCAAAGGCAACTTTCTTAGGCAGATTGCGAGGCCGGTTCCACTTGCTCCCTGATTCATCGGGTTCAACGTATAAAGATTTCTGGCGCCACTCATGTCGTAACTTTGGCAACTTCCGCTGTAATCGCTTGGCTACTTCATGCAGTTCGGCGCTAGCTCTCCAGGACTCTGAGGTCGCGCGTTCTACGAGCGTGGCTTCAAACAACTCGTACATTTTTTATTTTTCTTCTCAATGTAAAGCATAGGAGTAGTAAGCCCCTTAAATTGCTTGAAAATATGATTGTCGCACTTCCTGCGGATAGCTTGAGCTGTTACCTGTCCTTCATTTTTAGCAGCTATTTCCTCCCAGAGTTGATGAAGAAAGCGGCTTCGACCTATTTCCTCAATTGCAAACAGTGCTAAGGCGCAGGCACTAGAAAATTTTTCACTCCGATACAGGAATACACTATCGTGGAGAAGCAAGCCGCCTTGCTCCAGTGCGAATATTGATCCTTCCATGAGTGATCTAAGACTAATTTCATGAGAGGCAGAATTTCGTTTCATTGGTTTGCCCTTATATTCCTTGGAGTTATTGTATTATCAATGGCATTCCAAACTCGGCTGGGGCTAAACTGCGGCGAAACTATCCTGTGCGATCAGGATTCATCGGTTTCTGCCCTACCTCTGACCCCTATGCAAGTGATTGAGATTGATACGATGAGGAACTATCTGTCCCTGTAGACTCTGACTCTATGGGGACTTCAATTCTCGCGGCCTCTTTCTTCCTGCCAGGCAGCCGTTTCTTTACTCCCCCTGAATTGGAACATACATCACGTTGCCCTGGCGGTTGACGAGTAGGAGGGCGAGATCGGTTGGTTTCAAGGGTTCAGCGAATCGTTGAAGCGCGGAGAACGTAGCCACATGTTGTCGGTTCAGCTCTAAGACCACATCACCCGGTTGCAGACCGGAGGCTTCGGCGAGACTGCCTTCTTCGATATCCGTAACCACTACGCCATTGTTCACCGGCAAATCCATCTGACGTGCGAGGGGTGCCGTCACGTCATCGAACACTACCCCCGCCAAGGGGTGTACGGTCGAGGCGCTTGAGGACGCCGCCTGGCTTTTCTTCGGCCGTTCACGCGGCGCTTCTTGAATGACCAGATCCGCCTGATACTGCTTGCCTTCCCGGATAAGATCCAACCGATGTTTGCTCCCGATCGACGCTTGCGCCACCAGGTTCCGTAACTGGCCGCTATCCATAATCTCCCGCCCGTCGAAGCGCACCACGACATCGCCGCGTTTCAAGCCGGCTCGTTCCGCAGATCCCTTGGCATGCACATCCGTCACAATCGCGCCTTTGACGTCCGGGAGGCGAAAGATCTTCCCCAAGGAGGGGCTGACATCCTGCGTCGAGGCACCCAGAAAGCCTCGCACCACGCGGCCCGTTTTGATGAGACTCTGCATGGCAGCCCGGGCCATATTGCTGGGAATGGCAAACCCAACCCCAACACTGCCGCCGGTGGGACTTGCAATTGCTGTGTTGATCCCGACCAGCTCACCATTCGTATTCACCAGGGCTCCGCCGGAATTGCCCGGATTGATCGGCGCATCCGTCTGGATGAAATCTTCGAAATCCGCCACACCGACATCGGCCCGCCCGACCGCACTCACAATGCCGAACGTGACAGTCCGACTCAATCCCAAGGGATTCCCGATCGCGAGCACGAAGTCACCGACGGCTAGTTGGCTTGAATCCCCCCAGGCCGCAGTCGGGAGATTCGACGCATGAATCTTCACCACTGCCACATCGGTCTTTGGATCCGTCGCAACTACTTTCCCTTTGTATTGGCGACGATCCGCCAAAATCACTTCGACATCGACGGCATCGGCCACCACATGGTTGTTCGTCACGATATAGCCATCTGAGGTCACAATCACGCCAGACCCTTGTCCGTACTGCCGGCGGGCTGGCGGTTCTTTAAACAAACCAAATGGTAGTGCCTCGTCGCTGAACGACTGATCACGCACCATCACGGTGGAGGCAATACTGACAACTGCGGGAATCACTTTATTGGCGGTCGCCTTGACCTGGCCCTGCAAGTCGTGGCCGGTGGCGATAGGAGTCTGTTGCGTCACAGCCAGTCCGACCCCCGGAAAGGCTAGACCAACAAGGAGTCCGCAGACAAACCGTTGCATCCTACTTCGTGGGTTTCTTTTCACCAATATGCCTTCTTTCCTGCCTAAATAGTGAGCGCCAGCTTATCACGCAGGATGACCACAAGCATGCACAATTCGATATGACGGCGACCACGCCTTATCAGTTACCCCATCGCATGAACGAATCCTATCAGGCCTCATGAACGGGCGATGCTACAGCCCTTCTTCTCCACACGTTCCTCGATCCACCGATACAACACCGGCATGACAATCAAGGTCAACAGGGTCGATGAAACCAATCCGCCGATCACGACGGTCGCCAGCGGCCGTTGAATTTCCGAACCAGGCCCGCTTGCCAACAACAGCGGCGTCAGTCCCAACGCGGCCACCATTGCCGTCATCAAGATCGGACGAAGCCGACGGACCATGCCGGTCATCACCGCCTCATCCAAGGGCAGCCCCTGTTGTCGCAACTGATTGATATAGGCGATCTTTACCACTCCGTTGAGGACCGCCACACCGAACAGTGCAATGAACCCAACGGACGCTGGAACCGATAGATAGAGTCCCCCGATCAACAGCGCGACAAAACCACCGACCATCGCAAAAGGGATCGCGAGGAGGATCAGCACCGCCTGCCTGACATTCCTGAAGGTCAGGTACAACAGCAGAAAAATCAGGCCAATGACCACCGGAACCACGATTGCTAGACGAGCCATCGCCCGCTGCTGATTTTCGAATTGCCCTCCCCAGGTCACATAGTACCCAGGCGGCAATTGCACTAGACCGGCCACAGCCCCCTGAGCCTCCTCCACGGCCCCGACCAGATCTCTCCCCACCACGTTCGCCTCAATGACCACTCTGCGGCTGGCCTGTTCACGGCTGATCTGGGCCGGACCTTCCACGATTTGGATATCGGCCAACTCCCGCAGAGGGATCCGAGCACCGTCCTGTGCCGTCACCCAAAGCGCCTTGATCGACTCGACATCGTTCCGTCTGTCATCGGGAAACCGCACCACGATGGGAAATCGCCGTTGCCCTTCAAAGACATCTCCGGCACGGATCCCGGCACCGACAGCTTCAATCACCTCCGTGAGGTTGGCCACATTGATGCCATGACGCGCCACCTTGGATCGATCGACGTCGAGCTTCAAGTAATACAGTCCCGAAACCTGCTCAACACGGAGATCGGAGATACCCTTCACTTGCCGCAGCACACGAGCGATCTCCTCGGCCTTCACCCGTAGGACATCGAGGTCGTCTCCGAAAAGCTTGACTGCGACTTGAGAGCGAACACCAGACACCAGCTCATCCACACGCATCGCAATGGGCTGAGATAACCCAAACACAATGCCAGGGACCTGCCCCAGTCGCTGACGTATCAGTTGTTCAATCTCACGTTTGCTGCGTGCCTTCCATTCCGATTCAGGCTTGAGCAAGACGTACATGTCGCTCAGCTCCATCCCCATCGGATCCGTCCCTAACTCATTGGCACCGGTGCGAGTCACCACCGAACGTACATCCGGAAGCTCCAGCAACACCCGCTCGACCTGTCCAGAGATCTTAAGTGATTCAGTGAGACCGATGCTCGGTAGCCGCACCAAATTCACCACGATCGATCCTTCGTCCATGATCGGCACGAACTCCCGTCCAATTAAAGGAATGAGTGCGATGCCCCCGACCAACACCATTGCTGCTGCCGTCACAACCACGGGGGTCCGACGAATGGCCGTCTCCAAGAGCTGCCGATACAGTCTCCGTCCCGTGACTAAGGCGTGCCCTTCCCTTTCCATGGATCGAGGCCGCATGAGAAGAACCGCCAGCACCGGGATGACCGTCATTGAGAGCGCCAGTGAACTCAGGAGAACAATCACCACCGTCAGGGCCAACGGGATAAACATCTTGCCTTCAATCCCTTGGAGCGCGAGCAAGGGAACGAAGGTCAGCGCGATAATCAATTCCCCGAAGAGGCTTGGGCGGCGCACCTCCAGCACGGCACGAAGCACCAGGGGAAGCCGATCCGATACCGCGTCGAACGAGGCATGCTCCTTGGAGTCTTCGCTCAAATGTCGCTCAATATTCTCCACCTGCACGATCGCGGCATCGACAATCATCCCGAGGGAAATGGCTAGTCCTCCCAAGGACATCAGATTGGCTGAGAGCCCGACCCGTTGCATGATCAAGAACGTAGTCAGCGTGGCAAGCGGTAAGGTCAGGGCGACGACCAGCGCACCGCGCAGATTTCTCAGGAACAGATAGAGGACGAGGACCACAACAACGGCGCCCTCCAATAAGGCCCGCTCGACCGTGTCGAGCGCCCGGGTCACCAGTTCAATCCGGTCATAGAACGACGTGATCGTGACACCATCCGGCAACAGCCGATTGATCACTCCGACCTTCTCCTTCACCGCTGAAACAACTTGTCGGCTGTTTCCCCCTCGTAGCATCACGGCGATGCCTTGCATCACTTCGCCGGTTCCGTCCCGTGTGACGCCGCCCAAGCGAACAGCATGTCCCAGGCGAACCTCCGCAACGTCCCGCAGGTAGATCGGCGTCCCCTGGCGGGCCGTTACGACAATGCGTTCCAAATCTTCAGCCGAACGAGCTAGACCCTGGCCATAGATCACCAACTTGTCGCCGCCCCGCTCGATGTAACTGCCGCCGGCATTTTGGTTATTCTCGGTCACTGCTGCCTGAACCTGCCGCAGGGTGAGGCCCAGGCTGGTCAAGCGATTGGGGTCCACGAGCACGTCGTATTGTTTTGATAATCCACCCAGAGTGTCGACATCCGCCAGCCCTGGTACGGCACGCAGCATTGGACGAATCACCCAATCATGGAGCGTCCGTAATTCCTGAAGACTCTGGGATGGCCCCTCCACAAGGTACATGAAGACTTCGCTGAGGCCGGTACTCACGGGCCCCAGGGTAGGATCGGCTCCTGGCGGTAATTGAGAACGGACGCGGACCAGCCGTTCCAAAACCAACTGCCGGGCAAAATAGTTATCGACGGCATCCTCAAACACCACCGTAATGACTGAGATCCCGAACCGCGAGACCGATCGAAGTTCCGTTTTCCCAGGCAAGTTGATCAACTCAATTTCAAGGGGAAACGTGACAAGGCGCTCGATTTCCGGAGGCGCTAAAGACGGAGCACGGGTAATGACTTGGACTTGGACCGGTGTCACATCAGGAAAGGCATCGATCGGCAGAGAGCGAAATGCGACCGCTCCGCCGATACTCACGCCAAACGCCGCCAGCAGCACGATGACCCGCTGCTCAAGCGATGTGCGGATCAGCTGTTCAATCACAGCGGGCCTCCCATAGACATCTGCCCGCGAAGCGCTTCGGATTTGAGCGCGTAACTGCCTTCCGTCACGACCTCATCACCGTCCTTCAGTCCGGCCTTGATCGAGACATACTCGTTCGATGACTCCCCGATTGTGACTTCGAGCCATTCAAACTGTCGTAAGCCTCGTGTGACAAAGACCATAGTGCGGTTGCCGACCTGCTGCAGTGCAGCGCGCGGTATGGCCAAGACCGATTGCTCCTGCGTGCGTACCGTCACCTCGGCGAACATTTCAGGACGTAGCCGCCGGTCTGAGTTGGGAATCTGCAAACGTGCCGTCACCGTCCTCGTGGCCGGATCAATCATGGCGCCGATATAGGTAATAGCGCCCTGAAACACCGTATCCGGATAGGCTGCAACTCGAACCTCCACCGCAAGACCGGCTTTCAGCATCCCGATCTGCTGCTCGGGAAAATCAGCCCTGACCCACACAGTGGAGAGATCCGCCACGGTGAAAAGCGTCTTACTCGAATCGACCACTTCACCGACCGTTGCATTCCGCTCGATGATTTCACCGGAGAAGGGAGCCCGCAGAAACACCTGCGCCACTTCGGCATGGGGCAATTGTTCGGCGGACAACCGCTCAATTTCTCGTTCCGCCATACCCAATAAGTGAAGTTTTTCCTCTGCTTCGTAGAGCTCGGCTTTCGCATTTTCATGCTCGGCCTCACGCCGCTGATATTCGCTGATCCCGATCGCACCCTCGGCCGAGAGCGCTTTGGCCCGTTCAAAGGCCTTTTCCGCCACCCTCATGGCCGTCCGCCGCTTGCGATATTGCAGCTGAGCCTCACCAAACGCCGGACTATCGAGTAACAGCAGTCGCGCTCCGGATTGTACGCGATCGCCAAGATTGGCGTAGACAGCAACAATGCGTCCCGGCACTCGTGGACCGAGATGGGCCAACCGGTTCTCATTGGGCAAAATCTTTCCTCCCTGCGCCTTCAGCGACATTCGCATGGCGCGGCGGCCCACTTGCTCAGTACGGATCTGTGAGAGCAGTAAACTCCCGTCCGGCAGCTCAATCACACCGGCTTGAGCCGCAAGCGGTATCGCTTGCGAGGGTCTCTTCTGCGTCTCATCCTGTGCCGGCTGGCACGAGGCGGATACGGCAGCAATCGTGATGGCGACAGCAAACCGCACAATACATTCCGGCGAGATCGCCTTCCTGGAAGCCATCTTGGCACCTTTCCTCTCGCCATGGCTCTTCGTCCAAGGCGTGTCTCTAACTATGGGAGATATGGCAAGCGAACCAGAAGGCTATGCGGAAAGACTGGGCGGACCACGGGAGGAAAGATCGTGAATCAACCCTGGAGGGAAAAACAGAGCACTGGCCTCAGGCTCTTGTGAAACACGAGGCTCAGGATTCAAAGACACAGCAGACCCGAGCGCATGGGCCTGGCTCAAGAACAAATTGTAAGATTTCCGATCTGAATCAGTCAGCAGTGAAAACTCGATCTCAAGATGCCGATGCCCCAGTCCGACCAGAGAGGTGCTGACATCGTGTGAATCGGCTGTGAGTGACGAATGGCTCTCCACCTCACATTCGAGATCGGGCGACATGACCGTATGGACGGTCCCACCATGGAGATGCCCTGCTCGTCCATGCAGATGATCCGCGTCTGGATGCACATGGAACAAGGGAACTGCCAGCATCCACAAGGACGTCCAGACCAGGACCATCAGGCGCGACCATGAAAGCATAGTACAGCCTAATCGTTTCACTGTATGAGGCTAGCACAATTACCCCTGTCCATCAATTGAGGAGCTTTTGCTTGTCCGCCACATTCGAGATAATGTCTGCAGCAACTCCTTCATGAGAAACCGTATGCCTCCTCCTCTACCGTCAGGCCAAACCAACCAGCGCCTCCCAACCGGGATCTGGGCACTCGGGTTCGTCAGTCTCATGATGGACGTCTCATCAGAGATGATCCATAGCCTGCTCCCTCTGTTCATGGTCACAACCCTCGGGACAAGTGCCACTGCCGTGGGCATGGTCGAAGGCTTGGCCGAATCTCTCGCGCTAATGGTGAAAGTCTTTTCCGGCATGCTCAGCGACTATCTGGGAAAGAGAAAGGCGCTCGCTGTTTTTGGCTATGCCTTGGGAGCCATGACAAAGCCATTGTTTGCCTTGGCCTCCAGCCTTGACATGGTCCTTACCGCCCGTCTCATGGATCGGATCGGCAAGGGCATCCGTGGCGCACCTCGAGATGCACTTGTTGCTGATATCGCCCCACCCCAGCTTCGTGGCGCAGCCTTTGGTCTGCGGCAGACGCTGGATACGGTCGGGGCCTTCCTTGGCCCGCTTGCGGCAACCAGTCTGATGGTGCTCTGGGCCGACGACTTCCGCGCCGTCTTTTGGATGGCAGTGATTCCCGGCGTCATGTCGGTCGCACTTTTGTTGTTCGGTGTTCAGGAACCGGCGACTCGACAGAATTACGGCAGGGTTAACCCGATTCGCTGGGAAAACCTTTTCCGTTTAGGTCAGGCCTATTGGTGGGTGGTCGGGATCGGAGCCGTCTTCACCCTTGCCCGATTCAGCGAGGCCTTCCTTGTGCTTCGTGCGCAACTTGGAGGCATTCCCCTCGCACTAACCCCGCTCATCATGGTCGCGATGAATCTGGTCTATGCCGGCTCGGCCTACCCATTTGGTAAACTCTCTGACCGCATGAGCCACACGAAATTGCTTATGCTTGGCCTGATCATCCTGATCGGAGCGGACGTGGTCTTAGCCCTTGGCGGTCATTGGAGCATGATGCTCTTGGGTGTGTGCCTATGGGGCCTGCACATGGGCATCACACAGGGCCTCCTCGCGACAATGGTCGCCGACACGGCGCCGGCTGATTTGCGTGGGACCGCCTACGGCCTGTTCAACCTGGCAAGCGGACTGGCCGTACTCGTCGCCAGTGTTCTCGCAGGTCTTCTGTGGGATCGACTCGGCGCACCAGCAACCTTCTATGCCGGTGCAGTTTTCTGTGGGCTCGCGATATTCGGCTTGGCTCTGCGTCCGGTGTGCGTTCAACCCGTTAGCTCTCGCTGACCAACAATTACGAAGAGTTCTGCCCCCCTCCTCTCAAAACCATATCCTCAGGCCGACTACGAATCGTACTTGGCTCGGGTCTCCCCCCTGCCGGCGTACCAACGTCGCCGTTTCACCGAAACTGCGGTCGAATGACACCCCGATATAAGGAGCGAATTCTCGCCGAATTTCGTAACGCAGGCGAGCCCCAAACTCAAGATTGTTCAGCCCCGAACCGGTCGTAAACTCTTCGACTTTTTGGATAGCCAGATTGGTTTCGAATCGCCCTTGAAGGATCAGTCGTTGCGTGAGCAGAAAGTCTTTTGTATAGGATAATCGAGCTGAAACAGCACCACGCTGATCAATAAACAGAGCAGATTCGAACTCATAATTATAGGGGACAATTCCCTGTAGCCCGATCACCCCCATACCACGCGCCACATTCCCACCACGAAACGACTGGGTTTCCATTCGGCCACCAACCTGAATATCGTAGTGCTTCCAGACAAACCGGCCATAGAGCAGTTGGAAGTCCACATCGTAGTCGGCTTTGAACGCAGTATCCCGCTGCCCTTCACTCTTGAACCAGAGTCGATTGTAGTCTCCCCCGTACCAGCCTTCGATGTCCCATCGGTAATCACTGTTGCTTCCCTCTCGGCCTGTACGAGGTCGATACTCGAGAACGTCGACCAACGTAAACAGCCGGTGTTCCCGATCCATGACTGGACTGGGCCAGTCCGCTCGCAAAAGTCCATGCACCTGTGGTTCGGTTTGCGCCCGGTGCGGCGGGGCCAACACAACGCTCTCTAAACCGGAAGATCCGTGTCCGGATTCCGCCGCAACGGTCCCTACGCCCACGGCTATACTCAGGGCACAACCGACAAACCTCCCCCAGCAGCGTTGGATCGTTATCCCCACTGGTCACATCTCTGACTGGTTATGGATCCACCTGAACAACGCGGAACATCCCTGCTTCCATATGTAGGAGGAGATGACAGTGAAAGGCCCAAGGCCCTGGCGCATCGGCGCTAACGACGACAGACAATCGTTCAGCCGGCTTGACGACGACCGTGTGTTTCCGAGGAAGATACGCACCTGAACCGTTGTCGAGATACATCCACATTCCGTGCAGATGAAGTGGATGTTCCATCATCGTGTCGTTGACAAAGGTCAGCCTCACTCGTTCACCGTAACGGAACCGGATCGGTTCCGGCGCATCAGAGTATGTCTTACCATCGAATGACCACATGTACCGCTGCATATGGCCGGTGAGATGCAGTTCGATCTCCCGGTCCGACGTTCGTTGGTCTGCGTAGGGAACGAGGCTTTTCAGGTCGGTGTAGACCAGCACGCGTCTAGGGCTCTGCTCAAATCCTCTGCCTGGTTCGTGCATCCGACTTCGGGAATATTCCGCGACCGTTTGGTTACCGGTTCCATGGTGGTCGGGACCATGCTTCACCGGTGTGGCACCTGGGATCGGAGAACGACCTTGAGCATGAGTCTCCATGCCCGACCTGTGCCCCAAACCTTGGCCATGCGTCATGTCATGACCCTCTGAATCGCCATGCGACTGTTTCATGCCAGACACATCCTCCCCCATGACATGGCCAGTATGGCCGCCGCCATGATTCGCCATCCCCATGTCTTCCATGGTTCGAAGCGGCCGGGGACGGCGCTCCGGGATGTCCGCACTCATGCCAGGACGAGGGGCAAGGGTCCCACGAGCATACCCGCTCCGATCCATGGTTTCGGCAAAAATCGTGTACGCGCGGTCCTCGGTCGGTTGAATCAGCACATCGTAGGTTTCTGCAGGACCAACACGAAACTCCTCAACTGCAACCGGTTGCACGTTTTGCCCATCAGCCTGGACCACCGTCATGGTCAACCCTGGAATGCGAACGTCATAAAACGTCATCGCTGCAGCATTAATGAAACGCAGCCGCACTCGTTCGCCCTGCCGAAAGAGGCCGGTCCAATTGTCTACCGGAGGCAGGCCGTTCATGAGATAGCTGAAGGTAGCGCCGGTTACGTCGGAAAAGTCGGTTGGATCCATGCGCATCTCATCCCACATCACATAATTCCACATCGCCGACCAGAATCCCCACCGCTTTGCGTCTGAGACAAACTCCTGTGCATCACGCTTCTGGAAGTTGTAATAGCCGGAGGACTTCTTGAGGTGGTCCATCATGGCTTCAGACGACTCGCCGCTCCATTCCGAAAGCATAACGACATACTCCCGGTCATACTGAAACGGGTCCGGTTCAATCGGATCGAGAATCATCGGCCCATACATGCCTTGTAATTCCTGACCACCGGAGTGGCTGTGATACCAGTAGGTCCCGCTTTGCTTGATGGGGAAAGAATAGCTGTAGGTCTCTCCAGGCTGAATGCCCCTGAAGCTCACCCCGGGAACTCCATCCATGTGCGAGGGCAAGAGTATCCCGTGCCAGTGAATCGATGAGTCCTCCATCAACCGATTCGTCACACGGATCGTGACGTCCTGACCTTCTCTTAAACGGATAAGCGGGCCAGGGATGGTCCCGTTGATTGTCGTAGCAGTCCCAGTTTGCCCATCCATCGTGAAGGATCGTTCACTGATCACCAGGTCAATCACCTCGCCTCTGAGTGTCGAGGAGCCTGGATCGGAATGAGCGGCAGGAAGCAACGTATGATTCACACAGGAAGGAAGAAGCGGATACACTGCGGCGAGCAACCCTAACGCTCCTGCCTGCTTAAGCAGGAGACGTCTGGATATAATCTGGTCATTCCTCATCGTTGAGCTGCACGCCCAAGGTGATTAGAGCGCCAGTTTACGCAAACGGAGCGCGTTGGAGATCACGGAGACGGAACTAAACGTCATCGCAGCACTGGCTATCATGGGGCTAAGAAGCACGCCAAAGAGCGGATACAATACTCCAGCCGCCACCGGCACACCCACGAGATTATAGACGAAGGCAAAGAAGAGATTCTGTCGGATATTCCGCATCGTCGCTTTGCTCAACCGTCTGGCCCGAACCAACGCACGAAGATCGCCCTTGACCAGCGTCATCCCTGCACTTTCAATTGCGACGTCGGCACCGGTTCCCATTGCGATACCGACATCGGCGAACGCCAGAGCCGGCGCATCATTGACCCCGTCCCCCGCCATCGCCACGACGCGACCCTCTGCTTTCAATTGGGCGACAACCTCGCCTTTCTGGTTGGGCAACACTCCGGCTCTGACATCGTCAAGGCCTAACCGTCTGCCCACGGCATTGGCTGTCTGCTGATGATCGCCAGTCAACATCACCAGCCGGATCCCGTCCTCTCTCAGCATGCGGACAGCATCTCCGGTCGAGGCCTTGATCGGATCCGCCACGCCCAGCAAACCTCCTGCTTTTTTGTCGATCCCGACAAAGACGACCGTCTGTCCTTCTTGCCTGAGTCGGTCTGCCTCTGCTTCAAGTGTGGTCAGCTCACCGCCCGTCACACCGATTGTCTCCCTCAAAAATGCCGCCGTCCCGATGGCCACAGAATTATTCTCAACAAGACCGGAGACTCCTTTGCCTGTGGTTGATTGAAACTCTCTCGACGCAACCGTGGAAATCCCGCGGCTCCGTGCGCCGGCCACGATAGCCCCTGCCAGCGGATGCTCACTTCCCTGTTCAAGACTCGCAGCCAAACGGAGCACTTCTTGTTGGCTCCAGGCAGGAGTCGTATGGATTGTCATCAAGGCCGGCTTCCCCTCGGTTAAGGTTCCGGTCTTGTCAAACACGATCGTATCCACCTTGCCCAAGACCTCAAGCGCTTCTGCCTTCTTCACGAGCACACCTGCTGTCGCCCCCCGTCCTGTCCCGACCATGATCGACATGGGTGTCGCTAACCCCAAGGCGCACGGGCAGGCAATGATCAGTACCGCCACGGCATTCACAAGCGCATAGGCCAGCTTGGGTTCAGGCCCCCAGAGAACCCAAGCAATCGCTGTCAGAACGGCGACCGACACGACAAGCGGTACAAAGTACCCCGCTGCAACGTCGGCCACCCGTTGAATCGGAGCACGGCTCCGCTGCGCATCACTGACCATCTGAACGATCCTTGCGAGCAACGTCTCGCGACCAACCCGTTGCGCCCGCATGAGTATGCTCCCGGTGCCATTCATCGTCCCGCCGGTCACGGGCACTCCGATCTCCTTCGCGATGGGAATCGATTCCCCCGTGATCATCGACTCATCAACCGAGGTACTCCCTTCCACCACCACCCCGTCGACCGGCACCCGTTCACCCGGGCGCACGCGCAACCGGTCCCCCACATGCACCTGATCCAGTGAAACATCTTCCTCGCTCCCATCCGGACGGACCAATCGTGCTGTCGCCGGAGCCAGTCGCAAGAGACTCTTGATCGCGGAACTCGTCTGACTCCTCGCCCGCAGTTCCAACACCTGTCCGAGCAACACCAGCACTGTAATCATGGCGGCTGCTTCAAAATAGACAGCAACAGTTCCGTCAGGTCGATGAAAGGATGCAGGCAGGAGCGTTGGTAGCAGCGTCGCCAGCACACTGTATCCAAAGGCGGCCCCGGTCCCAATGGCGATCAGTGTGAACATGTTCGGCGCGCTGTTCACGATGGAAGCCCACCCACGTTGAAAGAACGGCGCGCCGCCCCAAAGCACCACCGGGGTAGCCAGCAGCAGCTGCGCCCAGTTCAGCACCACCCCTCCAAACCGATGGTGGAGCGGCATGCCGGGAATCATGTCGGACATGGCGATGAGCATCCCCAACACCGCTGGTCCCAGGCAGATCCAAAATCGGCGACTCATGTCCTCCAATTCAGGGTTGCCAACGTCTTCCGCTGAGACTACTTTGGGCTCAAGCGCCATTCCACAGATCCGGCAGGCTCCCGGTTGAGTCTCGAGCACCTCCGGATCCATTGGACAGACATACTCGACGACGCCACCTGCAGGAATCGCAACAGGTTTGGGGACTCGCTGACCAGGTGGAAGCAGGTAATACTCAGGATCATCACGAAATTTTTCAAGGCACCGCGTGGCACAGAAGTAATACCTTTCTCCCCGATACTCGTATGAACCGGCAGCCGTGGCAGGTTGCACCGTCATCCCGCAGACTGGATCAATCTTGCCCTGCCGGACCGGCTGCATCATGGGAAGCGGCTTGCGGGAAGACGGCATTGCGACAAGATTGACCGGCTTCTTGCTGAGTGCATGCTCGGGATCCATGCGAAACCGTTCCACACACGACACCGCGCAGAAATAGTAGGTCGTACCTTTATAATCATGCTGACCCGCTGCTCGGGTTGGATCGACGCTCATCCCGCAAACGGGGTCGACCTCCGTCTTACCGTGAGCACGCGAAGCATCATGTGTATCTTGCATGTCTTCACTCATGTGAGCATGTCCTGCATGCGGTCTCCCGCAACATCCGTTCGATGATTCATTCATCATGTGTCCGACTCCTTTCATTGTATCCGGTATGGCAACTTATTGTCGCCTTCAGCATTACAGACGGAGCAGGTCTTCAGATATTACAGAAGACTACGGGATAAACGTGATGGAGCGAAACAGGGGGAAAACCACCGAAATCAATGTAAGTTGTATAGACGGGGCAGCCTGTTATCCACAGGCGCAGTTGAGGCACCCGTGTTTACTGCAGATCCCGCATGCGTCTTCGAGAGAAGCCCGCAAGGATTGACGAGCTCGGTACAAGCGAACCGTTAGATTGTTCCGTGATATCTTGAGTTCTTTTGCAACCTGTTCTGGTGATTCGCCACCGAGATCGATGCGCTTGATGAGATCTGCATAGTTTCCTCGGAGGCTCGGAATAAGATCGTGAAGGCAGGCACATGCGGTAGCCTGTATCTCATCAAGAGCTGGTTCCTGGAGGGTGCCGGAAAGAGTCGACTCCTCCAGGAAGGCTTGATTACGGCGAGCCTCAGCTCCCTGTGCACGGTAATAATCGGCTATCGCATGACGAAGGATGCGGTAGAACCAGGCAAGCACACTTTCCTCATTGTGCAATGAGTGAGCGGAGGCGACTGCTCGGGCGAAGCTTTGTTGAAGAACATCGTCCACGATGGCTTCTTCACCGACCCGACGGCGAACAAACTTCCTGAGGGCCGATTCATCCTCCAGAAGGCGTTGAATGATGCCGTGTGCCTTACCCTCCGCCATCACAAATCGTCTTCCGTTACTTTTTTACATCCGCTTCGAGAATGCTTCGAATGATGGTGAGAACGTTCTCCGGCGTCATGTTCACCCCATCGACCTTAATGTTTCCGTCCAAGAGGATTGAGGGCGTCGACGACACCTTGATCCGCTCACCCCACTTCCGCCCCTCTTCAAACAGCTTGGCCGGTTTTCCACTTTCCATCCCAGCCTCAAACGCCGCCACATCCAAACCGACCTCCTTGATCAGCAAGGAGCGAATCGAGCGATCCAACACTCCATCGAGTTTTTCCTTGTGAATGGTGCGAAACAAGACGGCTTTCATCTGATCGCCCTTGCCCATCATCTTGGCCTGCTCATACATATCAAAGGGGGTCGGCAGCTTCCCCGGGATAACTGGAAAACCAACCATTGTAACTTCAACGCGATTCCCGAACTCTTTCAGGAGGAGAGGAACCCCTGTCTCTTCGAAGTGATGACAATGCGGACAATAGAAATCCGCAAACTCGATGACTTTGACTTTCCCCGGTTGATGGGTGGACGTCTCATCCTTGAGAATCTCGAATTTCCCCTTCAGCTCCGGCTTGGTTGCCTGTGCGGCAAGTGGGGCAAGCACCAATCCCGCCACTCCCATCGCCCAGACCACCGCCGTCCACCTCGACCTCGTCCGATTCTTCATGTCCGACTCCTTTCTCAGATTAAGTGGGCGAGGGCTATTATAACGGATGGAGAGCCCATGTGCGCTTTGTTATAATTGCTTCCATGTACGGACTCCTTGTTGCAGGCCTCTGCGCTGCCATCCTCATCTCCGGCTGTGCTTTCACCGGTGATCACACTGAGACGCTCTCGCCCGGCGCGCCTCCGTTGACCTTTGTGCAAGTGAAAGCCGCCCCTGAGTCCTATAACGGACAACCCGTCACATTCGGAGGTAAAGTGCTGGGAGCGCGCCGGCTCAAAGAGGGGACCAGAATCGAAATCCTCCAGTTGCCATTGACCGACTCCCTTCAACCGACCTCGGATCTCAGCACCTCCCAAGGTCGGTTCGTCGCACTGCGGAAGGAGTTTCTTGACCCCGCGACCATCCCCGCAGGCACGTTCATCACCGTGACGGGTGAGATGGCTGGTTCCATCACCCTGCCGCTCGATGAAACGGAGTACACCTACCCGCTCATGCATGCGACCAGTCTGCGTGTGTGGAGCGAGCAGGATGAGGAGGCTCCGCGCATTCGCCGGCCTCTCGGCCCTGGCCCCTATTGGGGACCCTACTGGTCTCCCTATTGGCACCCCTGGCCGTATTATTGGTAAACCCAAGAGAGCAAATCAGACCACGGTGATGGAGTCATCCTGCGTCGTCTACTTACCGTGCTGAACATGAATGTATACGAGGTCAATCCCATGGAGATATACAGATGAAGAAGATGAGCCGCCGGAAAGAGACACAGGAGAAACCTGCCTCTTCAAACCTCAGTTCGTCGGTCGTGGCGACACTGAAAGAAGAGATCGTCCATTGGCACTACCCGCCGGAACATCGGTTGACTGAAGATGGATTGTGCAAACGGTTTGGGATGAGCCGCAGTCCGATTCGCGAGGCACTGCGCGTCTTGACCTCCTATGGCTTCATCAGAAAACTGCCCAATCGAAGCTATGTGGTCAAGCAGTACACGACCGAGGAAATTGAGGAGCTCTACGAAGTGCGCCAGGCGCTGGAACTATATACTGTCGAGCGCTTGGCCAGTCCTGATACCCTCACACAGCATCAAGCTGATCTTGACGACCTTCATCACACGTGGACGGAACTGCTGAAGGAGCCGTCGAAGCAATCGGAAGAATTCGCGATCCTCGACACCCTTTTCCACGACACACTCGCCCGCGCCTTGGGGAACACCTTCCTGCTCCGAAACCTTCGAACCATTAATGAGCGCTTGACGCTCTTTCGAATGCTGGATTTTGAAAGCCCGGAGCGCGCCGAGAGAACATGCCGCCAACATCTGGAGATTCTGAATCGGATCATTGCGAAGGATGCGGTTGGTGCGCGCGAAGCCATGCAGGAGAACATCGAAGCGGGGCGGAATCATATCAGAAGCACGATCAAGGATGCATTGGCTCGATCGTATCTCAAGAAGAGGTAAAAGACGCAGCTGCGTAGTTATTCGACAGCGGGTTGATTGGTATCATCGCGCTAATACACCATCGTCACTCTTGCGAATGGTCAGGTGTGCATCATCTATCAGTGAAAAGAAGCCGATACGCGCCCATCGTCGGCCCTCTGTTCATCCATCTCCGTCGCTGCTTGCTTGTAAAACGCCCGTTGTCCGTTCCAGAGGAGATCAGTTTCCTCTGAGCAGTACGGAATCTGAGTGCTGATTGTGAACTTCGCCGATTAGGAGGCCATCGGCTCCAAGGCTAGGCAGAATCAGTCGAGAGTGCGTTCAAAGAGAAAGAGCGCCGTGTCTTCGAATGACGCGGACAAAGCGGCCTCGGCGGCAGCGCGGACTTGGGAGGCAGTAACGTGGAAACGCTCCGCGATCCAGGCTGCATCGGAAAGATCTTCCTCTGTGCCGCGACGGAGTTTGGAAACGATGAAATCCACTGGGGCTAAGAGGGCCATCCGAAGTCCTGGTTCTACTCAGCAGCACTAATTTGGGATGGATCGGTCAATCCATCCAAGCACAAACACTTACTACTAAGCTTTTCTGTCATCTTTCGACAAGTCATCGCGACTAAATCAATGAGACCCGTGCTGAACAGATCCACCGCCGCCCTCGGGAATGATTCCATCTATCTACAGGTGCAACATCCCATCCGAAGTCATTCGGTAGCATTACCATAGGCCGTTCGCCGCCATCACCTGATGTCTTATCTCTCGAGGCTGATGTACTGCCACACACACCTACTCATCACCAGTTCGATGCGTCTAAAATAAAGGGCGGGGCCAAGGAGGAGGCAGCCAACCTTCGCCCCGCGCTTGGTCCGAGTCGGAGGGTCACCTACTCGGACAATACATAATATCAAGTACAAATAATTCTACTCCGTAGAAGTTATAGCCAGTTTTATACGGCACTCCTGACAACCTGTCTACCAACACGTACTCACCGATGCTACAAAATCGGTGCCCTGAACCGATAGGCTCCATCCCCCTATGAACGCTCGGACATCGAATGTGTACCGGTCATGACTTTCTTGTTACTTTCAACCAAGCCAACGATGGACTCACAAAAGATCCGTAAGCTGCTTCTCCCGATTTTCGTACCGCGTAGCCGTCCCTCCTCCACCCATCGATAGATCGTCCAACGGCTGACTGAGAGTAGTTCCGCCGCTTCTCCAACTCGAAGCAACGTTTTGTTCATGGTGCCTGTTGTCACCCTGTTTGCTTCACTTGTCATATGCATTGAGATCTCCTTTCCGTAATAACGGCGAGGCAGAGACAAGGAGAGAATTCTCCTGCCACGAGCTGCTCTGGCCCAGAGGCAGCCACTCCAGCAAGACACGTCTCTCCTAAACCAAGCCTGAATACCAGTCGCTACAGGGAACGACCTTCAAGTCGCCAATGGTTTATGCAAGAAACGTCGGAGGGCCGCGGAATAAGCGGTGCGAAAAAACGGAGGCAGGAATCGGGTCAACGTGAACGACGATTGTTTGCTCAATGAGATGGAGCGTGGAATTCAGTACAACAGAAACAGATTCGATACCCTGTCCGGCTGCACAGAGCCACGCACAAATGCCGGTCGAGTGGGTGCCGGCCTGGTGATCCGCATGGTGCTCGGCATGGGCCACGCTGGGGGCAACCATGGCCCCGTTCACCAGCATGAGACAGGTCAACAGCAACCAGACGAACCAGGATTGTTTTAATCTTACCAACATACTGCTTCGATTACTTGAGCGATACCGCCTTTATCGGTTTCTCTAATGCGCCCGTAAATCGCTTCAATCTCTTAAGGCCTGTCGCCTTCGCCCGGACTTAGTTCGCCAAGCTATAGACAATCGGCAGACTCACGACAATCAACGGCTTTCCGAGAGCCTGTTTCATGTGGAGTGGGCAGGCGAGCCTGACTGCTTCGATTGCTGCCTCATCAAGTGTGCTATACCCAGAGCTCTTCTGAACAACTACATCAGCCAGCTGTCCATCAGATCGAATGATCGCCCTTAAGATGACTTTTCCCTCTTGACCATTCAAACGAGCTGAGCTCGGGTAGCGCTTCAGTTCCGCGACTCGCCGCCACAAGGATTCGGCCAGCCATCGGTTATCGGTTTTCGCCTCAGAACCTGGCGCCGCAACGGCAGTGGCCGTGCCTTCCCGAGAAATCGGAACATCAGAAGACGAGAGGGGAGCCGACTCAATTGCCCCCGGTTCCTGATGAACTGGTTGAGGGTCAACCGATTCCGGTAAGGCGGCAACCGAGACAGTCTCGTATGCCTTTGTTTCTACAACCGGCTCAATTTTGGAGATATCGGCGTCAACGACCCCTTGCTCGGCTGGCTCTTCACGAACCTGAGGAACCTCCGCCATCTGTTTGATTCCTGGCAGTGGCGTCTCATTATTCTGTTCTATCGACGTGACCGGGCGGGAAGTGTCCGCCACCGGCTTGGGGCGTGATGGGAACAGTTTCTTGACCGGCGGTGATGCCGAAGTGGCAGTCGATTCGACTAGCTCAGATTTGGAGGCAGGACTTACCCGTTGCACTAATGCCACGTCCCATGTGAAGCGATCTTCCTGTACCAGAGGCGTAATCTGTGTAGAAAACGCGAAGGCTAAGCCTATAGCCACTCCATGTAAGGTCAATGAAATGGCCCAGGCCGGAATCATAAATTGTGGTTTATCGATCGATGTCATGCTTCATTTATGACTGGTCGCAGGCCGCTATAGCAACCCCAGCATTGCCGGCAAAAGCAGCGTGCGGGACGGAGGCCAAGGGAGAAATCCTCTCGTCCCGCGCTGATCCGAGCCGGAGGCAGCCGGCTCGAACCACACACCGCTTAGATCGACCGATACGTGACGGCTGATGGAAAACCCATCGGGGCATAAGACTCCGATGAGTTTCCCTATCACGACCGGACTAATTACTCGCCTGGTTGCCGGCTGCGGCCGCACCAGAATCGAACACCATCACCCCTCCAGGATTTGCTCCAACAGGTACCGTCTGTTTTTCTTGATGGTCAGTTGCATTAATAATGGTGAGCGAATTCGCCGGCGCTGCATTCGACACCGCCAGATACTTCGCCTCACCGGCTCCTTCAGCCAAGACATCGAAGCCGTGCCCACCAGTCGATACCAACGGAATCTCCCTCAACAACGTAAGTGCTGGAGGCGCTACAGTGGTCCAATCAAACGCAAACAATCGGTCTTTCTTTGTGGCCGTTGCTCCATTGCCGGCTAGGATGTAGAACCGCCCGGAGTTCGGGGCAAACTTGAACGCCCCAGGAGACGTTCCATCTAGTTCAGGGATGGCCAAGTTAGCAATAGCTGGCGTCGCGGCACTCAGATCAATCACTCCAAGCTTCGTTGCTTGCGGCGCGGTTGTTTCACCACGCAGCAGAAGATACTTCCCGTCTGGTGAAATACCATAGGAGGTATAAGGAGTTCCGGCAAGATCAAAGGTCTTGGTAATAGCCAATGTTGCCGGGTCGATCTCTGCGATCTCACCATACCCTTCTTGGATGCTATAAACCTTCTTGGTCAGCGTAGACCAGCGGATGCCGTGCGGAGCTGAGGCATTGGGCGTAAACGCCGTCGTAATGGGCGTTGCGGATTCGTCATTGCAAGGCGTGGTTTCCTTGGCTGACTTGCAGAGATCGATGCGCGCAATCATCTTCCGATAGTTCGTAGAGGTTTCATCGCCGTCAAGAACGGCAATTTCGCCGCCCGTTTCACTGGAGACGAAGACTCGCTTATTCTCTGCAAAGGCTGCGACTTTATGTCCATCGGCTAAGACGCAGGTCGTTCCCAACACGGTGGGGGGACTTCCTCCTGGGCCGAGGTGCGAGTTGTGCACCACTGTCACCGATCCCCCGCCTGACGCAGCACAATTGATCAAATCGTCGCCGGGCGTCGTGGTCCCTGCGGCATTATCACCGTCGTTCATGATCCAAATCACCTCGCCATCGTTTCGATCCCGATAGAGGTGAACCGGACGCGTGCCTGTCACCAGATTCGCTTCATGAACAGGAGTCGCCGCTGTGAGCGGATCAATCGTCGCGACCTTGTTCGCTGCCGCAAGATTCACAAAAATCCAATCTTCCTTCGAAACCTGCATGTCTCCCAGTGCAGCATTCTCGAATTCCGCCGCGTCGATCGTGTTGACCACCGCATTGCCGGAATCTCCCTTCAGCGCCACGCTGCTCAACGTCTTGTCGCCCGTATTATTCACAAACACTAACGCATTGGCATTGCCAGCGCTGCCGCCAGGGGCCGGCGTTGCCGTGGTGGTTTCTCCTGAATTACATGCCGCAAGGCTAATCAGCGCGAGCCCTAAGGCGCCGGTTGTGACACTCGATAGAACATTATTTCTCTTCCTCGTTTCCATGGAACGTTCCTTCCGCGTGAATAATCATCTTCAACGTTATTATTAATGGGAGCGCAGCCGGCTCCCCGAACCGAATTTGTGCTATGCAGTCTCCGGAACAGGCTGCGGCGGGCCACGAGGTGGGAATTGGCCATCAATAACTGCGTGCTGAACGGGAATAGTGCCAAGACTCCAGACAAGACTCACGTGACCGTCTGCGGAGGTGTCGCCTCGTCCGTCACCACTCTGGATATCGAAGCCACTACAGTGCCAGGAACAATGGCTATGGCCCTGTTGGCTATGCTGCGTCTGCCCGTTGGGACAGTGAGGTACCGTCCATTGTGGTGTCAGGTTCCCCTGTCCGACGGACAGAAATCCTGCCAGCCAGAGCACAACACAGTAACCCTTCAGTGCTCGAGAAACCTCCTGGCGCATCTTCCTTAACATCGTCGATTCGATTCCGTCGTTCCTGGGGATTCTCTACGACGCTCCACCGAACAATTGGAACGACTTCGTCATCCCAAAGATGTAGCTGATCTGTTGTTCCAAATTGCCGTTGAAATCGCGATAAATGGGAATCTGCGCAATGAAATAGACCGAGGCGTAATTCATGACATTGAACATGACGCCCGGTGAATAGGCGACATAGGTCGAGCCGGTTGTCGGGATGGCTCGAAACTTGATCGCCGGATCAAGCAGAATGGGCGCGCCTCCCGGGTTGAACTGGAACAACGACGCATCCATGGCATCGTTCTGCATCCATCGAAAATTGAACTGCTGCGTCAACACCAACCAGGGAGTCTGTTCCAGCGGGATCACATTAACCCCCAACGCCCCACTCACTTCATCGCCGAACTTGTATCCGTCACTGTTCTTAAACGTGTGTCGATAACTGACCGACGCGAACTGATTGACCCGATGCGGGATCAGCTCATACGTCTGATAGAGCATGGGAACGATCCCGAAGTTGCCTCGACCAATTTGCAGTGTCGATTCCGCCAAAGTGTCACCTTGCGCAAACCGGCCATAGCTGCCGGTCGGGAAATCAACTCCCACTCCAACCACAATCATGCTACGCAAGGTAGGAAGCACGTTGTACTTCAGCGACGCCCGAATATCCCCAAGTCCTCCTTCACCGTATGGAACAGGAACGAGCCCGCCGATTTGGGCGTTGGACTCGACATGCTTGTAGGGGATCGCCACTTGGATACCGAGGCGGTCGGTCAAGCCATAATTCAGGTCCAAGGTCGCCGTGCGCGTCGTGGTTTCGATACGGTTGACATTCAAATTAGCCAGGGTGAGAGTCCGGGCACCTTGATTGGCAAATGGAATGCGTCCACCCTCCCCAGGAGGCGCCTCCATCGGAGTCCAGTTATAAATCGCATTCACCGTCAACAAACCCTTCATCGGCACCTGCTGTTGCGACCCGATCACGACGAAGCAACTCACGGAGCCGCAGGATGCCTCAACAGGGGATGGGCTGAGCATCGAGACCATCACTCCGACACAGCTTGTAATAGTGAGGACACAAGACCAGATTGTGCGCACCATGATTCCAAACTCTTTCTGTGTTGTGACACGACGAAGTCCGTCCGTCAGAACTCGTCGCGAGACACGGTTGTTAGAGAAACACCTGCCTACGGCAGGCGCTATGCGAGAAGAGGAGGAGGCCCGCGAAAGAAATAGGAGACCGCAATAGGAAGTCGAATTGGACTACTGTGAACAACGGCCGTTTGCTCGACCAGTTGAAGCGTAGAATTCAACAAGACCGACGTGGATTCAACGTCCTGTCCGGCCGCACAGAGCCAGGCACAGATTCCTGTCGAGTGCGTCCCCGCCTGATGTTCCGCGTGGTGTTGAGCATGGCCCACGCCTGGCGCAGCCATAACCCCGTTTACCAGCACGAGACACACCAGCAGCAGCCAAACAAACCAGGATTGTTTTAGTCTTGCCAACATACTGCGTCGATTACTTGAGCGATGCCGCCTTCATCGGTTCCGGTTTTTGGATTCGTGCCACCGCATCAAGAATCACCTGCTCGGTCAACAACCCGCCCTTGATGTATTCTTGCACGACACCTTTTTCATCAATGAACACACTGACCGGTAAGCCGAAGACGCCGAACTGGTTGGCGACTTTATTGTCGCGGTCCATCAGTACCGGGAACGTATGGCCATGCTGCTTGATGTGGTCCCGCACTTTGGCTTCGTCTTCCAATTCGTTAACCGCCAACACCACAAAGCCCTTGTCGCGCAACTTGTCGTACATCGCTTGCATCGCCGGCATTTCCGTCGTGCAGGGTTTGCACCAAGTGGCCCAGAAGTTCAGCAGGACAACCTTGCCACGATATTGGCCAAGGCTCTGCGCCTTACCTTCCAAATCCACCAAACGAAAATCCTCGGCGGTTGTCCCGACGGCTGGTACCCGAGAGCCCATTCCCCATACCAGGCCACTGCTGATGAGAAACATCACACACAGAGTCACCATTCCGACCATCGTCACGGAATCTGATTTCTTCACGCCCATCGCCTCTCCTCCTCGTGGCTCACGCTGTCCTACAAGGCACTCTTCGTCAACTGAAATGATCTGGTTATCCCAAAGATGTAACTAATTCCTTGAGCCAAGTTATTATTGGAATCCCTCATTATTGGAATCTGTGAATGGAAGTACACGGACGTCCATTTGGTCAATGGCGAATCAATCAAACCATCCAGACTGACCTGAAATCCTGGCGAAAATGCAAAATATGTGGAGCCGGTCGTCGGCACACGGCGGTTGGTGATCGCAGGGTCAAGCACAATCGTCTCACCGGGGAAATCCGGAGCATCGGCCGGCGTAGCCGATCGTTCCAACGACGCGCTGATGTTGTCATGAACCAAATACCGCCAATGGAATTGTCCTGTCAGCACCAGCCAAGGGGCGCGCTCCAACGGCACACCGCTCGCGCCTAGGTTGAGGTTATATTCGTCACCAAACTGATAGCCATCATTGTTCCGAAACGTATGACGATAGCTGCCATAGAAAAACTGATTGAGCCGGTGTGGAATCAGCTCATAGGTTTGGTAGACCGACCCAATGAGCCCGACGTTCCCTCTCCCCAATTGAGTTGGTGATTCCATCACCTCACCGGCGGCATCCCTGGCAGTGGTACTGCCTGTCGGTACCTGCACTCCAAACCCAGCCACGATCATACTTCGCAGCGTGGGAAGCACGTTGTACTTGGCGGTAATGATCATGTCTCCGATCCCGTTATCCCGAAACGGAACCAGCTCTCCCTCACCGTTGACGCCTTCTTCCCCCAAACCATCAATGTGCTTATGCGTCCGCCAGAGATACGGGATCGAGACCTGCACACCCAGCCGATCCGTAATGCCGTAGTTCAAATCAAAGTTGACGGTTTGCGTAATGGTTCGCACCTCTTGATGGTGGTCAAGAATGAGGCGCCGCCCGGCTTGATCGATCGCCGGAATCACCCCGTTCGTTCCATCAAGTAAGCGCATCGGCGTGTAATTGTACATAGTGTTGAACGTCAGGATCCCGGCCTGCGGCACCTGCTGTTGGGAACCGACCACCACAAAACAAGTGACCGACCCACAGGCTGCCTCGGCAGTGTGAACACCGGGCCAGGCCCACACGAGCACACCTAGACTCAATAGACACAAGCGTATGAAACGTTTCACCACCATAGATGAGCTGATATCTTGTTCAGAAGAACCGCTTTGAACCGTCTATAGTCTATATGTGGAACCCGCCAACTAATGACGGGACTGCAACGACCCGACGAAATTACCGGTTATGATAAGGGGAAGGTTGGGGGAGCACGGCTGGAAGAAATAGGGGTTGGCTCGGAAATTGCGTCGACTGAATGAGGAAGCGGCAGAAGCGTAACAGGACTGCGCTCAGCCTGAATTACGACGGCCTCGGTGTCGAGAACTGTACCGGCCGCACACATCCACGAACAAAGCAGTGTCCCGTGCGTGGCCGTTTGATGCTGAGCATGGTGTCCGGCGTGTTCAGCAGCTTGCGCCTGTGCCAAACCACCGATGGCAAGGACGCAGAGCACGAGAGAGATCGAAAGGAATTTTCGGAATGTCTGGCTCATGCTCGAAGACATTTCCCGATAGGGGTCTGGTTGATCACTGATATGCCTACACATACTACAGATCCAACAACTCTTGCATACTAGGCGACCGAAAGAACACCTGTCAAGCCACCAGAGCTGCCGCCGGAGGATCAGGTAGGATTCACCGAAAAGATGCTGTATACTCCACGATCTATTTTTTAACCATCATCGTTATTCACCACACATTCTTTTTATGGTCACACAAGTACTCAATCTGATTTTCGGCAGTAAAAACGATCGTGAAATCAAGGCCATTCGGCCGATCGTGGCGCAGATCAATGGACTGGAGGCCGGGCTCACGCCCCTTTCCGATGAAGCGCTCGCCGACAAGACCCAGGACTTCAAAAAGCGGCTTGCAGCAGGCCAGACCCTCGACGACATTTTGCCTGAGGCGTTTGCCGTATGCCGTGAAATGTCGCGACGCAAGCTCAACATGCGCCATTTCGATGTGCAGTTGATCGGCGGCATGATCCTCCATCGCGGGCGCATCGCCGAGATGAAAACCGGCGAGGGGAAGACCCTGGTGGCGACGTTGCCTGTCTACCTCAATGCCCTGGAAGGCAAAGGCGTCCATCTCGTGACCGTCAACGATTACCTGGCAAAGCGCGACGCCCAGTGGATGGCGCAGCTCTACCATGCGCTGGGACTCTCCACGGGCATCATTCAGCATGATGCTTCATTTATGTACGATCCGACCTACGAGGCCTCTGACAAACGGCTGCAACACCTGCGTCCCTGCACGAGACCCGAAGCCTATCGCGCCGACATTACCTATGGGACGAACAACGAGTATGGGTTCGACTACCTTCGCGATAATCTGGTCGTCACGGCATTGAACCAGTGCGTCCAGCGCGAACTGAACTTCGCGATCGTGGACGAAGTCGACAGCATTTTGATCGACGAAGCCCGGACTCCGTTGATCATATCAGGCCAAACCGATCAGACCACGGACCTGTATTACAAGATCAATGCGATCATCCCCCAGCTGAAGGCCGAAACAGACTACACCATTGAAGAAAAAACCAAGACGGCGGCCTTGACCGAAGACGGCAATGCCCGGGTCGAAAAACTGCTGGGCGTGGACAATCTGTACGATCCGGCCAACATGGACATGGTCCATCACGTGGTCAAGGCCCTGCAGGCCTACACACTCTACAAGCGAGACGTGGACTATGTGGTGAAAGACGGCGAAGTCATCATTGTGGACGAGTTTACAGGTCGGTTGATGCCGGGTCGGCGCTGGAGCGACGGGTTGCATCAAGCTGTCGAGGCCAAAGAAGGGGTCAAGATCGCCAACGAGAACCAGACCCTTGCGTCCGTGACCTTCCAGAACTATTTCCGCATGTACAACAAGCTGAGCGGCATGACCGGGACAGCCGACACGGAAGCCGCCGAGTTCGCCAAGATCTACAACCTCGATGTCAACGTCGTGCCGACCAATCGTCAAATGATCCGACAGGATTATGCCGATGTGGTGTATCGAACCGAGAAAGAGAAATTTCTGGCGATCGTCGAAGAGATCAAAGAATGCCATGAGCGCGGACAACCGGTGCTGGTCGGCACCATTTCCATCGAGAAATCTGAAAAAATTGCAGGCCTGCTGAGCCGTAATGGCGTGAAACACAACGTCCTCAACGCCAAGCAGCATGAGCGGGAAGCCGAAATCGTTGCGCAAGCCGGGCGCAAAGGCGCGGTGACGATCGCCACCAACATGGCAGGCCGCGGAACCGACATCTTATTAGGCGGCAATCCGGACTTCATGTACAAGCAAGTGCTGTATCGCGAGGAGAACATGTCCGAGAGCCGCAAGCTCGAGGTCTATGAGGATATTCGATCCGACTGCGAGAAGAACAAACAGGAAGTCATCGGCGTGGGGGGACTGCATATTCTCGGAACGGAGCGCCATGAGAGCCGCCGCATCGACAACCAGCTTCGTGGACGAGCCGGTCGGCAGGGCGATCCGGGCACATCACGGTTCTATCTCTCGCTCGAAGACGACTTGATGCGGATCTTCGCGTCCGAACGGGTGTCTCAGCTGATGCTCAAGCTCGGCATGGAGGAAGGCGTCCCGATCGAACATGGCATGGTCACGAGGGCGATCGCGAACGCCCAAAAGAAGGTGGAGGCCCATAACTTCGAAATCCGGAAGCAGTTGCTCGAATACGACGACGTGATGAACAAGCAGCGTGAAGTGATCTACCGTCACCGCCGGGCCGTGCTGAGCGGAGACAACCTGACCACTGATCTGCACGATATGATGGCCGGATCGGTGGAGTCTTCCCTGAACGTGTATTGCCCTTCTGATCAATACCCTGAAGATTGGGACGTCAAAGGGTTGACCGAGGTCATGCATGCTCAATTCGGCATGGACGTCACCCAAGGCAAGCACGATGGCGGAGACTCGCTGCGTGATGTGGGGCGTGACGCCTTACTGGAAGATCTCAAAACCCAGGTTCGAGAAGCTTATACGAAAAAAGAAGCGGAGCTGGGACCGGAGTTGATGCGCTTTCTGGAAAAGACATTTATGCTCCAGGTCATCGATCACCACTGGAAAGACCATCTGCTCGCGATGGACCATCTGCGAGACGGCATCGGGCTTCGTGGCTACGGTCAGAAAGACCCCCTCATCGAATATAAACGAGAAGGGTTTGATCTGTTCGCCGGCATGATGGAACGGGTCAAGTCCGACACGTTGGAACGGCTGTTCCATGTCCAGGCCGTCCGCCATGAGGGTGAACAGCCGGCGGCTCCGCCTGAGCCGATTCCCCAACGCCCGCAACCCAAGCTGACCTTGAACCGTGGCGATGAACCGGTCGCGGCGCCTGCTCCGGCCCAACGGACCGAGAACAAGGTCGGTCGCAACGACCCCTGCCCCTGCGGCAGCGGGAAGAAGTATAAGAAATGCCACGGAACCTAAGCCACAGGCGGCAGTCGCCGCACTGATTTCGTTCCATGCCTCTTAGAGCAACCCCGGGAACTCAGGCTGGATACTCCGCGAATCTAAGAGCTCGCCCAGGGTCACCTATTGTATACAAATATGGCTCGATTGCTGGACCGGCAACCGGCAATTCTCCCTGATATCACCTTGACTTAACACAGCTCAAGAGGCTACCCTATCCCCCTTTCAATACCAGGAGATGGGTACATTTGGCCCATACTCTAGGGGTGTCCTTTTTCCCATAGTGACTGCAAATTTTGGAGCTCTTCGTGAGTGCTGGGCATCCAGAACTCGTTGCTGCCATTGCATCGGAGGTGATCGCCTCCGGTCCGATTCCGTTTGCGCGGTTCATGGAGTTAGCCTTGTACCATCCGCAACTCGGTTACTACATGCGCTCATCGGAACCGGTGGCTGAGCGGATCGGCTGGACGGGTGATTTTTACACAAGCTCGGACGTCCACCCGATTCTTGGGCACGCTCTCGCCAAACAAGCCGAGCAAATGGACCGACTGCTCGGGCAACCGACCTCTTTCACTCTTGTGGAGATGGGGCCAGGCAAGGGGCTGTTGGCAGGACATATCTTGTCGACTTGTCAGCGCGACTATCCTTCATTGTTCCACCGCCTCCACTATACTTTGATTGAACGAAGCCCCGCCATGCGCGAGGCACAACGTATCCATCTGGCCCCCTGGCTTCAGCGACCTGATCTCATCACCTGGGTAGACGATCTTGCCTCTATTCCCCCGCACGGCCTGACCGGGTTGTGCCTCAGCAATGAACTCGTAGACTCGTTTCCGGTTCACCGCATTCAGCTGACGGCACATGGCCTTGAAGAACTCTGGGTGGACTATCGGGATGGGCGGTTCGTTGAGTGTCTCAAACCGCTGTCATCGGATCGGCTCGCAGCTCATCTTTGCCACATCGGTTCGGATTGGACCGAAGGGTACCGCACGGAGGTGAATCTCCAGGCAGTCGATTGGATGACTCAGGTGGCCCAACGTCTCGCTCGCGGCTTTGTGCTCACCATCGATTACGGCCACACCGCACAGGACCTATACTCCATCGACCGAAAACGCGGAACCTTCCTCTGTTACCGCCGCCACGCGGTTCATGAGAATCCGTTCCTGCACGTGGGGGAACAGGACATGACCGCCCATGTTGATTTTTCGAGTTTGGCGACTGCCGGTGAAGAACAGGGTCTCCAGACAACCGGCTTCACCAACCAGATGAGTTTCCTCATGGGGCTCGGTATTGAGCAGATACTCGCAGGGCTGAGCCAGGACAGCCCGGAACTCACGGCAGCGATTCAGTTGCTGAAGCCAAACGGGATGGGCACCACATTTAAAGTTCTCGTTCAGCATAAAGCCGTGCCGAATCCGAAACTCGACGGGTTGCAGTATCAACCGTTCTTCCGTTCGGCACTCACCACACAGTCGGCGGCGTAGGGACTGAAGCATGACGACCTCTCCAGTATTCAGCGGCGGTTCACCTGTTACGCTTCAGGATGCTGTCATCGCTCCCGTTCCTGAAAACTATTTACCTATTCTCCTGTTCATTGCCATCGGGATCGTCCTCGGGACATTGACGCTCTATGTCGGAAAGTTTTTTCGCCCCAATCAACCCTACCGCGCCAAGCTGGCGCCGTACGAAAGCGGAAGTCCGCTCTTTCAGGACGCCCGGGTGCAGTTTCCGATTCGATATTACGTGATCGCGATGCTGTTCGTCATTTTCGATATCGAAATCGTCTTTATGTTTCCCTGGGCTGTCGCCTTTACCAGGCTTGGCCTGGTGGGGTTAGTGGAAATGATCGTCTTCATCGCCATTTTGGTCGTGGGGTTTTGGTACGCGTGGAAAAAGGGTGCATTGGAATGGGATTAACAGACGTAACACGTGAAAGGTTAGAGGTGAAAAGTTTACGCCGCCGCCGTTTGCTTCACCTTTCACTCTTCACCTTTCATTATTCACTGGATCGCCCATGAGTCTTCTTGAACGCCAGTTTGACGCCAACATTGTCACGACCAATCTGGATGCAGTCGTCAATTGGGCGAGAAAGTCCGCGCTCTGGCCCATGACGTTCGGGCTGGCCTGCTGTGCCATCGAGATGATCGCCAGCGTCTCCTCTCGCTATGACTTAGATCGATTCGGGGCCGGCGTCTTTCGGGCGTCCCCCAGACAATCGGATCTCATGATCGTCGCGGGAACGGTTTCGCGCAAGATGGCGCCGGTGATTCGCCGGATCTATGATCAAATGCCTGAGCCGCGCTATGTGATTTGTATGGGCTCCTGTGCGACTTCCGGCAATCACTACAACAGCTATGCGGTCGTGCAGGGTGTGGACCAGATCGTACCGGTCGATGTGTATGTGCCCGGATGCCCGCCGAGGCCGGAAGCCTTGCTGGACGGACTCTTGAAGTTACAGGAAAAGATTCAGCGGGAAAGAGTGTTTGTGAAATAACCGGCGTGACGTGCAACACTCGCCATTCACGCATCTCCCGAGAATCACGTGATTTTCGCAATGTGACATGATGCAGACACTGATCGAGACATTACTCAACAAGTTTCCTGAGGCCGTGCTCTCGGCTGACATCGACACTGCGCATGCAGAAACGACCGTGGAGGTCGCCGCACCCCGGATCTTGGAAGTGATGCGTTTCCTTCATGATGCACCGGAGGCCTGCTTTGACCACATCACGGATATCTGCTCAGCCGACTATCCGTCCGACCAACAGCGGTTCGAGGTCATCTACCAGTTACTCTCAATTCCCCACGGGAAACGGATCCGCCTCAAAACCAGGCTCACGGAAGAGAACCCCTCGCTTGATTCGATCACAAGCATCTGGCGTGGCGCGGACTTTCTGGAGCGCGAAGTCTACGACATGATGGGGATCCGATTCGCCGGACATCCGGATCTGCGCCGTATTCTCCTCCCCGAAGACTACACCGAAGGCTATCCCTTGCGAAAAGATTTCCCCGCCGAGGGACGTGGCTGGCGCAGTCAGTTTGACTTTATCCCACGACTTGATGAGCCGCCGGTGGAACAGGTCGACAGCGAGGTCTCCGAAGCCGAAAGGAAGGTGTTCCTGTCGAACCCCAATGCCTCGCCGTCCAATCGCCGGGAAGAGCTCTTGTTGAACATGGGACCGCAACATCCCAGCACGCATGGTGTCGTGCGGGTCGTCCTCGAGCTGGATGGTGAACGGATCGTCAAAGCCACGCCGGATCTCGGCTATCTCCATCGGGGAGTGGAAAAGCTGGCTGAAGGTTTGGCGTACATGCAGATCATCCCGCACACCGACCGGCTGGATTATGTCTGTGCGATGGCGAACAACTACGCCTATGTCCGAGCCGTGGAGAAACTCCTCGGTATCACCGTCCCCGAGCGCGCGGAATACATCCGCACCATCGTTGCGGAAATGCAGCGCATTCTCGGACATCTCTTCTGGCTGGGCGCCCAAGCCTTGGATATCGGCGCGATGACGGTGTTCTTCTGGACGTTTCGCGAGCGCGAAACGTTGCTTGATATGTTCGAGCAACTCTGCGGGGCCAGACTGACCCTGAATTACTATCGGATCGGCGGGGTCGATAGCGACTTCACTCCGGAACTGGTGACTCGCCTGAGAACATTCTTGGAGACCTTCCCGCAGAAGGTCAACGAATACGATTCACTCCTTGCCAGCAACCGAATTTGGCTGGCACGAACCAAACATATCGCGGTGATCTCAGGGAAAGACGCCATCAATTTCGGCATGACCGGTCCGTCCCTGCGAGGATCAGGGGTGGCGTACGATGTCCGCAAGCTTGAACCCTACGGGGTCTACCACAAAGTGGATTGGGAGGTCCCGGTCGGGAAAAACGGCGACACGTATGACCGGTATTGGATACGCGTCGAGGAGATGCGCCAGAGCGCGCGGATCATTGCCCAATGTCTCGACCAGATGCCGCCCGGCCCAATCATCGCTGACATGCCGCAATACATTCCGCCGCCGAAGCAACTGGTGATGCGGGATATGGAGAGCTTGATTCACCATTTCATCATCTTTACCCAGGGGTTCAAACCGCCGAAAGGCGAAACCTATTGCCCGACTGAAGCCCCCAAAGGGGAACTCGGCTTCTTCATCATCAGTGACGGCAGTCCCCGCCCCTATCGTCTGAAGATTCGCTCACCGTCCTTTATTCACATGGGCGCGTTCGACCATATGGCGCGAGGCTATTTGATTTCCGACATCATTACGATTTTTGGAACGTACGATGTGGTCATGGGGGAATGTGATAGATGAGGCATACGGTCAGGATGTTCCAGTGCTCGCTGCCCACGCACGATCAGAATGTGCTCGGTCAATGCGCGCAGTTTGGAACGTCCTGACCGCCGCCTCGATAAAGGGATGTGCGGAGGAACCGTGCTGAAAGACAAATACGGAAAAGAAATCGACGAGATCCTGAGCCGCTATCCGGTCAAGCGTTCTGCGTTGATTCCGTTGCTCTATGTCGCTCAGCGCGATCAGGGCTATGTGAGTGAAGCGGTCATGCAAGAAATTGCGCAGTTACTCGGGTTAACCCCACCGCAAGTCTATGAAACCGTCACGTTTTACACGATGTTCAACCTGAAACCGGTGGGTAAGTTTCACATTCAGGTCTGTAAGTCGCTCATGTGCGCACTGGTCGGCTCAGATACGATGATCGGATGGATCAAAACCAAGCTTGGGATTGCACCTGGTGAATCAACGACGGACGGCCTGTTTACCCTCAGCGCGGTGGAATGTTTGGCGGCCTGCGGGACCGGTCCCATGATGCAGATCAATGAGGACTATTATGAACGTGTGACTGAGGAGAAGCTCGACCGCATTTTGGCTGATTTACGAACGACGGGCAGCAGTGACTTGAAGAGCGGGCCTTTTCTATGGCCGGAACCGACGCCCGCAGAGCGGGCGCGTGAAGCGTGATGCGTATTTCGTCGTTCGCAAGAAAGAACGTCGGGTTGTCTGACGCTTCACGTTTCACGAGTAACGCTTCACGAGATTAAGATGCCGCAACACGAACTGATCTTACTGAAAAACATGATGCAGCCCGGCTATACCGGCTCGCTACGGGACTATGAGAAGACGGGAGGCTATCAGGCTGTTCGCAACACGTTTGGAAAAATCGCGCCGGCGGATGTGACCACGATGGTGCGAAAATCCGGCCTCCGCGGACGCGGTGGTGCCGGCTTCCCGACCGGGGTGAAGTGGGGCTTCCTCCCCAAAGATTACCAAGGTCCCCGATACCTCTGTTGCAATGCCGACGAGAGCGAGCCCGGCACGTTCAAGGACCGACAGCTGATGGAGCGCGATCCTCACCAAGTCTTGGAAGGCATTCTATTGGCCTGCTATGCCATTGGCGCAGAAACGGCTTACATCTATATCCGCGGAGAAATGGTTCTGGGCTCTAGGATTTTGGAGCAGGCCATCACTGAAGCTCGAGCTGCCGGATACATCGGGAAGAATATTCTCGGCACCGGTATTCACGCAGACGTGTGGGTGCATCGTGGAGCAGGCGCCTATATCTGTGGTGAAGAAACGGCTCTCTTGGAATCCCTCGAAGGCAAACGCGGACTCCCACGCATTAAACCGCCGTTTCCTGCCACGCACGGGCTCTACAATAAACCGACGGTCGTCAATAACGTCGAGACCCTGGCCAATCTTCCCCACATCCTGAACCGCGGCCCCGAATGGTTTGCGGCGATCGGGTCCCCGCCGAAAAGCACTGGGACCAGGGTGTTCTGTGTGAGCGGGCATGTCAAACGACCCGGTAATTATGAAGTGCCGATGGGAATCACGATCCGAGAGTTGGTCTACGAACATGCCGGCGGGATGCGATCCGATAAGCCCCTAAAAGCCATCATTCCCGGTGGAGCCTCGGCCCCCTTTCTGACACCGGCGCATCTCGACGTGAAGCTGGATTTTGAGCACGTAGCCACGGCAGGATCGATGCTCGGATCCGGCGGCGTCACTGTCATGGAAGAAGGGACCAGTATGGTCTGGGCGGCGCTCCGGTTGATGGAATTCTTCTACCACGAGTCTTGCGGGAAGTGCAGTCCCTGTCGGGAGGGCAGTTCGTGGCTGGTTCAAACATTGCGCAGGATTTTGGCGAAACGTGGTCGGATGCAGGATCTTGAAACCTTGTTGGATCTATGCAAGAACATCGCAGGTCGAACGGTTTGTGCGTTTGGGGATGCGGAAGTCGCTCCGATCCAGAGCACCCTGAAGCACTGGCGGCAGGAATATGTGGACCTCATCCACGAAGCAGAAGCCGCGAATTTGATCAGACCTGAGCCGGTAGGTAAACCTTGATGGGAATCTGTCAATCTCATGATCTGTTGAGTCGAAGACATCCCTCAAATCCTCAGGTCAACAGATTGACAGATCAACAGATAACAAAGTTCGACTATGCCTGATACGACAGCCCCAATGGTTCGCATGACAATCGATGGAATGACCGTCAAGGTCCCGAAAGGCACCTTGGTGATCGAAGCCGCTCGGCGTGTCGGCGTCATGATTCCGCATTTCTGCTACCACCCGAAGCTCAAGCCGGACGCCAACTGCCGCATGTGCCTGGTCGAAGTCGAAAAGATGCCGAAACTCCAAACCGCCTGCAGTACCCCGGTCGACGAGGGCATGAGCGTGCGCACCGCCACGAGCGTGGTCAACGATGCCCATCGATCAGTGCTCGAGTTTATCCTCGCCAATCATCCGCTCGATTGCCCGGTCTGCGATCAAGGCGGGAAGTGCGACCTTCAAGATTTTTCCCATCAGTACACGGCCACCAGCCGGTTCATTGAAACCAAACGCGTGTTTCCCAAGGAGTATTTCAGTCCGCTGATCGAGACCCAGATGAATCGCTGCGTGCAATGTCTCCGCTGCGTCCGCTACTGCGATGAAGTGATGGACGTCAAGGCATTGGCACCGGCAGGTCGCGGCACCATGACGGAAATCAAGCACTTCGGCCCGCACCCGTTGAACTGCGAGTTCTGCGGAGGCTGCGTGCAGATCTGCCCGGTCGGGGCCATTACCAGCCGGCTGTCCATGTATGAATACCGGCCCTGGATGCTGAAGCGAGCCGACACCATCTGCGGGTACTGCGGAGACGGATGCCAGATGACCGTGCATACGAAGGGGAAGGAGTTGATCGAGGTCAACTCAGCCCATGGAGCGGGGCGTAACAACGGAGACCTTTGTGCTCGCGGTTTTTTTGGGTTCCATGCGTCGAGCCATTCGGAACGCCTGACTCACCCGCTCATTCGTCGCAATGGTGCATTGGTCCAGACCACATGGGAAGAGGCCTTGGAATATGTCGCCGATCGCATCAGCGCGATCAAAACTGCGCACGGAGGACCGAGCTTCGGCGGATTGATCTCAGGCCGGTGTACGAATGAAGAGCTGTACCTCTTCCAAAAATTCCTCCGCGTGGCCGTCGGCACCAACCATATCGACAGCAGCGCCCGCTATGGGCATGTGAACGGCCTCCACGCCATGCAACTTGTCCAGGGTACTCATCGGTGGACCATGACCTTCGATGACATCCTGGATGCCGATGTGTTGCTTCTCGTCGGGACGAACATTACCGAAACCAACCCGGTCACCGGCCTCAAAGTCAAAGAAGCGGTCAAAAAGCGTCGGGCGACCTTGATCACCATTGAGCCCCTGGATCCGGTGATTGGAACGATCAGCAACATTGCGACCCTCTCGCACCATCATTTCCGTACTCTACCGAGCGACATCCCCACCACCGTCCTGGGCTTGCTGAAGGCCATCGTCGAACAGAATCTGATACAGCCGAACCTGACACAAGAGTACCCCGCCTATGTCGGCGCGGTCACGAGTGCAGTGCAGACAATCTCCTGGCAGGATCTCCGTGTGACTACGGGAATCGAACCTGAGGCTTTCGGACAGGCTGCCAAGGTGCTCGCGGCCGGACGGCGAGTGGTCGTGCTCGCCGGGCAACTGCTCCTGCGCAGTGAACGCGGATATCGCGGATCCTTGACTCTCCTCGATCTGCTGCTGCTGACCGGCAAGCTGGATCAACCAGGTTGCGGCTTCGCTCCGCTTGCGGAAGAGAATAACGACCAAGGGGCTGTGGAGATGGGTGCCGTGGCGGAATTTCTTCCGGGCGCTTGCTCGGTGACCAACCGCAGCGACCACGATCGGATCATGAAGCAGTGGAATGCGGACGTGTCCTCCGATGTCGGAGCGTCCCTCGTCGAAATGCTGGATCGGGCCAAAGCGGGATCGCTCAAGGGCATGCTCATCGTCGGAGAGAATCCGGTTGGGAGCCTGTCGGCATCACTGCGCCCCGAGGAAGCCTTGCGTAAGCTCGATCTGCTGGTCTGTCAGGAACTCTTCTTGACTGAAACCGCGGCGCTCGCTCACGTCGTGTTGCCGGCCGCATCATCTCTTGAGAAAAGCGGAACGTTTACGAATACCGAAGGGCATGTCCAAGCCGTTCGTCCCTCAATCGACCCTCTTGGAGAAAGCCGGCCGGACTGGGAAATCTTTTCAGCTCTCTCCATTTTATTGGGCTCACCGATGGAATACGCCGAGAGCAAAGAGATCCTCAAGGAAATTCGGAGCCTTATTCCCGGCTACGGATCTCTTGGACCTACCCCGCTGCCTCCCAAAGTCGATCGCGCGACGATGGAACGGTATCTCACCGATGGCTATCAGCGTGATCTTGCGGCACGATATCAACTCGTGGTACCGAAATCCCGCCCAGATGGAACGTTGCGACTCGACCTCGTCCAGAGCCTGTTTCACTCGGGAAAGTTTTCGACCCGCTCCAAGGGCTTGTTACAAGTAGAAGACAGGGGACGGCTTCGAATCAATCCGGTTGATGCAGCCCGCTTTGCCTTGGTGGACGGCGACCGCGTTCGCCTCTCCAGCACATCCGGAGAAATGACCACAGAAGTGACGCTTGTGGAGCGGGTCCCACAGGGAGCGGCCTGGTTCCCGGATCACTTCGGCCAAGCTGCCGTCCGATTATTTGACTGTGCTATTGATCCCATCACTCACGCGCCATCCCTCAGAACGGCGACCGTGTCCATGATGAGGGTGGCCTGAGGATTTGTTGAGCTCTGCGACTATGCGAATCGAGGAGTCCCATGGTGACTGAATTCGGATTACGTCTTGCTATTTCCCTGACTCAAATCGGTGCGGTCATGTGCATCGTGGTCATTACGGTGCTGATCCTCACCTTGGCGGAACGAAAAGTCTTAGGATGGATGCAGGATCGCATGGGCCCGATGGAAGTCGGTCCCTACGGCATTCTTCAGCCGTTTGCGGATGCCATCAAGCTGTTTTTCAAAGAAGATATCGTACCCGCCGGTGCAAACAAGTTCATCTTTACCATGGCGCCGATCCTCTGCTTGATCCCGACGTTTATCGGATTTGCCGTCATCCCCTGGGGACCCAACTGGACGTTTGAGATCAATGGCATCGTCGTGAAGCCGTTCGTCATCAGCGACATCAATATCGGCATCCTCTACATCCTCGCCTTCGCCTCACTCGCCGCCTACGGCATCATCCTCGGAGGATGGGCTTCCAATAGCAAATATTCCTTGTTGGGAGGCCTTCGGTCAGCCGCACAGGTGATCAGCTACGAGCTCAACGTCGGCCTGGCGATTGTCGGTGTGTTGATTTTGGCCGGTTCGCTCAGTCTCGTAAAAATTACGGATGCCCAGGCCGGCTGGTTTTGGAATTGGCATATCTTCGCCCTGCCGGCGCCCCAAATCTTTGCGTTCGTCGTCTACGTGATTTCGGTCGTCGCTGAAACGAACCGGGTGCCGTTCGATCTGCCTGAGGCGGAGAGCGAACTTGTTGCAGGGTTTTTCACCGAATACAGCGGGCTGCGATTTGCGTTCTTCTTCCTCGCAGAGTACGCCAATATGGTCCTGGTGTCCTGTGTGGCTTCTGCCTTGTTTCTCGGCGGCTGGAACGCACCCTATCCAGGAACCCTGATGGAACTGGTCGGCTTATCATCCTGGTCCTGGATGGAAAGCACTATGTGGTTTGCAATTAAAACCTACTCGTTGCTGTTTCTGTTTTTCTGGCTGAGAGCGACGTTGCCGAGACTGCGCTACGATCAGCTCATGCGATTCGGATGGAAGGTGCTGTTACCCATTGCGCTGGCCAACATCGTTGTGACGGCCATCGCCGTCTTTATCTATCAACGGATCTGACCAGCGTACGGAACCCTATGAGATCCACACCCACGACCAAGCGCCTGAGCCTGTCCGAGTGGTTCAAGACGATTACGTTCTACGAAATCCTCGTCGGCATGAAGGCGACGCTTTCGCACCTGGTCAATTACCGCCCGGTGACATTGCAGTATCCCCACGAGAAGCGCACGCTACCGGACAACTATCGAGGCATGCTCGCCCTGCTCCGTTACGACGACGGAACGGAGAAGTGCGTGGGATGCGATCTCTGTGAAGCGGCTTGTCCGTCCCGTGTCATCCGGGTGGTCAGCGCGGAAGTGCCGGGCGAGCCCACGAAGCGCTATTCAAAAGAATATTACATGGACATGACCAGGTGCTTGTTCTGCGGGATGTGTGTGGATGCCTGTCCCGTCGACGCCTTGGGAATGACCCGAGAATTTGAATGGGCGGTGTACGACAAACGCCAGCTCCATCTGAACAAACAGCAGTTGCTCGCCATCGGAGACCGCTCGTTTCCCGTTCGCGAGAAACGCTTGGAACTTCAGCATCCAAACGTGGCGTTCTTTAACGTAGCGTTCAGCCACGTACCACCAAAGCCGAACTGAACCAAGGGATTACGTATCGGCAGACCAATGGCTGCAGCATCCGTGTGCTAGTCAGGTCCAATCGACCTTGAACACAGGAACCATCAGATGTCGCAACTCATTTTTGCATATTTTGCCGGCATGATTATCGCGGCATCCATTCTCGTCGTCGCGTTGAAAAACCCCGTCTACAGCGCACTGTCTCTCCTCGTCATGTTTTTCCACGTCGCCGGCCTGTTCGTCACCCTTCATGCCGAGTTCTTGGCCGCCGTGCAGATTATCGTCTATGCCGGAGCGATTCTTGTGCTGTATTTGTTCGTCGTCATGATCTTGAACGTCAAGCAAGACGACCGGTACCACAATCAGTGGCGGATCGCGGGGTTCGTCTGCATCCCCTTGATGATGGAAGCCATGGTCCTCCTATCCGGTGGTGCAGGCATACGCACGAGCGGTACCCAAGTCGTCCTCGCCCCGTCAGCGAAGGCCATTGCTCCGGATAATACGTTAGCCATCGGGCAAACACTGTTTTCGACCTATCTCTTCCCGTTCGAGGTTGCCTCCTTGGTGCTTCTAGTCGCCATGATCGGCGCCATCGTCCTTGCGAAGCGAGAAATCGGTGAATAGGACAATTCCAGCCCTATCGTTCACACGAAGGTAGCCGAATGACCATCCCCATCTCCTACTATCTTCTTTTGAGTGGAATCGTGTTTCTGACTGGGATCGTCGGCGTACTCATCCGTCGCAATATCATCGCAATCCTGCTTTCAGTTGAACTGATGCTGAACGCGACGAATATTAACTTCGTCGCATTCTCCGATTATTTTCGGGACATGGGGGGACAAGTGTTTGTCTTCTTTGCCCTCACTGTCGCCGCTGCAGAGGTGGCCGTTGGGTTGGCGATCATCATCGCACTCCATCGCTCCCGGTCGACCATCAATATTGAAGAGTTCGATTTATTGAAATGGTAAGGAACTGGCAGATGGCAAATGGAAAATGGCAAATGGTACGGACTGGAGTCCGGAGCTTGTGCCATCGGCTATCAGCCATCAGCTCTTAAGCCTATGTTCTACGCGCTGATTCCATTCCTTCCGCTCGCCGCATTCCTTGTCCTCGGACTGGCTGGGTCACGGTTCAAGGAAAACGCTCATGTGATTGCGGTTCCGGCGATGCTGTTGTCGCTGATACTGGCGCTGGCCGCCTTTATCGAGGTAGCTTCCGGCTCGGTCATTTCCGTCCCCCTCTATACCTGGTTGACCTCAGGGCACCTTGACATCCATATCGGCCTCTACATCGACAGACTGACCGCCGTCATGTTGCTTCTGGTCACCGGCGTCAGTTCCCTGGTGCACATTTACACAATCGGCTACATGCACGGGGAGCCGGGTTATGCCCGCTTCTTCAGCTATATCGCACTGTTTACCTTTTCCATGCTCATGTTGGTACTGGCAGACAACCTGCTCCAGTTGTTTGTGTTTTGGGAAGCCGTCGGTCTGTGTTCCTACCTGTTGATCGGGCATTGGTACGAACGTGCGTCGGCTTGCGCGGCGGCGACGAAAGCGTTTCTTGTGAATCGCGTCGGAGATTTCGGATTCCTGCTCGGCCTGCTCCTGGTCTGGTATCAGTTCGGTTCACTGAACTACCTTGAAATCTTTCCCGCTCTTCATGAGGCAAGTGGTCTGACGATGAACCTCCTTGGCCCCGTGGGAGGCACATGGGACGTTTCCTTGTTCACGCTGATCGCACTCTTGTTGTTCACGGGAGCAGTGGGCAAGTCAGCCCAAGTGCCTCTTCACGTCTGGCTCCCGGACGCCATGGAAGGCCCGACGCCGATCTCGGCTCTCATTCATGCCGCGACCATGGTTACAGCTGGAGTGTTTATGGTTGCCCGTCTGGCACCAATCTATAACCTCTCTCCCACCGCCATGAGCGTCGTCGCGGTGACCGGAGGGGCCACCATGCTCCTCGGTGCGACCATCGCCTTGACGCAAACAGATATCAAACGTGTCGTCGCCTACTCGACCGTCAGTCAGCTTGGGTACATGGTCATGGCCTGCGGGCTCGGAGCCTACGCCTCCGGCATGTATCACCTCCTCACACATGGAGCGTTCAAGGCATTGCTGTTCCTCGGCTGTGGGTCGGTCATTATCGCACTCCACCACGAGCAGGATATCCGCCACATGGGCGGGCTAAAAAAACAGTTGCCGACTACCTACTGGACGTTCGTGGTCGGGTCACTGGCGCTCGCAGGATTCCCTCTGACGTCCGGGTTTTTCAGCAAGGACGAGATCTTGGCCGCGGCCTGGTCTGCAGGCGATCTTGGTCGGATCCTGACGATCGCAGGCCTGTTCACCGCTCTCCTGACCGCGTTCTACAGCTTCAGACTGGTGTTTGTGACCTTCTGGGGTGAGTCCCATGTCAACCCCCATCACGCAGACCATATCCACGAACCCTCCAAGACAATGACGACCCCGCTGCTGATTCTGGCATTCTTCAGTATCGTCACCGGGTACCTTGGCATTTCATCGTTTCTTGAACCGGTCTTTGCCACCGGCCAGCACCCAGCGGTGCCTCATGGGGAAGCCGGCGTCATCATCATGATTGTCGCTACAGTTCTTGGATTGCTCGGCATTGCCTCGGCCTACTATGCCTATGTGCTCAAGCCGGATCTTCCGAATCGCCTGGCTCGGCAGTGGAGCGGTCTGTACCGGGCTTCGTTGAACAAATGGTATGTCGATGAAGCCTACGACCGCCTGTTCGTACGACCAACGCACATCGCAGCGTCGGCACTCTGGAAACGAGTCGATGTCGCCGTCATCGACGGCGCGGTCAACGGAGTCGGGCGAACGATCAGGTGGGGCGGATGGCTTTTGCGGTTGATTCAGAGCGGACAAACCCAACATTATGCATTGGCCATGGCGATGGGCATCGTGATCATCACGGCCTATCTGCTGCTCTGAAGAGCATGTATGAAGATGTGCAATTGAGTCAGTACACTCACACTGTGATGGATTAAGACCTTGATGACCGGCTTTCCTTGGTTAACCGCATTGATCCTCCTTCCTTTGCTGGGAGCAGCGGCTGTCTTTATCGTGAAAGATACCTCTGTCCGACTTACCGCGCTCTCCGTCACCGTTGCCGACCTACTGCTCTCGCTTCCGCTGTGGTGGCTATTCGACGCCACATCCGGTGAAATGCAATTCCTAGAATCAGCCGCATGGATTCCATCACTGTCGATCAACTACCGTCTCGGCCTGGATGGAATCAGCCTCCCGCTGGTCCTCATGACGACCATTCTCATGCCGCTGTGCGTCCTGATTTCATGGCGTGCCATTGAAACCAGGATACGGAGTTTCATGGCCGTGTTGCTCATCATGGAAGGCGCCATGATCGGCGTGTTTGCAGCACTCGATTTCGTGCTGTTCTATGTGTTTTGGGAGGCGATGCTGATCCCCATGTACCTTCTGATCGGAGTGTGGGGAGGACCGAATCGCCTGTATGCCGCGATCAAATTCTTCCTCTACACGCTCGCCGGGAGCGTGTTGCTGTTGGTTGCGATCTTGGTACTGTATTTTCAGGGCGGCCATACGTTCGACATTCTTGCGCTGAGCCGGCAAACCTACCCCCTCGCTCTTCAGACATGGGTGTTTTTTGCCTTCTTTGCCGCGTTTGCCGTGAAGGTCCCGATGTTCCCATTCCATACCTGGCTGCCCGACGCACACGTGGAGGCCCCCACTGCCGGCAGTGTGATCCTCGCCAGCGTGCTGCTCAAGATGGGCACCTACGGCTTTGTACGATTTAGCCTGCCGATGCTCCCGGATGCCTCCCGTCTCTTTACCCCCCTGATGGTCGTCCTGTCGATTGTGGCGATCCTCTATGGGGCCTACATGGCACTGGCTCAAGTTGATCTCAAAAAGCTGATTGCCTATTCGAGCGTCAGCCACATGGGATTCGTCACTCTCGGACTGTTCATGTTCAACATCCAAGGTATCGAGGGTGCCGTCATGCAGATGGTGAATCACGGCATCACGACCGGGGGACTCTTTCTCTGTGTCGGGATGATTTACGAGCGTACCCACAGCCGGCAGATTTCCGATAACGTCGGGTTGACCAAGCCGATGCCTCGATATGCGACTTTGCTGGTTATTTTCGCACTCTCCTCACTGGGACTTCCCGGGACCAACAGTTTCGTGGGAGAGTTCATGGTCCTCGTCGGCACGTTTCTCTGGAGTAAGGTTGCAACAGCCTTTGCCTCGCTGGGCATCATTCTGGCCGCCGCATATTTATTGTGGATGATCCAACGTGTCGCGTTTGGCACGCCGGCTCCTCACCTACTCCACAATCTTTCGGACCTCACCCGGCGAGAAATGGCGACACTGTTACCGCTGGCCGTCATGATCTTCGCGATCGGCCTATTTCCCAATCCTCTCCTCAGCCGGATGCACGCCAGTGTCGAACACGTCATCGCTCGTGTTGTTCCCTCCTCCCATCAACAGAGTTCCTCTCGGTCTGCTCTGGGCCGACCAACGCCCTTCCCGAAAGACGACCTGCTATCGACGCTGGACGTGGCCCATGCCGTAACGGTGACTCCCACCGGCAGCCGGCCGCTCATGGAAACGCAGGGGAAACGGCCATGACCTTTTCTGCCGCAGATCTCTTCCTCGTTCTACCCGAATTACTGGTCATCACAGCCGCCTGTGTCGTATTCGTGCTCGACCCAGTGCTACGACAGTCCGATAAGGATAGCTTGGTATGGCTCAGCCTGGGAACACTCGCCCTGTGCATGGGCCTGACGGCGTCCCAAATGGGGACGCACACATCAATATTCAGCGGACTTGTCGTCATCGACGCTTATGGAGCCTTCTGGAAACTGCTGTTGTACTTCGTGACCGGACTCACAATCCTCCTGTCCTACTCCTATTTGAAAGAGGAGCAACTGTATTTCGGTGAGTACTATGGCTTCATGTTGCTCTCACTGTGCGGCATGATGGTCATGGTCTCCGCAGCCGACTTGTTGACGATTTATCTGGGCACGGAATTGATGTCGCTCTGCCTGTATATCATGGCAGGTCTCAAGCGGAAGGAACCCCGCTCCCTTGAAGCATCGGCAAAATACTTTGTCTTGGGCGCCTTTTCATCCGGCATTCTCCTCTATGGGATCTCCCTGCTCTACGGAGCGACCGGCAGCACGAGACTGCCGGCGGTTGCCTCGGCTATTGCGACCCAGGGGTTCACCGACCCGTTGCTGTTATTTTCAACGATCCTGTTGGCGGTGGGGTTCGGATTCAAGCTGGCCGTAGTTCCGTTTCACATGTGGACACCGGATGTCTATCAAGGCGCCCCGACTTCCGTCACCGCGTTCATGGCCGTAGGATCCAAAGCCGCCAGCTTCGGCGCATTCCTCCGTGTGTTTGTGGAGGGGTTGGGCGGAGTCAAGGCCGATTGGTCCGCCATCTTCCTCTTACTCTGTCTTGCCACCCTCGTCGTGGGCAACATCGTGGCTCTGGTGCAAACAAACATCAAACGGATGCTGGCCTATTCAAGCATTGCACACGCCGGCTATGCCCTGATCGGTGTCGTCGCCGCCGGACGCACTGAGCACTCGTCCGGCATTGCCAGCGTGCTGCTCTATATCGCCCTGTACACATTCATGACGTTCGGAGCATTCGCCATTGTCGCGATGCTGCGAAAAGGCACGCTTGAAGGTGAAGAGATCGAGGATTTCACGGGCTTGGCCAAACGTCATCCTCTCCCGGCAATGCTGATGCTGGTTTTCATGGTATCTCTGGCGGGTATTCCCCCGACTGCGGGTTTTATCGGGAAATTGTACGTCTTCAGATCCGCCGTGGAAGCCGGCATGGCCTGGCTGGCGGCCATCGCTCTCATTTTTGCGGCGATCTCAGCCTATTATTACCTTCGGGTCGTCATGGTCATGTATATGCGGGATCCTATTGAGGGAACGGACCCTGTCCCGCGGTTGGTGATGTCCCCGACTCTTTCCCTCGTGCTGGCCTGCGCGGTCGCCGGAGTGGTGATCTTCGGGATCTATCCCAACCCACTCGTCAATCTCGCCCTGCAAGCGGTGTCGACGCTGAAGTAAGGCCATCCATACTCTGACTAGTTGCTGGCAGGATCGTATGCATGTCGTTCGCTTCCTGAGTGAGGCCGTCACATCGTTTTTACGCCAGGGATGCCCCAGCCTTGCGGCAGCGTTGGCGTTCTTCTCGCTGCTCTCATTGTTTCCCCTCGTCTTTCTCCTCTTGTATGGCGTCGGGTTCCTCGTGAGCCAGAACGTGATCGGCGAGCAGTTCATGCTCGGTTTCCTCAAAGGATTTCTACCTTCGTTGGGTGAACGATTGGCGGAAGAGCTCCATCGGATCAGTTCATTGGACAGTGTTCGGTGGATTGTGCTGCTGTCATTCTTCTGGTTTGGTGGACTTGTGTTCTATGAGCTCGATTATGCGCTGAACGTCGTGTTTCAGAGCACGCAAAAGCGCCACCCGCTTATTTCCACTGCCATTTCCATTGCGCTGCTGGGATCCACGGGCCTGTTACTCTTCACGTCCTATGTGGCCACTCAAGCCATTGCCTTCTTAACCGCCTATGCTCCTCGGCTCTGGGGATTGGATCTAGTCGCCTTAGCCGCACACGACTTTCATCTGACCTACACACTCCCCTTTGCGCTTGCATTCCTGACGGTCAGCCTGCTGTATCGTCTTGTGCCCCGACGTCGTCCACGGTGGAGAGACGCCATGGCCGGCGCCCTCACGTTCGGTCTGCTGTGGGTTGCAGCCAAGCTCTTATTCATCAATTATGGAGATTTTGCGACGGTCTATGCGCGGCTTTATGGGTCGTTGCTCGAAGTCGTGCTCTTGTTGCTCTGGGTTTATTATTCTGCGGGGCTCCTGCTCTTCGGCGGCATCATTGCGCACAATCTGAAGCGGATTGCCTCGCCAGCACCCCCGAACCCCAATTGATGGCCGACAGCGAACATGCTGCCGCTACCGGAACGAAGGTGACTGTCGCCGTTCAACGGATAGGGTGGCTACGAAGCTGCAGAAAATGCACGAGGGCTGACTGCGTCACGAGTCCGACAATTTCTCCGTCCTGCACGACGATGAGTTGATCCCATCCCTCACGAGCCATACGCCCCATCGCTTGAATCGCCGGAACATCAGGCGAGATGATCATCGATTCTGAAAAGGGACGCATCACCTGATCGACCCGACGCCAGGACCACGTCTCCGCCGGAACCGCCTGAATATCGGGTACGGTCACGAGTCCGATCAAACGTCGATCTTCCACCACGGGGAACCCCCCGTATCCGTAGGCCTGGAAATACCGATTCACAGCCTCATCGAGCATGGTCTGAGCTGGAATCGACACAACCGTCCTCACCATCATATCTTGAATCCTGATCGTTGAGATGGACTGCCGTAATGTCGCTTGTCGTCGGCTCGCCAGCGCCGCGATGTAGAGAAAGATGCCGATCAGCGCCAGCCATCCTCCCGTCCACACCATCGACGCATCCAGCTCACCGGTTGCCGCCTGCCGGATTCGCAGCAGTCCCCACAGCACGAAGATCACACCAAACCCGAGGCCTGCCGCTGCAGCTTGTTTTGTCGCGCGATAATAATCCTTCCCCCAGGCCCACAGGCCCGCGCGCAGGATTCGCCCTCCGTCCAGCGGAAACCCAGGAATGAGATTGAACACTCCGAGCTGGAGGTTTCCAAACCCCAATAAGAGTCCGAGCATGACTACCCCACGGAGCGCCTGTTCCTGTTGAATCGCCTCAGCCAGAGCGACAATCGCCAAGCAGCCCCCGCTGATCACGAAACTGACGATCGGTCCAGCGATCGCAATGAGAAACTCTGCCTTGGGAGACGGGGCCTCCTGGCGCATGTGCGCGACCCCGCCAAAGAGAAACAACGTGATCTGCTCAATCGGAATCCGGTAGGACAGTGCGACGTAGGAATGTCCCAGTTCATGCAGGAGGACGGACAGAAAGAGGAGCGCCGCCGCGACGGCTCCCATCACCCAATAGCGACCAGGACTGAGTCCGGGGAGAGTCTCCGGCAGATAGTCTGTTGAGAGCGTCCACGTGGCGAGGAGAAACACGAGAAACCAGGACGGATGGATTCGAATGGGAATGCCCAACGCTCGGCCGATTTCCCACGAACGCATCTGCATATCACACACCGTAACAGCGGAATGGGGAATGGGTCAATCTTCCCCCTCTGTTCATGTATACTAGCCTTGATGCGACGACTGGTTCCAACACGTGCACTGCTGTACCTGCTCTCCCTCATGGCCCTTGAGCTGACACCCTCGACTCCAAGTTTTGCCCAAGTCATTACTGCTGGCTCACCTCGCTGTCCGGGTGTGGCCCTGACATTCGATCTCTGTCCCGTGCGAAAGGGATCCGGTTATGATCAGCTGTTGATGGACTATCTGATTACCCATCGCATTCCCGCCACATTCTTTATGTCCGGTAAGTGGATGGCCAAACACGAATCAGAGGTGGAACAGCTTCTGGGTCTCGATTTCTTTGAAATTGGCACGCATGGTGACGTGCACGCTCACCTTCCCATGCACGATGCCGACGAACAGCGTACCGAGATCTTAGGCCCCGTCACACTGCTGCAGGAACACTACGGCCACCAAGCCAGACTCTTTCGCCCGCCGTACGGCGAATACAATGATGTGACAGTGGCCGTGGTCAAGCTGCTTGGCCTCCAGTTTATCCAATGGAATATTGAGTCAGGTGATCCGGACCCGACCCTTTCTGCGGAGCAGATTTTCACCAGGGTTTCCAAGCGCGCAAAGCCCGGCAGCATCATCGTGTTTCATGCCAATGGAAAGGGCAAGCAGACTCGACAGGTGATCGAGCGCCTCACGCGTGAGACTCTCCCGGCCAAGAAACTTCGCCCGATGACCGTGAACGACCTATTGGATTGTACATCTCAGACCCCATGACGACGTCGGCCATCAGAACCATGGTGCCGGATGATCGGAAGGCGGTTATCCAGCTATTGAGTGATTCTGAACCATGGAACACGCTTGGTTACGGGGTGGATGATTGGAGCCGTATTTTCTGTCCTCTGCCTCAAGGCCGAGATTGCTATATCGCTGAACGTGACGGACACGTCGCAGGCGTTGCGATCGTGAAGCAAAAGTTTCTCTTGGGTGACTACCTCGAACTCTTAGGTGTCGCCGTCTGGGCTCGTCAGAAGGGAGTCGGCGGTCAACTCTTGACGCACATTGAGAGTCTCGTGTTCCAGAGAACCAAGAACCTGTTTGCCTGCGTGTCGGATTTCAATGAACCAGCTCGGGCGTTCTACAAGAAACAGGGCTACCTGGAAATCGGCCCCATGCCGAATTTCTTGATTCCTGGGCACGCCGAGATACTCCTCCGCAAGACGGCGGGACCCGTGAGAAAGAGCTGATGGCTAATGGTAAATGGCACAGAAAGATACATTCTGTGATTCCAGTCCCTACCATTGGCGATATGCTATCTGCTATAAGCTCTTCTCATGAAAGTCACCAAGCTGCTCCATACCCGCATGCGGGTCAGCGACCTGGATGAAACCATCCAGTTTTATACAACCGTGCTTGGTCTTGAGGTCATTGAACGGAAAACATCTCCTCGTGGATCACACCTTGCTTTCTTAAAGGTGCCCAACAGCGACGAACTGATCGAGCTCACCAGTTTTCCTCCTAGCGGGCCAGTGAAGGTGCAGGAAGATCTGGTCCATCTGGCCTTCCAAGTTGACAATCTCGACGAGACCATCGCCTCGCTCAATGCCAAGGGGGTTAAGATTACCGATGGCCCGACGAAGACTTCTTCCGGGAGCCGGTTTATCTTCATCGATGCGCCGGACTGTTACGAGATTGAGTTGATCGAACGGCTGGCAGGCGTGAAGATTGTCTAGTGATGGTCATCGGTCAACAGTTATTTGTCAGTGGTCATGAGCCGGAGAGTGGAGACGCTCTTACCCTCCTCTAATGACCAGTGATTTCTCCCGACTATTAACCAGTGACTAATGACTCAGTATTGTTGCCCCCGCTTTACATTCCACGAACAACGAGATACGGAGGAGAAGAATGAAAAACGGGTTTTTCCGCGGACACGGGCTGGGAAACGATTATATCGTGATGGACCCCAAGGAACTGACCTTCAAACTCTCGCCCAAGAACATCAAAGCGGTCTGTGACCGCAATTGGGGACTGGGCAGCGACGGGATCCTGGCCCTGGTTCCCTCAAAAAAGGCAGACTTTGGGCTGCGCATCTTTAACCCAGACGGCAGCGAAGCAGAAAAGTCAGGGAATGGACTGCGTATTTTCGCTCGCTACCTCCATGCAACCGGGAGGACCAAGAAGAAACACTTCACGGTCGATACGAAAGGTGGGCAAGTGACAATTGCATTGCACGTAGACCGGCATGGCGATGCGGCAGCTGCAACCGTTGAGATGGGAACCGCCACCTTCAAGCCTGATGCGCTCCCCTGCTCATTGGACGTGCCCGAATTGATTCAACAACCGATTGAAGCGGCCGGAACTCCACTGACTTTTACCGGTGTGAGCGTCGGAAACCCCCATTGCGTTGTCTTCAAGCCGGCGGAAGGATCCTGGTCGCGCGAAGAGCTCTTGACACTTGGGCCGGCCCTTGAAAACCACACGCTGTTTCCCAAACGAACGAACGTTCAACTGGCCGTTCCAACCGGACCAAAAGAAATCTTCATTCTGATTTGGGAACGTGGAGCCGGGGAGACACAGGCCTCCGGTTCATCATCCTGCGCGGCAGCGAGCGTAGCGGTACGTCTCGGACTGGTAAAGAGCCCTGTGACAGTGAAGATGCCGGGAGGTACGTTGAATATCGAGGTGGCCTCTGACTTTAGCCTCACCATGAAGGGTCCAGTGGCGGAAGTGGCTCGAGGAACGTTGAGCCCGTCATTCGTGAGAACGCTGCGATGAACGAGTCAAAGGTCATTGGTCAATAGTCATTGGTCATTCGAAAACAGATGGCGCCTGCAAGAACATTCCAAGATCTCGAGGTATGGAAGCTCGGCAGATCGCTCCGCAGAAAGCTCTATGAGGTCGCCAAAACCTTACCGGCAGAGGAGCACTACAATTTTGCTGGGCAAATAAGAGCGGCGGCCATTTCACTCACGGCAAATCTCGCGGAGGGCTTTGGGCGGTTTCACTACAAAGAAAACGCACAGTTCTGTCGGATTGCTCGTGGTTCTGCCTGCGAGGTCCAGGACCATCTGCTCACCTGCCTCGATGAGGGGTATATTCCCCCTACCCTGCACCAAGAATTGAACCGGGAACTGACAACGTTCTTACGAACACTGAACGCCTATATCAAAGCCATAGGCTCTCCAAAGGCACCCCCCAAGACGCAATAGCCTCATTGCCTCTTGAACTGTACGCTGTAAAATGAGGGCATGTGCTCTTGTCTTTCTGTTAATGACCATTGACCAATGTCTGTACCCATCCCCATTGACTAATGACTCGTGACCGATGACTACTGACTTTCAATCCAAACTCGCGCATCTCCCCGATCAACCCGGCGTCTACCTATTCAAGAACGAACAACGGGACATCATTTATATCGGGAAAGCCGCAGTCCTCGCCGACCGGGTCCGATCGTATTTCCAGAAGAGTGCCGACCATAGCCCCAAGACCAGTCTGCTCGTCAGTCAGGTAGCCGATCTGGAAACGATGGTGACTCGATCAGAGCTCGAAGCGCTGATTCTCGAAAGCAACCTGGTCAAGCGCCACAAGCCCCGCTTCAACGTCGTGTTGCGGGACGACAAACAGTACCCCTATGTGCGGCTACCGATTAAGGATGACTTTCCTCGACTGTCGATCGTGCGCCGTGTGCAAAAAGACGGAGCGCTCTACTATGGACCCTATACTCCGGCGAACGCCCTGCGAGAGACGTTGAAAGTCATCAAGCACGTCTTTCCGCTCGCCACCTGCACGATCGACATCGATGGCACCGCCGACCGCGCCTGTATCGAGTTTGAAATCAAACGATGCATGGCACCTTGCACGGGGAATCAGTCGAAAACCGAGTATCATCAGATCGTCAAGCAAGTCCGTCAGTTTTTGGAAGGCCGAGACCACGAGTTGCTGGACGATCTTCGGGCACGCATGGAGGCCGCAGCGGACCGGGAGGAATTCGAGGAAGCCGCACGGTTACGCGATCGCCTTTTTAAGATCGAACGGATGCTGGAGAAGCAACGGATCACGCAGACCTCAGCCGCTGATCAAGATGTGATCGGCCTCTCCAGGCAAGGCGCAGCCGTCGATCTCCAAATTCTGTTCGTGCGCAGCGGCCTGCTCATCGGTCGGAAAGATTTCTTCTGGCCTCAGTCGGCTGAGGCGTCGGACGAGGAGCTTGTCCGCTCAGCCATTGAACAATTCTATAACAAGGATGGGCAACCCCCGAGAGAGCTGCTCATCCCGACCGACCTCGAAGACGCGGTACTGATTCAGCAATGGCTGTCCGAGAAGCGAGGCGAATCAGTTCGTGTCTGCTCGCCGGAGCGAGGCACCAAACATCAACTTGTCCTCTTGGCCGAGGAGAATGCGGCTTCGGCAGTGGCTAATCATTTACGTGACGAAGAACGTGACCGGCAAGCCGGTGAGGAACTGAAGCGGATGCTGCGGCTGGATCAGCCCCCACGTCGCATTGAAGGATTCGACATCTCTAATACGATGGGGAACCAATCGGTCGCATCGATGGTCGTCTGGGAAGACGGGCAGATGAAGAATGCCGACTATCGGCGGTTCAAGATCCAAACCGTCGTGGGCGCCAACGACTTTGCCAGCATGAAGGAAGTGGTCACACGTCGCTACGGCGGAGCCGATGGTGAGCCTGGTCGAACGATGGAGAACCTGGCCCAACCCGATCTGATTCTCATCGACGGCGGATTGGGTCAGCTGGCGGCGGCGCTCGAGGGACTCAAAGCAGTTGGGCAACAGGGCGTACCGATCCTCGGATTGGCCAAGGCCCGTGGCGATAAGGAAGAGCGTGTGTTTCTGGCTGGGAGGAAAAATCCCATCGCGCTCAAGCCGCAATCTCCCTCCACCCACCTGCTCCAACGCATCCGCGATGAAGCCCATCGCTTCGCAATCACGTTCCATCGGAAGCTGCGCGGCAAAGCGCTCGTCGGCTCCAAACTCGATCAAGTCATCGGAATCGGGGAGCTACGACGCGATCGACTGTTGAAGCGATTCGGCAGTCTTGAACAATTGGCTTCAGCCAGCGATGAGGCTCTGCGGGAGGCTGGGCTAAATATGGAAACCGTTGTGAATCTCCGCAAAGTGCTCGGCAGTTGATCGTATCTGTTCTGTGCTGCTTCCTAGAAGAGATACCGGAAACTGAATGTTCCCAGGTGCACAAACGCGTGGTAGGTCCCGTCCACGGTCGGATTCAAATTACCGACGACGGATTTTGAGTCATAAAACCATTCCTGATACGCCAGATCGAGTCCAATCCCTTTTGGCCACAAGCCGGACTTGCCACTGCACGGGATCAGACCCAGAAATCGTCCATCCCCCTGACAGAGAAATCCAACTCCCAGCGACAGCATGTTGGACGACAATGAAATCCCTGCAGGATTAAACGTCCGATCGGGAACAGGATCCTCAGTGCGCGTATACCCAGACCGAACTGCGACCTCCCAGTTGGGTAACCAGTGTGGATGCAGCCATTTATACTCAGTGCCGATCGCAATCACCGGCACGTTTTTCAACTGTTGAGGCTGAGGGATCGTCACCCCGGTGGACAATCGCGTATCAAGATGCCTCAACAAACTCCAGCCCACATATTCGACATCCAACTCCACTTTCCACTCTCTTTCGCGAGTACGGACCGGCCAGAACGCGACGGCTCCGGTAAAAATCTGAGGCAATACAAGATCGGTAGAGGCATCAGCTACTTTTGCACCGTTCACGAGAAGCGCCCCGTTCAGAGGTACCACGGCCTGGCTACGGTAAACCAATCCGATGGACAAAATCGGTTGCCTGTCCCCATTTCTCAGGGGAGTCACGAGCAGGCTGGCCGTGACACCAGCTCCAGTTCCTTTGCCGTTTAGCTCTATGGAGTCACCGGCTGGAATGCCTAAAGCTCCGGCACTGATTTGCCTCTGTTCTACATGTCCCTCGCCTAGAAAACTCGCGAAGGTGTAGATATCAGCACTCACGCCTACAGACAGGTATTCATTAACTTTGTATGCGATCGTGGGCTTGATATTGATTAACGGAAGTGCCACCGAAGTCACGGCCGTATTAAACGGTCCGTCGACCGGATAGCGAGTGTTCAAACCAAATGGCGAGGTGACCCCGACTCCAACGGTCACCGACGAGAGCATGGAGACGCCCATGGCCCCCAGGTTTGCACTCAGATAAAAGTTGCTCGGTGGAGGCCAGCTCACACTGCCATTTAAATCACCACGGCTCTCAAGACCTGTCGGACTCGTGAACTTGACCGATCCTCCGACCGCATTGAACCCCCATACACTTTGAATCCCTTCAACCTGAGTCAGCCCCGCCGGATTGTAATGCATGGCGGAAGGGTCATCAGCCTGCGCTGCGAATGCATTCCCCTGCCCCGCCGCACGTGCGCCTTGAGGTTGAAAACGAAATGACTGCGCATTGCCATCTGTCGGTACGACAAGCGCCAGTGCGCAGACTGCCAAGATGCTATTCATACACCAGATATGATACGCACGCATATGTGCCGTCAGGATTCGAGGAAGCACCGTTGCAACACATGAAGAATCAGCCATCTCGCCCCTGGTGATGCCTTCCCCCAATGAGGATAGTAAGCCTCGCTTGCCTTACCGAGGTAGGGACAATAGGCCCTATCTCTTTTCCCTCTATGTCGCCCTTGTGCTTCTCTTCACGTTCGGGCTACATTACGCACACCTGCTTATACTCCCTACAGCCCAGGAGACTCACCCTATGGCACATGCACAAGCTCCGTTGTCCTTTCCACGCAGTACATTCGACAGCCTTTCCAATTCTGAATGTCAGAACGTCATCGAGATTCTGCATTATGTTACGCATGCTGAGACCCCTGAGCACGTACGAGATGTCCTTGTTCGATTCCAGAACTATTTCTCGTTCACGAAGGCCTTAGGAGGACTGGTTCGGCTCGGACCCAACCGGACATTTGCGGGGTTCGGGAATGTGGTCAATGCGAGTTATCCAGACGAATGGTTATATATGTACTGGAAAAACGGATTTGCCGATGTCGATCCGGTGTTCCAGTCCGCCTTAAAATCCCCCGGCACTCAGCATTGGCAAACGACCTACCAGAACATGTCTTCTGAGAAAGAACAGGAGTTCATTTCCACGGCCCGCCAATTCGGTCTATGTGACGGGATCACCACCGGCTCGGTTGATCAGGCCTGTGGGGTTGCTACGTTCTGTTCGTTTGCCAGCGAACAATCGCTTGATGCCAAACGATTGGTTCCACTAGTGGAGTACTTGGGCTATTATATTCATTTGGCCCTTCTGAGAACCGCACCAAAATCGATACCCTCAACAGAGCGATGCGTCAAAGAGCTTTCGTCCCGAGAGGTGACGATCCTCAACTGGATGAAAAACGGGAAGACGAATTGGGAGATCGGAAAGATCCTAGGAGTCACTGAGCGAACCGTGCGGTTCCACATCGAGAGTATTTTCTCGAAGCTCCAGGTGACGTCCCGTTCTCAGGCTGTCGCAACTGCAATTGAACATGGTCTTCCAGCGCTTCATGGTCTGCCATCGGCCATGTAGGCATCTCTTTGTGTCCTGGCAGGAAATAGGCTTGCTCAGTGTATCCTGCCAGGCTCTGTTTTGATTAGGCTGCACGCACGAGTTGTCGATCTTCTGCGGATTCACCGTATTCCTCCAAATCATTCTCTGTCCGGGATGGCTTCTGTGCCGTACCCAAGCCTGGTGTGGTCGTCGTGAGCCACTCAAGCATGCCGGGATGAGCCGTTTCCGCTTGAAGACGAAACTCATCCAGATCCAACAAGCCGCCGATGGACAGTGCGTGAGCTGGTGGCAATGCCACTGCTTCTCCAATGGCACGACATGGCCATCCCATTCGCTGCACAACCTTTAACAGCCTTTGTTCCACCACCATATATGTGTACCGAACCTCATGCTGAAGGCACCATTGATACATACCTTTAAAAACCGTTTTGATAAGCCGAGCCGAAAGCCCGCGGTCGGCAATCCCCGGATCAATCGCCAGTCTGGTGATCTCAGCCGTATCGGTTGCTTTGCGAACCTGATGCCGGCCCACTAGACAGGCACTGAATTCGCTCTCCAGCATGAATGGGACCGGCGCATGAGTCATGCGAACTAATCCGAGCAAATCTTTTCTGCTGTTAAAGACCCCGATCGACGTACTCCACGTATCGTAGACATCTGCTTCGAGTCGGTTTGCCTTCTCTGGGACCCACTTCAGCCGTTCGGCAAAAACACGATGTCGCAATTGATACGCTTGGATCATCTCGTCCTTTGTCTCAATTGTTTTCACGAAAAGGTCTCCCTCAGCGAATACGATGTTGTGTACTGCTCGATCGGCTAGAACAGTCATGGATGGCTCCTTTGGGACTAATCTGTTTGCTTTCCGAAGTAGGGCTAATTGCCCACTGAAGGAGGCGGATGGTTTCATCTCTGGAGGCAGACGTCACCTGGCGGACCCGCCAGGTGCTTTCTGCGGTCTGAAGGTGTAAATCTTCACGTCAGTGCGCCATGGGTAACAACGCAAACAACACGGCACTGTCAGTGGTGACTTACAAGGAGGGGTTGTGACCGAACACAGAACTCAGTTCCAACTGTTGAAAGGTGGGCTCCTGACTTCGTCGACGCTCTCACAGGCCAATTCTCTTCGCCCGTCTCGCAGTTCCTTCGGGATGAATGAATTAGAACCCTGCGCGGGAGAATTGACGACCGTGTTCAAGGCAAGAGAGCGACGCTTACACCAGCTCTTGGAAGATCGCTCCCGTCTCGGGCGCGACTTGCACGACTGTATCTTGCAATCACTGTATGCCCTTGGACTCACCATTGAATCCTCTTATAGACTTAGGCATACTAGTGATGTGGAACACTATTCTTCTCATGTGACCATCGTTGAACAAGTCAATCAGCTCATTCATGAGGTCCGCGGTATGATCCGCGAATTGGAGTCAGATACCGTACGGGAATTTGATTTATCCTCGGAACTTACTACGCTCAGGACGACGTATGCACAAACAGGACGCCTGGATGTGAGGTTAGATCTTCAGCGCCACGCCATCGAGGTGCTCACGCATGAAGAAGAACGAGAAATTCTCAATATCGTTCGTGAGGCCCTCAGCAACTGTGCCCGCCATGCCCATGCCACCCAGGCCGCGGTCTCAATTCGCATGAAGGACACACGAGTCCGAGTCAGTATCCAAGACGACGGGATAGGCTTTGCGCCGGCTCCTGGACCGTCACGTGGGTACGGACTGACCAATATGGAGACACGTGCCAAGAAACTCGGGGGGACGTTACATGTTCAGTCGAAGATCGGAAAAGGTACGCAGATCACGGCAGAATTTTCATTGGAACCCTTACTGACATCTATATGAAACAACCACAAACCAGTATCGTACTTATCGACGATCATGAGATGGTCCGCAGGGGACTGCGCGCCCTGCTTCACCTTGAAGCAGATCTCGCCATCGTGGGCGAAGCGGCAACGGTCGCCAGCGGTGTGGGCCTCGTCGAGCGGTTGACGCCTCAGATGGTGTTGCTCGATGTGAAACTTCCTGACGCGACGGTCACTGAGGCCATCCGCCGCTTGCTGACCGTATCACCCAAACTACGAATTCTGATTCTCACAAGTTATGCTGAAGACACGACCGTCATGGCTGCTGTCCAGAACGGCGCCCATGGCTATGTACTGAAAGACGTTCGCATGGATGACCTGATTCGGGCCATTCGCACAGTCGCCTCGGGTCAGGGCTATCTTGATCCACGCGTGACACAGCAGGCGCTGCATTGGATTCGGACCAGCTCGCACTTGGGAGTCACTTCACAAGGCGTCTCTCGGCTTTCTCCACAGGAACGCTTAATCCTGCCGCTTTTGGCGGAAGGCAAGACCAACAAGGAAATTGCCGTCCAACTGCGGCTGAGCGACAAGACCATCAAGAACTACCTGGCGAATATTTTCGACAAGCTCCATGTGAAACGACGTACCGAAGCCGTGGCCTGGTTCATGAAGGAATCGCATATGCCTAATGTGAGCCACAGCCCGAAACTCTGACGTTCCTGCGACCGGCGGCGTTCTCTCGTTCACCTCTCATTGCGGGCACCTCTGCCTCCATCCCCCTCTAGTTTTGTCTGATCACCGGATCCTATACTATCCTCCGCTTTCTGTGGCCTTTGATTGCAACATGACTGACACCAGGACTGCGTCCGGACTACCCAGAGGTTTCTATTCATGAGTTTACCGCCGGAGACCGACAGTTCACCGATCAACGAGGTTGCCCAACTGCGCCATCAGATCCTTGAACTCCAACAGGCACTCGTTCATGCGAAACAAGGCTGTCCTTCAGCGCAAACCACCGCACTCGGAGCTGCCCAAGTGGGGACATGGGAATGGGACGGCAGGACAAATCGGGTGATATGGTCGCAGGAAACTGAGCGGATCTTCGGCCTTTCTCCCGGCACATTCGATGGTTCATACGAAGGGTTCTTTGCTCTCGTTCATCCGGATGATCGCCATTATCTCAGTGCGGCCATTACGAAGGCCGTTCATGACCATTCTCCCTGCGGAGTCGAACATCGCATCATCACTCCTTCCGGAGCCACGCGATGGGTGGCCTGCCGTGGTCGTGCCACAGGCAGTGAGAGTGAACCGGTCTCGGGCATGATGGGCACGGTTGAAGATATCACTGCCCGTAAAGACTTCGAGCTCAGTCAGCAAGCGATCCGAGACACCCTGGAAACACGTGTCCGGGAACGAACAGCCGGATTGGAACAGGCTGTCCATGAGCTGAAGACTGAAATTGCGCGAAGACAACAGGCCGAGTCGGCCCTCAAGGCAAGTGAGCAACGCTACCAATCCCTCTACGAACACAACCCCTTCATGTATTTCACGCTCTCCCCTGATGGCACCATCTTATCCGCCAATAATTTTGGAGCGGATCAACTCGGATACCAGAAAGAAGATCTCATCGGCCGGTCCATCTTGCAGCTCTTTTCCCCCAAAGACCACCAGACGGTGCTGGGACAGTTGGTCGCGTGCGCCGCCAGTCCTTATACCGTGTTTCAGTGGGACATTCAAAAACTCCGGAAAGACGGGGTCAGGATCTGGGTCAAAGAGCGCGCGCAGGCGATCCACGATCACACAAATCAGATCCTCATCCTTGTAGTCTGTGAGGATGTGACAGAACGCAAGCGGACAGAAAAGCAGCTCCAGGAAACGTCCCGTCTGCTCCAGACCCTCGTTGAAGAATCCGCATTGCCGATCGTCAGTCTTGATCGAGAAGCGCGGGTGGTCAGTTGGAACCAAGCCGCGACCCATCTGTTCGGATGGTCGAAAGAAGAAGTGCTCGGGCGTGAACTTCCATATACCCAGCCTGAGGAAGAAGTCGAGGCAAATGCCCTCTGGCAAGCAGGCACGCGTGGGGAATTAATCGGCCCGATTGAGCTCAGGCGCCGGCGCAAAGATGGAAAGGTGTTGGACCTTCTCCTCTGGCCCGTGTTCGTCCATGACGAATTCGAGCAGCTGTCTCTGGCTGTCGGTCTCTATGTCGATCAGTCTGAGATCAAACGGGCCGAGGAGGCGACCCTGAGAGCCGAAGCGCGTCTTCGTTCGTTTTTGAACGCGCTGGACGACCTCGCCTTTGAGTTTGACCAAGACGGACGGTACCTCAATGTCTGGACCCACAGCAACGACAAGCTTTTGATGCCAAAACAGGAGCTCATCGGCCGACGCCTCACCGACCTATTCGGAGAAGATGCGGGGTCCCACTATGTCGAAACGATCCGGCAAGTCATGAGGACCGGCAAACCTGCGACCATTAACTACGCCGTTCGATTGCATCAAACCCTACGCTATTTTTCGGGGGTCCTGACCCTGATTCCAGGGAGTCACACGTCCCAGGCGACAGTCGGCTGTCTTGTACGCGACATCACCGAGAGCCGACTCATCGAGGCGCAGATTCGAGAAAATGAGGCTCGCTGGAGAGCGCTCTATGAACATGCGGGAGTCGGCATTGCTCAACTGAACCTCGACGGACGATTTCTTCGAGTCAATCCACACCTCTGCGAACTGCTGGGCTACTCATCTGAAGTCATACTCCAGCGAACATTTCAAGACCTCACGCATCCGGATGACTTGGAAGCGAATCTTGTCTATCTCGACGAACTGCTCACGGGGAAGCGCCATTCCTTCTCGATGCAGAAACGGTATCGCAGAAGCAACGACACATGGGCGTGGGTCGATTTGACCGTCTCACTTGTCCAGAGCGGCTCTTCCGATCAGGACTATTTGATCGCCGTTATCCAAAACATTGATGATCGCAAACGAGCAGAACAGGCCCTCCACGACCAAGAGGCACTGCTGCGGTCCGTCATTGAAACGGCCCCCGACGTCATTTTCATGAAGGGTCAAGACGGCCACTATCGATTCGTCAATTCGGCCTTTGCACAGACGCTCAACAAGCTCCCCGACGACATCATCGGAAAGACCGACGCCGAACTGTTTCCGCCTGAAGTCGCCGATCGCTGTGTGGCCGGAGATCATGATGTTTTTTCCGGGGCGGTCCAACAGGAATTCGAGGAAATTGTTCCCATTAACGGCACCCCCCGCATTTTTCATGTGATCAAGACCCCGCACCGAGCCCAGAACGGATGCGTGATCGGATTGGTCGGGGTCGCCCGCGACGTGACCGACCTGAAGCAAGCCGAACAAGCCCTCCGGCTGACTCAGCTGGCCGTTGACCGCTCCGCAGATTTTGTGTTCTGGGTCGATCAGTCGGCTCGTTTTCTCTATGTCAATGACGCCGCTTGCGTACGACTCGGGTACTCACGTGAAGAGTTACTTCGTCTGTCCGTAAACGACATTGATACCGAATACCGAACGGAACGGTGGCCTGAACATTGGGCGGAATTGAGTCGAGCAGGACGTCTTCGCTTTGAATCGCGTCATCGCACCAAATCCGGCGAAACCTACCCTGTAGAAATTGTCGCTAGTTTTATTGCCGTAGAGGGGAAGGAATACAACTTCGCCTTTGTTCGTGACATCTCTGATCGGAAACGAGCGTACTCGCTCTTGCAAGCCGCCATCAATTCAGTGGCCGACGGTTTGCTGGTCATCGACCGACAAGGGAAGGTCACCAGTGCGAATCAACGGTTCCTGCACCTCTGGAACATCCCCCAGTCGCTCGCGGACAGTGGGGACGACGACGCACTACTCACCTTTGTGATGGACCAGCTTCAGGAACCCGAGACATTTCTGCGGAAAGTCCGTGAGCTGTATGCCCAGCCGGAGCAGGAAAGTTTTGATGTGGTCATGTTCAAGGACGGGCGAGTGTTCGAACGGTATTCTCGACCGCAAATTCTTGACAACGAAATCGTTGGCCGGGTCTGGAGTTTCCGAGATATCACGGAACACAAACGTGCCGAGCAGGCATTACGGGAGAGCGAGCTGAGGCTCCAGCGCTTCGTCGCTGAAGCCCCCGTTGGGCTCTGCATTCTCGATGAAAACTGGCGCGTAATCACCGCGAATCTCGCCTTTTGCCAACTGACCGGGTACGAGGTCCACGAAATCATCGGCAGCACGTACGCGTTGTATGCCCACCCGGAGGATCTCTCCGCCAATATTCGATTGACTGAAGAATTCTACCGTGGAATCAGAGCCGGCTACACCTATGAGAAACGGTATATCCGCAAATCAGGTGAGATCATTTGGGTGCTGGTCAAAACCACCAAGATCGACCTGCCTGACCGGCAAGGCCCACTGCTTCTTGCTGCGGTACAGGATATTACCGAACGTAAACTGGCGCTGGAAGAACGAGAGCAACTCAGTCGAGACCTGCATGATAATCTCCTTCAAGCTCTGTATGCAGTCGGGATGCAGCTTGAAGCCAGCAAGCTTGCAATGGAGCGATCACCACGCCGATCAAAAGCGTACATATCCCAGGCCATCCGCCAGTTGAACGGTCTCATGGTCGATGTTCGACGGTTTATCACCTTACTCACAGACCGGACGTCCGTTCAGATGGACTTCGGACAGTCGCTTCAAGAGCTTATCACCTCCACGACCGACACCGAGGGTGTCGCAACTGAGGTTGAGATCAAGAGCCCCGTGCTGTCCTTTATCACCCCTCAGATCGGAGAGCAACTGTTGAACATTACGCGGGAAGCCCTGAGTAACAGCGTGCGCCATGCTCGTGCCTCCCGCCGCTGGCTGCAGCTGAGCGTCGCTCATAACTCGATCCGGTTACTCATCGGAGACAATGGCACCGGCTTTTCCCCTTCACGCAAACGCCGCACCGGCCGAGGACTTGCTAATATGGCCGCTCGTGCACGGCAAATGACTGCCTCCTTCACTCTCGAAAGCGTACCAAGACATGGAACCACGATCACGGTCGATGTGCCATTAAAAAAGGATGCGTTGTATGAGTAAGTCATCAACGATTCGACTCGTGATCGTCGATGACCACGAGGTCGTGCGAATCGGTCTCTGTGCCGTCCTTAATCTGACGCCCGGACTAAAGGTCATTGGGCAGGGAAAGCGAATGGCAGAGGCCAAAAAGCTTTGTGTTCGCCTGAAACCGGACCTCGTCTTACTTGACATCCGCTTACCGGACGGAAGCGGTGTGGATGCAGCCCGTGAGATCCTTGCACGATGTCCGCGTACCCGAATATTGTTCCTCACGAGTTTTGCCGACGACCATACGGTGCTCGAAGCAATTCTCGCCGGTGCTCATGGGTATCTCCTCAAAGACATCGCTTCTCAGGCACTCGTACGCGCTATTCGAACCGTTGCAGCCGGCAAGACGCTGATGGATGCTCGCTTGCCCCAACACACGCTGGATCGACTGAAGAACGTCCCTACCGAGCCAGGACAATCCAAACGTCCCCTCCTCTCGCCCCAAGAGCAGCGTCTCCTTCCTCTCGTTGCGAAGGGTCTCACCAACAAAGAAATCGCACAATTTTTGCAGCTCAGTGAAAAAACGGTCAAGAACTACCTCGCCAATATCTATTCCAAACTTAGTATCGGTCGCCGATCGCAGATCGCTGCCTTCTACGCCGGAAGCTTCAAGGGGTCTGAGCCCCGTCTACCACTGGACCGCGCCTAAATACATTCTGATGGCAGCTGCGTGCCGAACCTCCCCTGGTAAAGAACTCTGTACCGTATTCCGATAAGAACAGAGTCTCTCTCGTCTCAAACACAGGCTTCATATGATACGCCGTCCAGTTTCACTGCAGGGCAGACCATTACCATACTGAATATGTCCACAGAGTTATCATCGTCAGGTGCGGCTCTTTTGATCGAGTCTGATCCTGACCTCGCCCAAGCATTCCGAGAGCTGATAGTCCTTGCCTATCATTCGTCGGTGACGCTGGATGTCGTGTTCTCCCTTGAGGAGGGGCTCGCCTACTTACAGGCCCATCACGTCCCGGTGATTCTCATCGACCTCTCTCTGTCGGACCATGCCGGACGAAACGCGGTAGAGCGGGTACGAGAGACAGCCGCCTGCAGTGCAATCATCGGTTTCCACCGAACGCCCGATCCCACAAGGCTGTCCGACGCCATCCGTGCTGGAGCCCATGAAGTGTTACCCGTGATTCCACCTTCGGCCGAGACACTCCGTTTGTCTATCACCAGCGCCTTGATCAGAGTCACGTGCCCCCAGACAGTTACCAAACCAGTACCTTCGGCTGACGCTCACCAGAGCCTATCATTACCCCTCACGAAAGTTGCACACGACTTGAACAACTGCCTGACATCCATCAATGGATTTGCCGACATTCTCCTTGCACGACTGTCCGCAGAAGATCCGTCACAATATTGCGCTGAACAGATCAAACTGGCCTGCACACGAGCCGAGAGTTTGATTAAGCAGTTACCGCAGATCACCTCTACGCCCCCCACTCCCTAGCTATCAACGCCGACCAACAACGCTCCAGGAACGTAACCTTCTCACTGCTCTCACGAATTGACAGGCTCTGATCCCCTGACTAGGATACGGGCGACTGTCGATTGACCCGACTGAATAGGTCATCGTTTCTTCTGAAAGGAGCATTGTAATGTCCGACTCTGGTTTACCCGATACCCGGGAAACCCACCGTTCACATAAGCCCACTCACTCCGCCAGCAATCAGGTCGAGGCCGTCTTCGAATCGGTTGTCTTTGCCAGTCGATGGATTCAGGCACCCCTCTATGCCGGACTGATCGTGGCAGAACTCCTCTACGCCTACAAATTTCTCGTCGAACTGTGGGAAATGGTGATCCATATCAACAAGATGGACGAAACGGTCTTTATGCTGGGCGTCTTAGGCTTAATTGATGTCACCATGGTTGCCAATCTGCTGACCATGGTGGTGATCGGCGGGTATGCGACGTTTGTGAGCAAACTGGATCTAGAGCACCATCCCGATCGTCCTGATTGGCTGACGCACGTCGATCCTGGGACCATCAAGATCAAACTGGCGGCATCCTTGATCGGCATCTCCAGCATTCATTTGCTGAAAGGATTTGTGGATGTGGCCAATGAAAACCCGGAACACTTGAAATGGAAGATCTTTATCCACATGACCTTCCTCGCTTCCGCAATCTTGCTGGCCTGGACAGACAAGATTATGCAGAAGGACAAGAAACATTGAGCCGTTGATTCGTTCGCAGACCGGAAAAGTGCACATCTGTTGGTTTGAAAGGATTCGGTACGTTATGGAAGCACCGAATCTCGTCGACGCATTTCCGACGAACCACTAGTCCGCCTCGGTTCCCGCTGCGGCCTTGATGGCCTCAACCGTAAGCGGCTTATTGAGATAGCCATCAACCTGGAAGGGAAATTCGCATGGCATCTCACTGCAGGGTGTGTCCTCAGCCAAGCAAAGAATTCGTAGCTGGGGAAACCGTTCTTTCAGCCGTTGTACCTGAATACGCTCTGCCTCCGAGGTCAACAGACTGAACTCCGTCACCAAGACCTCCGGAGCGCGTTCCGGGGCAATCTGATCCAGACCGGCCAGGTTGACAGGGCTCACGATGTAGTAACCGAGCTTTTCCAAGGTTCTGCTGACTATCGCCTGACTGACTGCTTCCCTCACATAGATGAGTGCATTCCGCTGTCTCACGGCCGGTGGAGGGCTCGGGCTTACCGAGGTACACGGAAGGTCAAACCAGAAACGGCTTCCTCTCCCGAGCTCACTCTCGAATTCAATTCTTCCACCCATCACTTCCACAAGCTGCTTCGCAAGGGCCAATCCCAGTCCCATCCCTCCATATTTCCTTCGATAGGATCCATCTGCCTGGACAAAGGGCTGGAACAATCGATCTGCATCGGCCTTACCAATACCAATTCCTGTGTCAGTGACAGTAAACCGTATCCAGCTTGCCCCATCTGGAGATGTGGACTCCATACCCGTAGGTATCTGTGGAGTGAGACCGACCTGTAGTGAAATCTCACCTCGCTCCGTGAACTTGAGCGCGTTGTTGAGGAGCACAGACAGCAGACGACCTAGGCGCACCCGATCACCCCGGAGCCTGGCCGGAACGGTAGACGCGATGGCATGCCGAAGCAGGACGTGTTTCTCCTCAGCGCGTTCTCGGAACGGCGTCAGATAGTCCTGCACCATCCCGTGGATCTCAAACTCTTCGTGGCTCAGCGTCACGCGTCCCGACTCCAACTTGGAGAAATCCAAAATGTCGTTGACGATTTCCAGCAATGCTATGGCAGAGGCCTTGATCGTTTCCGCACAATCTCGCTGCTCCGGTGTCAGCTCTGTGTCGAGCAGCAAGTCATCCATCCCAATGATGCCGTTCATCGGTGTCCGGATCTCATGACTGATGGTGGCCAAGAATTCAGATTTCAATCGGGCTCCTTCCAATGCGGCGTCGCGAGCCTGAACCAGCTTCTCCTGGCTGTCACGCAACTCACGCATGGCGTGGCCGGCCCTCAACATGTACCGGACCCGATGGCTGAGCAACAGCCCATTGATCGGCTTGACGATAAAATCGGTCGCTCCGACATCGTAGGCCTGCGTAATCGATTGATAGTCCTCCAGCCCGGTCATCATGAGCACCGGTGTATGCGTTCCATCGGGCAACCGCCTCACCTCCGCACAGACGGCGAACCCATCCATCTCCGGCATCATGATATCCAGAAGTACCAGATCAGGATGATGGCGGACAAACGCCTCAACTCCGAGACGTCCGTTCTCTGCCTCTTCAACCAACCAGCCGGACTGTTCCAGCGCCTCGCGTGCAAGCATGCGGGCAATGGTATCATCGTCGACAATCAGAACTGTCGGTCGTCGTTCGGTGGTCATGCCGCAGCTTTTCCTTTGCTCACTTCACCTCGAAGCGCATCACAGGCCGCCACATAATGCTGACCCAGCCGTGCTATTACCTCATCGACATGCGTGAGATCTTGGCGCTCCCCCATCTGCTCCAATTCTCGGCAATCAGCGGAAACCGCCATGGCCCCAAGCTGAGCGCTGCTCGACTTCAGGCGATGCGCCGCAGCACGCAGCTCCGCCGCATTCTGTGACCGTGCGGCTGAACGTATTCGCTCCACAATGTCCGGGGATGTATCGAGATACGACGTCACGACACGCACGACAATATCAGGCTGTCCTGAACGTTGAAGTGCACGGATCCCCGCCAGCGCGGTTTGATCAATGATCGATCCGGCGGATGGCCCTCCCGGCTCTGAGACGCGACGATGATCCTCCTGCAAGTCACCTACCGTCTCCTTCCCGACGGAACCGGATGAAATCGCCTGCTGACCGGCATCACTCCCGGGCCAGTTGGGGAGCCAACGAGCCAGCATGTGCTCAAGCTGCACGAGGGTAAATGGTTTGCTAAGGTGGTCGTCCATACCGACAGAGAGACACTGCTCTCTGTCCCCCTGCATCGCATGCGCCGTCAATGCCACGATCGGCACACGACGGGGAATGTCGGGTTTCGCGTGTTGAGTTTCAGGTTGAAGGCTCGGATGCACCGGTCTTGGACTCGAAACATTGAATTCGGAACTCGAAACAGCTTCTGCCGCTTCCCGAGCTCTGATTAGTTTGGTCGCCGTCAATCCATCCATTTCCGGCATCTGACAATCCATAAAGACGAGTGCATAGTCGGTCTTGGCTATTGCCTCAAGAGCTTCTCGGCCATTTTCCGCCGTGTCGATGCGACAATTGAGTACTTCCAGCATGCCGCACGCCACTTCACGGTTCACGGGATTATCCTCCACCAGGAGAATACGAATCTCACCCGTCCTTAGAGGACGCTGATCACTGACGGTATCACCGCGCTTGGCAGGCACAGCGAACAATTCGGACGGCCTCTGAGTCGGCATAGCAGCGGGCGTACAGTAGACCGTGAATCGAAAACAGGTCCCTTCCCCCGGGCGACTCTGGAGCTCAATCGTCCCACCCATGAGGGTCACCAGTTGCTTGACAATGGCCAGGCCTAATCCTGTTCCACCGTACTTCCTTGTCGTCGACCCATCTGCCTGGGAGAAGGCATCGAAGATATTTGACTGCGCCTCAAGGGGAATCCCAATACCAGTATCGGCCACGCTGACGGACAATCCAGGTTGCCCTTCTCTTGTCCCAATCCACTCCGCACTGACGGTGACCGTACCCTGCTCAGTGAATTTCACCGCATTGCTGACCAGATTGACGATGATCTGCCTCAGCCTTGTCGGATCACCGATCAGGGCAGACGGGATGTGCGGGTCGATGCGACATGAGAGTCTCAGCCCTTTCTGTTCTGCAGTAGAGGAAGACACCGCAAGGGATTCCTCAAACGTCCGTCGCACCTCAAAAGGGATCGCCTCCAATTGTAATTTCCCCGCCTCGATTTTCGAGAAATCGAGAATGTCATTAATGATGGCAAGGAGCACGGATCCGGATCGATGAATCGATTGAGTCAACTGACGCTCTTTCTCATTGAGCGGATAGCGAAGCAACAGCTCCGCCAGGCCCAGCACGCCGTTCATCGGCGTCCGAATCTCGTGGCTCATGTTGGCAAGAAATTGGCTCTTTGCACGACTCGCCGCTTCAGCCGCATCCTTGGCTTGACGCAGGACCTCTTCAGCGGCTTTCCGGTCAGTTACATCGATGTGGATGCCGACCATGCGAGACGAGAGTGCTCCTTCATTTCTAATGATGGTCCCACGGGCAAGAATCCATCGATATGACCCATCTTTATGGCGAAGGCGATGCTCGTTCTCGAGTGCCCCCACTCGTCCATTGAGATAGGCCTCAATTGCACCGAGAGCACGCTCATGGTCGTCCGGATGAACTCGACATTCCCATTCCTGAAACGAATTGGCGAACTCATGATCCTCATATCCCAGCTGCCGCTTCCATTCAGGGGACAAATACACGTCATTGGAACTAAGATCCCAATCCCAAATCCCGATGTTTGTGCTCTGGACCGTCATCGTCAGGCGTCCTTCGCTCGTCCGTAGGGCCTGCTCAACCTTTTTCCGGTCAGCCGCCTCAAGGGCCAACGTGAGCGTGTTGGCCACCGACACGGCAAAATGTTGCTCCTCCAACGTCCAACATCGTATGGGACCAATGTGCTCGTAACAGATCACCCCCACCATCTGACCGCCGGAACGGATCGGCACATCAAGCATCGAGGTAATCCCCAGAGGCGCTAAATAGCTTGCGGTGAACTCCGCCGTCTTTAGATCGTGCTGCGCATCGTCCGCCACCACAGACTGTTCCGTCTCCAGCTCCCTGAAGTATCGTGGATAGGTCGTTGCGGCCAGGACAGTGCCTTGCGAGTATTCCTGGGTGGTGAATTGATAGAGCTTGGCACATTGAATCGTGGAACGATTCTCCGTAAAAAACCAAATGCTGACCCGCTCGACACACAGAAAGACGGCCGCCACTCGAGTGATGGTTTGAAAGGCCTGCTCAAGATTCCCATTATAAATTTCAGGACTTTCTGCCAATTCAGACAAACCGGTCTTAATGCGCCGAAGTAGGCCCTCAGTCTGTTGACGTTCCTGTTCAACCCGCTTCTGATGCGAAATGTCTCTGAGCACCAGAACCGCACCGATTGCCTTGCCCGTCAGCAGCAGAGGGCTCACGACCAGGGCAATAGGTACCAGTTCACCGTTCCTGGTCAACAGGACCCCATCATCCGTTCGATAGGGTTCACCGGACGCCAGTGAAGGAAAGGTCGAGTCGGTAATGAGACATTCGGATCGGTATTCTTCGGGGCCTGGTGAAATCATCCGATACACGGAACGACCCATGAGCGTGTGACTGGTTTCCCCGAACAAGAGTTCAGCCTGAGGATTGACCATCTGAATCTTCCACTCCGCATCCACGACGCAGAGTCCATCACCCAGTGATTGCAGGACCGTCCGGAGTGTGTTCCGCTCCTGTTCCAGTTGCGTTTCGCTGTTCTGCTTGAGCTGAGCATACAGCTCCTGCATTTCTGAGGAGGAAAGAGCCAGCGACCGCTCCAAGAGCGCATGGCCTTGGTCGGCTTCAAGATAACTCCGATCGATCCTCTTCAGCAGCTCCTCCCATACCACCGGAGATGGAGGATGCCCCTCATCAAGCCCCAAGCGTTTCAGTTGTCGGGCCAGTAAGGGATGCATAAGTATTCAGGCAGCCTCGCTCAACGTCGTCAAGGTCATCGTCTGGTTATGCAGATCACAGGTTCCTGTGGCATAGGGGGAAATCTCGCCGTAGGAATAAAATCCGATCTGCTGTGTCCCGGGAGGAAGCACATCCAACGTGGCCTCCGTTTCCTCCTCGGTCCGCTCCCCGAGAACCAGTCGCCTTCCGACACAGCTAATCGCAACCGCGAGGGTACTGGAACATCCGTTGGCCGACAGTTTCGTTGATGTGGCGGCCTCCGAAGCGCCTTGAACCAATCGGTCGAAATTTGCCTTCATGAGCTGAGCCAGCGTTCCTTCTTGAATGTCGCCCGCGAAGGTGAGCGACTGGTCCCGTTCATTCACGGCCAAAATGGTCCTAACCAGACTCTTGGGGTCCGATACGTTGGCGCGCAACGCCAACGGAAACAACAGACCGGTTGCAGGTAGCCCAGCGGCCCGCTCACCAAGATATCCCTTGTACAGTTCGAGTGCGGGCCGTCCATCAAGCTCATAGAGTACGTTGCCTTTTGATTTGGTCACCCGGCGCTCCGGCCCAAATCGATCCCAGCCTCCTTTTGATCCATGCCCAATTCGGATGTGGTCACCGTAGAACCCAACCGCTGTGACAAAACCGGCCTGAGGACGCCTGCCGTGCAACACCCACGTCCGACGAAAGCGATCTCCATCCCCAGCCAACCCTCCCGTGACAACCACCGATGATGAGACTTGAGAGTTGAGCCCCCGCACCAGCTCGCTCCCGTTCACCTGAAGCCCATCGGACAGGACAAAGATGCCCCTGAGTCGTGCATCGTTCAGCTGCCGCGCGATCTGCTGTCCGGCGGCAAACGAATCATCCGCTGACTGTACGGGAGCACTGGCCATCCGAATATCAGTGTGATTAAGTCTGACGAGCGCCGCACTCACACTCTCGTCGTAAATTTGTGTGCCCAGAATTTCCCCTGCCGTTGAGCAGCCAATGGCAAGCGAGTCAGGATAGTCGTGGAGCAATTCTTCGATTGGACCGGCATCATCGAGAAGGCTTGAGGATCCAAATAGCACTATGAGTGTGCGAGACGAATCAATCTTTGGTCGATGGCTGACTGACCAGCGCGTTTTCTGATCGAACCCAAGCGTATGGACTTCCATTTCATGGCCTCCTTTTGCGTCCTTCGCTACGCGGCAATTTGACCTACACCAGAATCGCGACCCGTCACCGAGTCGTCTAGTTCCTCTTCAGCAAACTGCACCGTAAACCAAAATTGCGACCCGGCTCCCGGTGCCGACTCCACCCCGATCGATCCCTGCATCATCTCGACGAGTCGTTTGGAGATCGCCAGACCGAGCCCCGTACCTCCGTGTTTCCTCGTCGAAGACCCATCGACTTGAGAGAACTCCTGAAAAAGCGCCGCTTGAGCCTCCGGCGAAATACCGATCCCACTATCCTGAACCGCTATCCGGAACGATCCTGCCGAGCCGTTGCTGCGCTGCAGCGTCACGGATATCGTGCCGGCATCAGTGAATTTGATGGCATTCCCGATCAAGTTCGTCAGGACCTGGCGGAATCGATAGACATCCCCCACGACGTGGGTCTGGAGTCCCTCCTCCGCTCTATAGGAAAGCGTGAGCCCTTTGGCGACAGCCCGCTCCAGAAATGATTCCACCATCTCCCTCATGACCGCAGCCAGGTCGAACGGATTACGCTCCAGCACGATCTTGCCGGCCTCAATCTTCGAAAAATCGAGGATGTCATTGATGATGTACAGGAGATCGCCACCTGAGCTGCGAATCTGGTCCACATAGCGCCGTTGCTTCTCGGTCAGTGGGGTATGCGAGAGTAGCTCCGCCATGCCCAGCACTCCATTCATCGGAGTCCTGATCTCATGACTCATGTTCGCTAGGAACTGAGATTTTGCTTTGCTTGCTGCCTCCGCTCGTTCTTTTTCCTGGTAGAGGTCACTCTGCACCGTTTCATTCACTCGCCAATAGACCAGGAGAGCTGCACATTCGGCTAAGATGAACCCACCGTGGATAAGGGCCCAGATCCAAGGATGGTGTTGAGCTTCAGAATGGTTGTACACCAGAGTCGGTGCGAGGGTTCCGATGAGCCCATGATCAACCACAACGGAGATGAGGGCCAGGAGAAAGGGCACCCAATCCTGGTACAAGACGATCACCGCCATCATCACAAAGAAGTGAAAATGGGATTCGATATACCCACCGGACAAATGGACCAACAGCGTCGAAGCCAATATCAACCCACCTGTCGCTAAGGCAGCACGGAACCGTGCACGCAGTGATGGAGTGAGGGCCAGAATGGCACAGACCGCCAACAGCCCCCCACCAGCGAGACCAAGCCAGACGTGTAAGCCGGTCATGAAGCTAAACAGCGGGACTCCCACAGCGTGACACCCTAAGAGCCAGACGATACCTCGGTGGCGTCTGCTCCACTCAACGGTCTCCAACGATTCGCCCCGTGGGAGGGCAGCCCAAAGTCGCTTGGTGTAACTCTCTGGAGTGCATGGTGTCACAGCCTGTCCCATCTCCCAACTTCCTGATACTGCAGACATTTCGACAAACCAATACGGTACTTTTTCGGTCTAAAGAACAGAAAACTTGATGGGATCTAGGAAGAGGACGTCTGGAGCAACACTCGGCTTGGCTACCTAGCGAGTGCTCTGAGGCCTAGCCCGTCAGCTTGAGCTGAGATCAAGGAGAGGCCAGCAGTTATATATAACTCGGAAGAAACGGAGGCGCTAAACCCAAGCTGGATTGAGACTCCCATTTGCATCTCGCCAATGTGGAGTCCACGCCAGGGCCACCAGCTTCACCGCAATGTTGGCCTTGGTCGGTTTCACGGAAATCGTGTCGAGCTTTTCATTCAGTGGGTCTGTGGCGGCAGCTAGAGCCTCGCTTTCTGACTTGAATTGTGTTTCAAGATCGGCTAGCTGCTGCTGGAGTGCCGCCACGTTTTCTTCGGCTGCTCCGACATCTTTTGACTCTTTCATGACTCGGCCGGCACTGCGAATGGCTGTCGTCGCCCGGCCAATGTTGGTGGCGCTGATGGTTTTGCGTCCCATAAAGGCCCCAAGGATCGAGGCCCCAACAGAGATCGCAGCCTGCATTTGACTGGAACGGGACTCGGCCTGTTGCTTTTCTTTCTGCAATTCAGCCCGTCTGATGCGATCCTGCAAGGTTGCAATCTTTGGGGCATACTTTTGGCGTAACGCGTCAGCGCTCTTATCGCGAGATTCACGCCCAGACTGCTGCAACCGCACGCGGAAATCCCGTTCGGACTCGCCGGGCTTTGAGACGTCTTTCGTACTGGGGCTTTTGTACAACTCGACCTTTTGCGTTCGAAAAAGCCAGCCGCCGAAGTCCTTGTTCCAATCCGTATAACTCTTGGCTTTCCCGGCACTGGCCGGAAGCACAAGAAACTGTGCGCCTTCCGCAGGCGCCTGTTCGAGATCAGCTATAGCCAGATCAGCCGCCGTCGCCTTATCCCAATCGACGGCGACAGGCCCATCCGCGATAGGTGCCAAGACGGTCATGTCTTGCGTGGCATCGATCCCACTTTTCGAATCCGAAAAGCGAATCTGGGAAGAGCCGAGCAACATCGGTACATACACTAATTCACTCCCATCTGGCTTGCTTCCACGCAACGGCACAAAATGCTGCGGCACATCCGGCGGGAGCATGGGACGTGATGCCAGTGCTGAGGACTGAGTGCTGCGTGCTGAGTGCGCGGCGACCCCGGACATTTCATGTTTCACGTTTAACGTTTCACGTCTTACTGGGTCCATCAGTTGTTTAATCTGCGTCCTCGTCAACGGACCCCGGAGGTAGGAGAGACACCAGCGCGTCTCGAACACGACCGGCTCGTCCTCATGCACATTGTTCATCAGGAAGATCCGATTCCCAAGCCCCGCCAATGTTTGCTCCATACGGCCTCGATCAAACTTCTTTCCCGCACTACTCGAAGCCCCTTCCAATCCTTCCAAGACGCGGGCCTTATCTCGTTCTGTCTGCAAGCGTCCGATGAACCAGGTTCCCGTGTTGGCCAAGCCCTTATAGTCGAGATCGACGGGATTCTGCGTAGCCAGGACCACTCCGAGCCCGAATGCCCGTGCCTGCTTGAGCAACGTCATCAATGGCAACTTGGAGGGGGGATTTGATACCGGCGGGAAATAGCCGAAGATCTCATCCATATAGAGCAGGGCGCGCAGGCTGGTTGTGCCCGACTGCGCTCGCATCCATCCGACCATTTGGCTCAGCAACAACGTGACGAAAAACATCCGCTCGGCGTCGTTCAGATGGGCGATGGAGAAAATAGCCAAGCGAGGCTTACCGGCTGGGGTATACATCATCGATTGAATATCAAGCGCCTCGCCTTCGAGCCAGGCCTGGAAGCCAGGCGCGGCCAGCAGATTATTCAGCTTCATGGCCAGGGCAAAGCGATCCTTGGACGGAAAAAAGGAGTCGACATCCATCACGCCGATCTTCGACAGCGGCGGTGCTTGAATGGCTTGGATCAAGGCCGCGAGATCGAGATCCTGTCCTTTCCTCCATGTCTGATCGAGGATCGTGGAGAGAAGAATGTGCTCACGGCTCTGGATAGGATCGGCTTCGATTCCGAGTAAGCCGAGCAGACTAGTCACAGTGGTACTGACCCGCTCGCGCAAGAGCTCCGCATCGTCAAGTACATCGGCAGAGGGTGCGGAGAAGGATTTTAGGATGGAGACCGGCAATCCCGCGGTACTGCCTGGTGTGTACATCACCACATCCGCTGCGTCTCGTAAACGTTGAATCCTGGCGCCATCCTGTTGCCAACTTGCAAGACCTTTGGCCCATAACTCCGCTTGCGCCTGGGCATACTCGGCAGGAGCCAATCCCTTCTTGCGCGCATCATCTTCGTTGATCCATGGCTGGAAGTCTTCGCCTTTTAGGCTGGGAAACGTCAGCATCAGGTTCCCCAAGTCACCCTTCGGGTCGATGATGATGGCCGGAATATTGTCGATCGCCGCCTCTTCGAGGAGAGCCAGACAAAGGCCGGTCTTTCCGCTGCCGGTCATGCCGACGCAAACCGCGTGTGTCACCAGATCTTTCGAGTCGTACAGGAGCCATCCTGGTTTGGCCTGCTTCGTGGCGAGATCGTACGGCCGTCCCATATAAAAGACACCGAGCTTTTCGAAGTCTTCTGACGTCGGCGTGGTTGTCCCTGCAGGGGTTATGGATTTCTTGGTTTCTTTTTCAGTCTTGGCTCCAACCTCTGTTTTCTTTGCCTTCGGCATACCACTGTCTCCCTTCGCTCGACAGTCACGATAAAAGTGGACCGTATTTTAGTGAGCTCGCAGATGCGCTGCAAGCAGAAGTGAGGCATGCGACTGGGAAAAGGATTGTGATTGGGCTTGGCTTGCGACGGGCGACTGTACCTTACGCAGACCTATCGCAGTACGAATCCACCTTCACCATTCCTTGAAAATGACAAACACCGCACCGACCATCATGCCGAAACCAACCAGATAGTTCCATTTCAGTGGCTCTTTGAGATAGAGCACCGAGAAGACACAAAACACGACAAGGGTAATAACCTCCTGAATCGTTTTCAGCTGCGCCGCTGTGAATTCATAGTGACCGATCCGATTGGCCGGCACTTGCAGACAGTACTCAAAAAACGCAATCCCCCAGCTCACCACGATCGCCATCCACAAGGGCGAGTCCTTATATTTCAAATGCCCATACCAGGCAAAGGTCATAAAGATATTGGAGATCGTCAGCAAGAGAATGGTCTGCATGGAAGATGTCCCTTATGCGGTAGTTAGTTGAGAACGTGAGACCTCTGGACCAAACATCCTGATAATCGACACCTCCATTGGCAATTATCATGATAATCGCCAACAATCCCGTCAGATTTCATGCCGAGCCTAATCTCCTTCGGCAACAAGAAGTTGTGAAGACGCCAAGTCCTTGCATTCAAAATGCCCATGCCGGGCATACGTCATGAAGGTGCTAGAGATGGTCAAGAGAGTAATGGTGTGCATGGGCCTTCTTGCTATTGATCAATCGAGGGAAATCACGTGTTCAGGCCTTCTTGAGCAATCCAGCTGACTCCGCTTTCGGAATGAGGAAGTTTACGAATGCAGAGCAGGAAACCAGCATGAACTTGGCTTCGTCGAATCCAACTTTGGCTTCTTCAAGGATCGCATGCCGAATTCCATCTTCGTCACTCGAATAGCCATACAGTTTCAAAAAGCCATCTTTCAGTGCCGGATGAAGTTCGGAAACACTGCCCAGCTTCTTGAGGGCTGCATCAAGTCCGCCACTCTCAACCCCAGAGATGCGTTTGGCAGCAGACTCTACAGCGCTTATGGCCTCCTTAGTCGAGTTGCGGTAATCAGCTTCCGGTCGCTTCCCAAGCAACTGAACAGAAGTCTGAAGATGTTCGACAACGCCACCAAGCCCAGCACGCTTGGCTGCCGCAACCGCATCTTCAATAGACTTCATTTCTATTTCGTTTGTAATCGGAGCCAATTGACCGTTAATGAATCTATAGCCAGATCGTTCGCGCGCGAGGACGTCGTTGGCAAGCTTCAGGATCTTGCTGGAAGTATCATATGTGTCAGAAATAAATTTGGCGTTTTGCGTGATAAATTCTAAGAGATTGTACACCTCATACCATTGAAGTGCTTGATACCGGTTCCGGAGCCACTCCTTCCCCCTCAAGGAAATACCTTTTGGCACACCATCAGTTGGAAACTTAAAGAAATACTCTGCAAGGTGCTTTAGAGAGTACTGCCAAGCGCCATCTGAGCCCTCAATATTGATAATGGTAAGAAGCAAGTTCCAAATACTTACCCGAAGTGCCTCATTCATCGAATCAATCTGAAGTGGTATTACGCTTGTAATGCCAAGTCTTTCAGAGAATTTCATTGTCTCAGCTCCTCGATCCAAGCACAGCAACAATACCAGCTGCGGCTATTGGCACCATCAGTCACCACTCCCCCTTGTCCCTTTCCTCTCAGCGGGAGTGAGGGAGATGGATCGTTCGAGGGTGATCATTAATGCTTTTCGAATAGATTCTTATGAGACTTGCTGCTCTGCCCAGCTACGAACAGCTGCGACAACTGTGCTCGCTTGCTCGCGATCCAACGGTTCAGTCGAAATAAAATCGTATCGCAGCTCGACTGCGAAGGGACCTAGCGTATCAATCCCGTCACGTAGTGGGGGACTCGGGAGATTGTTCTCGGTGAGCAGGTCTATGAGACGTTGCAGATCATGAGTTTTGCGCTGTTCGATGCAGTGCTTGATCAGCACAGCCTTGAGACACTTTTCGACGGCTTGCTGGGCGTGAAAGCCAACGACTTCGTCGTCTATTTCTGGATCGTCAGACAGCTTGCGGAACGCTCTGATGTCGCGATCAGCCAGCGCAAGAAAGCGGCGTGCAAGATCCTCAGGCCGCTTCATAGAGGACCTTGCCGTTTTTCAGAGCCCAGTACATAGCTGTTCCGGGGAGATGTCCCCAGTCAGAAATTTCTCCTTCTGAAACGACAAGCACGTCAACGGGAAACCCAATGGATCCGATTGCCTTTCGCAAACGGACCATCTCCGCACGCTTGGAGCCAACCTCATGTTCGATCACGAGCAAGTCCACATCGGATTCCGTAGTGGCCGTCCCATCTGCGAAGGAACCGAAGAGAATGACCTTCCTGGGACTGGCGGCACTCACGAGCCGTCGAACCGCTGTATCAATAGCCTCTTGAGCAGTCATCGTGGCTTGTTCCAAGCGAGCGGGGGTACTGACCAGTCAATTGGACACTCGTGTAACACCTGTCCGATGGTAGCACTCATCGCCAGCAAAGTCATGCCGGGTAAGGCAATCCGGTTTCACGGGTACGGACGCAGTTCGCCCCTTCGAGTGCCTCGGGGTCCCGAGCTGACATCGGGACAAGCTTGTGGGGCCTGTTCCCTTCATCACACGGTTGACGAATGGCGATTGACGCCTACAGCCCGGCCTCTTTCAACACCTGTCCTGTATAGGACCGCTTGGCCTTGGCAATCTCTTTTGGCGGGCCTTCAGCGACAATTTCGCCACCGCGGTCTCCGCCTTCTGGTCCAAGATCGATAATCCAATCGGCGTTTCTGATCATGTCCAGATTATGCTCGATCACCAGCACCGTGTTGCCTGCTTCAACCAATCGATCCAGCACATCAAGCAATCGTTGTACATCGGCGAAATGGAGGCCTGTGGTCGGCTCATCCAGGATGTACATCGTTCGGCCGGTCGCACGCTTCGAAAGTTCGCGTGAGAGCTTTACCCGCTGCGCTTCACCACCGGAAAGCGTCGTTGCGGACTGGCCGAGTTTCACATAGTGCAGACCGACATCATGAAGGGTCTGCAGCTTCGTTTTGATCAACGGAATGTGCTCAAAGAATTCCAACGCATCGTCCACCGTCATATTGAGGACATCGGCTATGCTCTTCCCCTTGTGATGAATCTCCAACGTCTCGCGGTTGTACCGTTGCCCCTTGCAGACCTCGCAGGTCACATAGACATCCGGCAGGAAGTGCATCTCGATCTTGATGAGCCCGTCTCCCTGACAGGCCTCACAGCGTCCACCCTTCACATTGAAACTGTAGCGTCCTGGCTTGTAGCCACGGACTCGTGACTCCGGAAGGTTGGAATAGAGATCGCGGATGTACCCGAACAGGCCTGTATAGGTTGCGGGATTAGACCGCGGTGTGCGGCCGATCGGCGATTGATCGATGTCGATCACTTTATCGAGGGCATCGACTCCTCGCAGGTCCTTGCACCCATCGATCTTTGGCTTTTTGTGGTAGAGGAGTTGCGAGAGGGAATGAAACAGCACCTCCAGCACGAGTGTACTCTTGCCTGATCCAGAGACTCCGGTCACACAGGTGAAGAGCCCCAGAGGGATCTTTGCCGTCACATTTTTGAGGTTATGCTTCTGTGCCCCTATGACCGATAACATCCCCTTGGGCTTCCGCTGCCGTTGAGGCACAGACACCATCTGCGTCCCGCGCAGGTATTGACCCGTCAATGAATTGGAATCGCTCATAATTTGCTGGGGCGTTCCCTGCGCGATCACATGGCCCCCATGCGAGCCGGCGCCAGGCCCCATATCGAGGACATGATCAGCAGCCATCATCGTTTCGGTGTCATGCTCCACGACCACAACGGTATTCCCGAGGTCGCGCAACCTGAGTAACGTCTGCAGCAACCGGCGGTTGTCTCGCTGGTGCAACCCGATGGATGGTTCATCCAGGATATACAACACGCCGACCAGACCGGACCCTATCTGCGTCGCCAACCGGATGCGCTGCCCCTCACCACCGGACAGGGTCGCTGCTGCTCGGTCCAACGTCAGATAGTCCAATCCCACGTTCACCAAGAATCCTAACCGTTCCCGAATCTCCTTCAGAATTCGATGCGCGATGACTAGCTCCCGATCAGTAAACTTGAGCGACAAGAAAAAATCAGCCGCCGCACGAACGGATAGCCTGGTCACCTCGGCAATCGACTTCTTGGCGAGCTGGATGGACAAGCTTTCCGGTCTCAGCCTCGCACCATCGCAGGTCTCGCACGGCTCAAGCAGCGTGAAATCTTCCTCCTCTTCGTTTCCCGGGGAAACGGCATAACCGATCCCGTCACAGGCAGGGCATGCGCCATGCGGGCTATTGAAGGAAAAGACGCGTGGCGTGACCTCCGGATAACTCACCCCGCACTTGATGCAAGCCAACCGGTCGCTGTAGAGCCTGGTTTGACCATTCTCGGTCAATACACCGACCAGCCCACCGGTCAGTTTGACCGATGTTTCAACAGAATCCGCCAAGCGGCGCATCAACGCATCCCCCGGCTTCATCACCAATCGATCGACTATGATTTCAATCGTGTGTTTTTTCTGCTTGTCGAGCGAGATGTCCTCGCCGAGATCCACGATCTTTTCGTCGATCCTGGCGCGCACGTACCCGGCCTTGCGCATCTCCAACAATTCTTTCCGATACTCACCCTTCCGCCCTCGAACAATCGGCGCCAGGATCTGGAATTTCATGCCTTCCGGCTGCGCGGCAATGGCATCGACCATTTGCTGGACGGTTTGCGCCGTGATTTCCTCACCACATTGAAAGCAGTAGGGTCGCCCCACACGGGCGAAAAGGAGACGGAGATAATCATAGATCTCTGTAACAGTCCCGACGGTGGAACGGGGATTGTGGCTCGTGCTTTTCTGCTCGATGGAAATTGCGGGAGACAGGCCTTCGATCGAATCGACGTCCGGCTTGCCCATCTGTTCCAGAAACTGCCTGGCATAGGCGGAAAGCGATTCGACATAACGCCGCTGGCCTTCGGCATAAATCGTATCGAAGGCAAGCGACGACTTACCCGATCCGCTCAAGCCGGTGATGACCACCAGCTTGTCCCGTGGAATCTCGACGTCGATGTTCTTGAGATTGTGTTCCCGCGCACCCTTGATGATGATGGAATTGCCCATAAGGGCAGGGATTATAGCACCTCTGTTTTGCCAGGTGACACTTTGCCTGACCCGGCGGGCACGGCCCACTTCAGTTTTGTGGATTTTCACCGATACATGAAGGCCGGTCCAATCTCCCCCACGCACCAGTACCCTCTGGACACCATGCTTGATGCGTTAGGTCTCTTCAAACGGAATATCAATCAGCTGTTTGGAATATGCGTCGACATCATGAATACCGGACGCTCGCTCCAGTTGCTGTCGTCATCCATGCAGATTCTGGCCATTAATGGCGTCGCCCAAGCCGCGAAAGTCGGAGGCGGCAAAGGCCGCCCCATCTTGGCGCTCGTTGAGATTCTCAATCACACGCCTAGGGAGATTAAGCCCGAGGTGGAAGCCATCGAACAGGTCTGCGCTGAACTCGCTCGACTCACCGCCCACAGCTCGAATATCGTATGGCGATACTACCAGCTGATCGCCAGTGTGCTGGCGGCGATGCCTCAGGACGGCCAGTCGTCTTGTCTTGCGGACCGGCACCTGTCTTCTCATCTGCGCTTCACAACCCCAGAAGACATCACCCGGTTGATGACGGATCCATCGTTCCAGTTGGGTGAACCGCTGGAACGGGACAACCGAGGTTCCATCGCGGCGATTTGCCAGACGAACCTGACTGAACTGCATACACGATTGAGCGAAGCCTTGCGCTGTCTCAATGAAACACGCCGTGCGTTGCACGGCCTGAAGATGATCGGCCTCACCGCCCGCTATCTGGCCTTCTGCATCGCCTCCGAAGCCGCTGCACTGGGAGAGGCCGGCATGAACTTCAAGACACTCGCGGCAGAGATCGGTCATGTGGTGGACGAACTGGACGCCAGAATGCGTGCCATGAAGAGCTCGATCGACAGTGGGCAGAGCTTGGTGGAGTTGCTGCTGAAAGGGAATAGTGATGCAAAGTAAAACGCTCTTCAATGAACACGGTCATCAATGGATCGTGATCGGTCGCGACCCTCACAAGGACGCTCACGTCATCGATACAAATGAGTACGTCATCATCAGTCGCGGGCAAGCCATGTTACTGGATCCCGGTGGCATCCAAATATTTCCCCAAGTCCTCGCCGAACTGGCCAAATATGTGCGCGTCCAGGATATCCGCGTCATCTTTGCCAGCCATCAAGACCCGGATATTTCGTCGTCGCTTGCCATGTGGCTCGATCTCAACCCGGACATCAAGACCTACTGTTCGTGGCTCTGGACCGGCTTTATCAGTCATTTCAGCACCGGCACCGCCATTGAACTCACCGCGATTCCCGACGAGGGTATGCGCATCAAAATCGGTGATCTTGGCGTGGAAGTCGAAGCCGTCCCCGCGCATTACTGCCACTCCTCAGGAAACTTTTCGCTCTACGACCCTCTCGCCGGCATCTTATTTTCCGGCGACATCGGATCCGCCTTGGTCCCCAGCCATGAAGCCAGCTTAATCGTGACGGACTTCGATCACCATATCCAATATATGAGAGGGTTCCATCTCAGATGGATGCCTTCGACCACCGCCTTACGGAGCTGGACTCAGCGGATTCGCGCACTAAAGCCCAGGATGATCTGCCCACAACACGGCTCCGTCTTTCAGGGCGAGATGGTCACCAGATTGCTCGACTGGCTCGACAGTCTTGAAGTGGGGCAATGGACAGGCTCGACCCCGACCCACGATATTCCGAAGGCAGCGTAAAACCTACTCGGCTCACACAACTTCTCCCGGTACCCCAGGGACAGTCAGGAACCAACATGTTTGACTCGACACGATGAGTGTTTGGATCCCCCTTGCTGCCATCTCACCTTGACAAAGCTTAAAACCGGGTGCTACCACCGTGATATGGTGGGAGCCGAGCGTCATTCTATGACTCAAGACCCGCAAACTCCGGCGAAGGTGGTATCAACCTGGTCGGGCCAGGCCCGAGAGGATGCCGTTCAGAGGATGTTCACATCCATTGCCGGAGCCTACGACCTGAACAACACGCTGTTGAGTTTCGGGCTCCATTATTATTGGAAGAAGATCACCGCCTCCTTCATTACGCCGGTCGGCCGGGGAACCGCCCTTGATGTCGGATCAGGCACGGCTGACCTCGCACTCCTGATTGAGTCCCGCATGGGACCGAAGGGTCGAGTGATCGCCTCAGACCTGAACCATGCCATGCTCGCTGAAGGCCTCAAGAAGATCAGCGACAAAGGCCTCAGCGACAAAATCACCTGCCTGCAAGCCAGCGCGGAACATCTTGGATTCGGTGACAATACCTTCGATGCGGTCACCACAGGGTTCTGCATGCGAAACGTCGGGGATCTACCGCAAGCCGTTCGGGAAATTCGCCGGGTGATGAAGCCCGGCGGCCGGTTTGTGTGCCTGGAGTTCTCCCGCCCGGTCTTCGGCTGGTTGAGAACGCTGTACGACTGGTATTCTTTCAAGCTCTTGCCTTTCATCGGCACGATCGTCGCCCGCGACCGTACCGGCGTCTATGAATACCTTCCTGCCTCGATCCGGACGTTTCCCGATCAAGAACGGTTGTGCCAGATCCTCCGTGATGCAGGATTTCGTCAGGTGTCGTACAAGAACCTCAGCGGCGGTATCGTCGCTATTCATATCGCCACCAAGTGAAGAGCAGATGGCGTATGGCCGATGGTACCAACCAGAAACGTTCCATCGTTTTCCTGCCATACGCCACTAGCCATTAGCTATCGGCTCTACTATGAACTCTGTTTTATATATCTTCCTTCCCTGCAAGAAGGTCTATCCGATCGGAATCACCTACCTGGCGGACTTCATTCATCGACGAAAACCGGAGGTTCGCCAGCGCATCCTCGATCTGTCGCTGTTTCCGGTCAACCGGCGCAGCCAGGCCATTCGTGACGCCGCGACGGAGTTCAAACCGGACCTGGTCTGCTTTTCATGGCGCGATATCCAAATTTTCTCGCCACACGAAGGGGATTCCTCGCTGGAACATGCGTTCAACTTCTATTTCGCGAGCAACCCGCTCAAGCGGATCGCCGCCTCATTTGCGGGGGTGAAGCAACTCTATCGGTACTATAGTCATATCTATACGATCCTGTCCTATCCGGCATTGATCCGAAAAGAATTCCCTAAAGCTCAGATCATGATCGGAGGCGGAGCGTTCACCGCGTTCGCTGATCAACTCATCGAAAAGCTTCCGGAAGGTACGATCGGCATCCTGGGCGAAGGGGAGGACGCAATCCTCAAGCTGCTCGAAGGCCGTTCGATCGACGACGAGCGCTACATCATCAAAGAAGGGGGCCGGGTCCGAAAAGGTTCCCATGGTTCGCCTCCGCTGCTCGATGCCCCGGCCGTTGACCTCCCCTATTTGACCTCTATTTTTCCTCAGTGGCAGGAGTACCAGGGCGAATCGATCGGGGTCCAGTCGAAACGAGGCTGTCCCTATGACTGTGCTTTCTGCCTGTATCCCTACATTGAGGGCAAGCGCGTGCGGTATCGGCCACCGGACATGGTCGTGAAAGATATCTCCCAGCATTATCATCAGTGGGGAACCCGCCGTTTTTGGTTTACTGATGCCCAATTTATTACGGGGAAGGAAGCCTATCCGCAGTGTACGGAAATCATGGAGCGCATCATCAGCGAGAAGCTGGAGATCGAGTGGTCCGGCTATATCCGCACCTCCTTGATCACACCGGACTTCGCCAAGCTGATGGTTCGCTCTGGCGTCGGCGACTTGGAAGTTGCTATCACCTCCGGCTCGCAGGAAGTACTCAACAATCTCCACATGGGGTTTAAGCTGGAGCGACTCTATGACGGGTGTCGCTACCTGGCGGAGGCTGGCTTCAAGGGTAAGGTGATCCTCAACTATTCATTGAATAGCCCCAAAGAAACGGAGGAAACCCTCCTTCAAAGCGTCGAGTCGTACAAAGTGGTGGCATCGATCCTCGGCGAAGAACGAGTCTTCCCTTTGATGTTTTTCTTGGGCATCCAGCCCAATACCGATCTTGAACAACGTCTGTTGGAAGAGGGCTATCTGTCAGCCGGCTACAACCCCTTGATGCTGACGCCGACCAGTATCCGGAAACTCCTCTATAACCCTGCACCATTGAATTCATTTATTGCCAAAGCATGCCTTCGTGCCTGGGAACGAAAACAGGGGAGCCGAGACCCACGCAAATGGACAGGCTCCCTCTCCCAGACGACCGACCAATCGAATGTGTATGCCGACAAAAACTTGAGCAAAGGGATTGAAGGGAACTCCGGACGAGATGCCCTTCTCTCCCTTGAAGAGATCCTTCGCTCCCGCCGACCTGTTTCAGCTCCCTCCCAGACAACTGATCCGCGAGCAAGTTCCATCGGTTAGCTTCGTCATTGGTCATGAGTCAATGATCACTAAGCAGGCTGACCGCCTTGCTTGCCGATGACTAATGACAAGTGACTATTGACTACTCCGCGTCTTGCAATCCAGTTTAAGCCGATGCTATCATTCCGCTTCTCTGGAGGCTGGGACAGCGCTTCAAGCATCTGTTTTTTCAGACCATTACGTCCCTAGAACCTCTGTACAACTTGCGCCTTAAGGAGGCGCCTCAATGTATAAGACGATCTATATTCCGGTCGATAACTCCGACCATTCAAATACAGCAGTGGATGTCGGTGTCCATCTGGCAAAAACCTTCGGCTCCAAGATTGTGGGAAGCCATGTTTATGCCGCGAAGATGCACGACAAGCGTTTCAAACAGATGGAAGCCGGCTTGCCGGAAGAATACCACGATGAAACGGAGCTCGACCGCCAGCGCCAGATTCATGACTCGCTGATCACGCGGGGTCTCCAAATCATCACCGATTCCTATCTCGACTACGTCGACAAGAAGTGTAATGAAGCCAATCTGCCGATTGAGCGGCGATCGCTCGAGGGACGGAACTGGAAGGTCTTGTCAGAAGATATCAATACCAACGGCTACGACCTCGTCATCATGGGTGCCTTAGGCGTCGGAGCCGTCAAGGACAGCGTCATCGGGAGTAACACCGAACGCGTCGTTCGTCGTGTCCGTAACTCCGATATGCTGATCATCAAGAACACCCAGCCGATCACGGGCGGCAAGATTGTCGTGGCGGTTGACGGGAGTCCCTATTCGTTCGGGGGATTGATGACCGGTCTCGCGATCGGAAAAGCCCTCAACATCCCGGTTGAGGCGATTTCGGCCTTCGATCCTTACTTCCACTATGCCGCCTTCCATAGCATTTCCGGTGTGCTCAACGAAGAAGCCGGTAAGGTCTTCCGATTCAAGGAGCAAGAAAAGCTACACGAGGAGATTATCGACAGCGGCTTGGCAAAGATCTACCAATCACATCTGGACATCTCCCGCGAAATTGCGCAGGCCGAACAGACCGACCTCAAGACCACGCTTCTCGACGGCAAAGCATTTGAAAAAATTATTCAGTACGTCCGCAAGGACGTCCCGGCCTTGCTGATCGTCGGGCGTATCGGTGTCCATAGCGACGAAGATATGGACGTCGGCAGCAACACCGAGAACCTGTTGCGGAGTGCACCCTGTAACGTGCTCATTTCCAATCGTAAATATGTTCCCCCGATCGATACGCAAGCCGAATACACCATCGCCTGGACGGAAGAAGCGTTGCGACGGATGGAAAAGATTCCTATCTTTGCGCGTGGCGTGGCAAAAACAGCCATTCATCGGTATGCCATTGAAAAGGGACACACGATTATCAGCAACACGGTAGTCGATGCTGCGGTGGGACACATTCTTCCAAAAGGCGCCATGGACGCCATGCGGGCGCTTGGCGGAAGCTTGGATGCGGCAGGGGTTGATCGCGACAGGATGCAGGCCGACCAAGCCGTAACTCAAGATCTCATGGGACCGACTTTAAGCGGGATCATGACGCAGATCGTGGAAGAGAAGCCCAAGGAAATCAGCGCATCGACGCAGGCTTACCTTGACCGAATGGCACAGACCTATTTCGTGTGTGACGGATGCGGGTACATCGGGAAAGGTGATACGCCCGTTAAGTGCCCCGTGTGCAGTGCCGATGGGACCAAATTCAAGCAGGTTGATAAGAAGATTTTTGAAGTGGCTGCGACTGCGGAAGGTGAGTTGGAAACCGACGTGGCCTACGACGATGTGCCGATGCAGTGGACCAAGGATGCGAAAGAGGCCATCCGTGCCGTCCCAGCCGGCTTCCAGCGGAGACGGGCCAAGGCAAGAATTGAAAAAACGGCTCGAAAATTGGGGATGACGACCATCACACTCGAATACGCGGCTCCGATGATCAAAGAAGCCGCATCTGAAGACTACACACCGATTTTCTCCAATAAAGGCACCGGTACTGCCCCGGCAGCGGAAGGGATGCTGACCGCAGCCAATGGGAATGGGACGAACGGTCATGCTGAAAGCACATCCCCTTATACCTGGACGAGCGACGCACAGGCCCGATTAGATCGAGCTCCGGAAGGCTTCATGCGCGATTGTACCAAGGCCCTGATTCTCAAACATGCCGAGAAAATCGGTGCGACCGTGATCACGCTCGAGGTTGCGAACGAAGGCATTGAACAAGCAAAAGGCTATATGGCAGAAGCAATGAAGACCGGCAACCTCAAAGACATGATCGCCGACCTGACCGGCAAGGGAAGTGCCTAGTGCTGGGTGCTGAGTCCTGAGCGTAGCGGACGTCGGCCAAGCCCCTTTCCGTTACTCAGTCCTCAGTCCTCAGTCCTCATCACTAACACGCATGGGCAAATCTCTCCCAATCTTCAACGGTCCTTCAGGCACTCTAGGCCATCTGGAGCAACAGATTGCCCAGTTCTTCACTCCCTCAGCCAAGGGGGATGGACCGTTCGATGGCCGGACTGTTGACGACTTCAAGCCCTACCTCGTTGCACTTAATCTGACTAAGCGCTGTAATCTCAAATGCGATCACTGTTATCTGGATGCCACAACTAAAGCCGCAGGTGGTGACGACGAACTCACCACCGAAGAATGCTACCGGTTGATCGATCAGATTGCCCAGGTTAACAAGGGCTGTCTCTTGGTCATTACCGGCGGAGAGCCGCTGGTTCGCCCCGACATTCTTGATATCGCCCGTCATGCCGTGAAGCTCGGCTTCATGGTGGTCTTTGGGACCAACGGCATGCTGATTGACGATCAGATGGCCAAGACCCTCGTGGAAATCGGCGTCATGGGCGTTGGAATCAGTATCGATTCACTGGATGCCGCCAAGCATAATACTTTTCGCGGGGTCCCGGGCGCCTGGGAAGCCGCGGTGGCCGGTATTGAAGCGAGTAAACGAAACGGCCTGCAGTTCCAAGTGCATTTCAGCGCACAGCCGATGAATTACAAAGAACTGCCGGAGGTCATCACCTGGGCCCATGAACTCGGAGCTCGGGTGCTCAATGTCTTCTTCATGGTATGCACCGGCCGAGGTGAGGAGCTCACAGATATCACTCCGGCTCAGTATGAAGAGGTACTTGGCTACCTGATCGACTGTCAGGACAATTACAAAGGCATGCTGATCCGGGCTCGCTGTGCTCCACACTTTAAACGGCTGGCCTACGAGAAAGATCCCAACTCTCCGATCACCAAAGCAACCGGGTACATGGGCGGCGGTTGTCTGGCTGGAACAAATTATGCCCGAGTGACTCCGAATGGCGAGCTCACGCCTTGCCCTTATATGCCATTATCGGCGGGGAATCTCCGGGAGCATAGCTTTGTTGATCTTTGGGAGCAATCGAATATCTTCAACTCCTTCCGATACCCTCAACTGAAGGGGAAATGCGGAGACTGTGAATACAGCGACATCTGCGGTGGGTGCCGCGCCCGCCCCTATGTCGATCATGGCGACTGGCTCGATGAGGATCAGTGGTGCTTATACGAACCGAAGGGCGGTGAAAAGATCAAGGTAGCGTTCAACGTCGCAGAAGAGACCGACGTGGCATGGGACGAAGCCTCTGCACTCAGACTGAGCCGTATTCCGTATTTTCTCCGCGCCATGGTGAAGAAGGGCGTGGAGAAACATGCGCGTGAAAATCATGTACAAACAATCACCGTCGAACTGATGGAGGAACTGCGAAAAAAGCGGTTCGGCAATGACGCGCCAGTGTTCAAGTTCGAAGCAAAAAATGAGACGTGATCAGCGATAATGTAACACGCTTCATTTCTTGCACATACAGGGAAACCCACCCTTTCACGTTTCACCTTTTACCTTTCACACTGCTGACCATGGATACTCTTGAAAGTATTGCCACCGACCTCAACATCCTGATCCCGATCATCAACCACTGGTTTCATTTGCTCTCCGCGATCATTTGGATCGGCGGTCTCGCATTTCTCGTCATGGCGGTCACCCCAGGACTGGAGAAAGCTGTTCCAAAGGATCAAGTCAAACCCATCACGGATATTTTTTACCGGCACTATAAAAAAGTCGCCGGCATCTTGCTCGTGGTCCTCCTGTTCACCGGCGGTGTCAATCTCCACTACGTCAATCAGGTCATTACTTCACAAACCGGAAACGGGATCCAGCACCACTCCAAGTATCTGATGGTCTTCATGATCAAACTGTTGCTCGTGCTGGGCCTCCTGACGCTGTTTCTCTACACCGTCATTTTCAAGTCAGATGATGAGGCTGAGGAGGGAGAGTCCTATGAGGCCATCCCCTTCCAGCGAGCGGCCCTCTGGATGGGATTCTTTATCATTCTGTGCGCTGCCGCCATGAAACATCTCCATCAGTAGCCTCTCTATAGCAATTCTCAGTGACTTGTGACAGCTCCTCCTGTCTCATCTGAGACAGTCGTTGGCTAGCCTGATACAGTCTCACCCATCGTCTTTCCTCGCTGATCTACCCATTCAACACATAATCAATCGCTTAGAACATTGCTCCTTCTAAAACGTGCTGGAATGAACGTTGCTATGTATGCTGGTAACGACCCGAAGCAGCGTCAAGAGGGCTTTGAACCTCTTGTCAGAAATGGAGCACGGTATGGAGATGATAGTCACTCACTTGGTCAGGAGACCTCCCTTTTCCTCACCTACTGGGGCCTCCTTTGGATCTTGCCCGTCCAGAGCCGCACTGTCCCCTTCTGCCGGTGTGCTCTCTCCTCATGGAGGAGGTACAGCCAGGCCGATTGATGCAGCTTCAACAAAAGAGGTCTCGCCCCTTCGATCATCACACCGGTATGTTGATTCTGAGTCGAATCGCCCCCAGGTCTCCTCACCACCCGGTTACGGGCCAGCCCAAGCTACGAATGTCCAACGTGAACAGAGAGCGGAGTATTCCGTCTTAGTGGTGGAAGACGATCCCGATATCTCGATGAGCCTTCAAGACCTGCTCGAATTTGAAGGCTTTCACGTGACCTCCGTTCCGACTTGCGACCAAGCCTTCGTATCGATCGAACAGCATGTCTATGATGCAGTCCTCCTTGACCTTGGACTCCCTGACGGAGATGGTCTCTCCGTCTTGGAAAAGGTCCAAACGTCCCATCCTTCCCTTGCTGTCATCATCTTAACGGCTTCAAAGCGAGACCTGGGGCCTACACCTGCCTATGCGCGCTTGACGAAGCCATGGGACCGAAAAGAGTTGTGCACACTTCTCCGCCGGGCCACCGGCCAAACATCATCGTCGATCATGATCTGAGGACGACAGGCTACTGCACAAGGAGTAGGAGATACATGATCACTTGGATCGATTGAGACCCAGAGCCCGCTTGAAGACAGTGGCGAGGCCGAAATAGCCAAATGAATCTTTGAGGTTCGAATAGAGCCGCTTGACGGCCCCCATCTCAGGGTTGGTGACATACTCCATCGTCAGCGCGATCCGCTCTTCGCCTTCTCCAAGAGGCGTCACGGCATGCCAGAGCTTATCTCCGTTGAAAATCACCATATCCCCAGGTTCGGTGATCAGCTCAAGATGACGCGGCTGTTGAGTCGGATGATCCTTGAAGAGCTCACAGACGAGCTTGCACTGGGTTGATCGATCCACCAACCCCATGAGAATGGTATAGCGCGCACCATTGTAATAAGACGTATCGTAATGGAAACCGATGTGGTCACCTGGCTCAGTATAGTAGTAGAGGGCACAGGAGTGAGGGTCGTTGTCCGGGCAGAACATCAGCTTCGCCTGCACAAGACGATCTAAGAATCCTCTGAACGAGTCAGCACGATATAATTCGAGAAAGCGCGGAGCCTTTTCCTGTACCGTATAGTAACTGACACTCCCGCCCTTCTTATGACCGGGGATGTAATTACGATTCAGCTCCGATTTGACGGCCTGAGCTTGGGGAACGAAGACCTCTTCGACAAAAGCACGGGGCAGGAATTGCTTGATGACCAAAAACTCGTTTTGCTCCCAATACTCCTGGTGGAGACGGTCGAAATCCAACCGCGCCACCGCTTGATCGACCGCTTCTTCTATGCTGTTCACGAGATTTGGCACCTATCTCAATTCCTTGAGTCATCAGTCAATGGTCAGTAGTCAGTGAAATTGCGCCCTCATAACCAATGACTATTGACGAGTGACCAATGACTGTTTAGGGCCCATTCAACACCGGAGCCTTCATCACTTCGGCATCCGGAGGTGTTCTGAAATCAAACACCTCATTCCCCAACCCAAGATTAGGCTTCAAGTTCGAAAACTCAAAGACAGCGACATTTCCACTGATTTCATAGAGAGATACGGTTCGAATATAATACGTTTTGGGGAACACCTCGACGACGATCTTCTGGAGATTCTGCGTCGATTCATGTTCCTTGCCTTTGGGAATCAAGGTCAGAAGCGGTAAGCCGGCAGCCCCTCGCTCCCGCCCCTTTGTCGGCTCAATCTCAAACGACTCATCCAATTTGGCCGCGCCTTGCAACAGTTCCAGCGGTGCTTTAGAAGCAGCCATGTGCGTGAGTTTTCCGACCAGCACCTGCTTATGCTCAGGCACATACACTTTCACATCATCCTGATTCACATAGATCTGCTCGGTTGCAGGATCAAGATACTCCCATCTCAATCGACCGGGCTTTTTGATGTAAACCTTGCCGGATGATGTGACCGGTCGTTCAAATCCTTCGATCTTCGTCTTTTGTGAAAAATCGGCTTGGAGATCCGTCGTCTTCTCGTATCGCATCTGCAATTGCTTGACTACATCGCGAACCTCTAGGGCTGCTTTCTCGTCCTTCGATCCATCAGCGGCCCAAACCGGAAGGACCAAAATCACCGAGATCGTTGCTGTTACCCACCAACGTTTCATGCTTCCGCCGCACCGACGGGGCCTCGTCGTCCAAGCACTTCCCGTCGCCCATCACGCCCTGCCGCCCCCACAATTCCCTCCGACTCCATTTGCTCGATCATGCGTGCGGCCCGAGGATAGCCGACTCGTAGCCGCCGTTGGATCAACGATGCCGACGCCTGACCACTCGACAGGACAAGTTCTTTCGCCTGCTCGTAAACTTCGTCCTTGGATTCCTCTTCTGCCGCTTCATCGAGTTTAAGAGACTGTAGCTCAGGATTATAGACCGGCATCGCCTGTTTTTTCACAAACTCAACCACCGAACGAACATCATCATCAGAGACAAACGAGCCGTGCAGGCGGGCAAGCCTTCCGGTTCCGGAGGCCAGATAGAGCATGTCACCTCGGCCCAACAGCGCCTCAGCCCCATTGGCATCCAAAATAGTGCGTGAATCAGTCTTGGACGATACTTGAAACGCAATCCGTGCCGGAAAGTTCGCTTTGATCAGTCCGGTCAGCACATCAACTGATGGACGCTGGGTCGCGAGAACGAGATGAATTCCGGAGGCCCGCGCCATCTGAGCGAGACGGGCGATCTTATCTTCCACGTCTTTGGGAGCGACCATCATCAGATCTGCCAACTCGTCGATCATGACTACAATAAAAGGGAGAGGTTCCGGTGGTGTCGGCTTCGGCTGCATGCATCCAGGCTCTCCTTCAGCTATCGACGTCTCCCCGGCTGAAAGACGCTCCTCTTCCGAAAGAAACGCCATGGGACGTTCAGCCTGGTCGCGGACAGATGAATCCTGCTCGGCAAACGTCTCATGCAGGTCTGCGACCTTCCGATTATAGGCATCAATGTTTCGTACTCCGGCTTCTGCCAAGAGCTTATACCGCCGTTCCATCTCAGCCACCACCCACCCCAATCCTCTCGCAGCGGATTTCGGATCCGTAATGACCGGTCTCAGGAGATGGGGAATGCCATCGTACGACTGAAACTCCAGCATCTTCGGGTCGATCAGCAGCAGCTTCACCTCACTGGGCTTGGCCGAAAAAAGAATGCTAAGCAGCATCGTATTCAAGCTAACGCTCTTGCCGGCCCCTGTAGCCCCAGCCACCAGGAGATGAGGCATCGTCTTGAGATCCGCCGTAACCGGTGCACCGAAGATATCCTTCCCCAAAGCCATCGTCAATCTGGATCGGGCTCGACGAAACGCGTCGCTCATGATGACTTCGCGCAGCGAGACCGTTTCGCGCGAACGATTCGGCACTTCGATCCCCACCACCGATTTGCCCGGCAACGGTGCAACAATTCGCAGGCTGATTGCTTTCAGCGCCAATGCGAGGTCATCGGCCAAATTCACGATACGGGCTACTTTCGTTCCAGGCGCCGGCTCAAACTCATACATCGTCACAACCGGGCCCGGCCTCACCTCCGTCACGGTGCCATCGACCCCAAAGCTTCTCAATGCACGAGACAAGACCTCGGATTGCGCCTTCAACTCCTCATCAGACATTCGCTCCAGGGGTCCCGAGGGATCGCTTAACATCTCCGGATCCGGAAGGCGGTAGTCTTCGGATTCTCTTGCCGGAACCACCACCTCCGAGTCGGTGGCCTCGACGTCTCTGGACGAATTCACGACACGAAAAGGCTGAATGATCGGAACGGGGAGCGTGGAGATCACTTCCGGTTCCTGATCCCTTCCCGCAGTTGATTCGTCTTCATCACTGAGAGTTGCGGATCGTGCGGACTTGCCTCGGACCCGTCGATTACTGACCGTCTTTTCAACCTCTATGGAACGTTCTGGTATCAGGGCGACCGCCCCTTCACGGACTGTGGCCCATGATTGCGGAATGCGACGCACCGCCTCTCCCAAGGAGAGGGGTGCCGACAAGAGGAGCGATACCAAAAATCCTGCGATAATCACAATGTGTGCGCCGGTCCCGGCAAAGACAGTCCGGAGCCCTTCGGCAATCGTCCCGCCAACGACACCCCCGGCGATCCCTTGAGCGATGATTCCACTGGTCATGGTTGGAATGCCGTTCGCTTCAAGATGCAAAAATGCACTAAAAAATGCCACGGAAGCCAATGAACTTCCGGCAGTGCGCAGTTCAAGACTCATCGGTACCTGGGAGAAGCAGCGGAGCCCCCATCGCCCCAGCAACAGCGGACAGAGATATGCTGCGCCACCGATCCCATAAAAGAAGCCGCCGGCCAATAAAGCCCCAAAGGACCCGATGAGGTTTCGTGGTGGGTGCGCGACGGGATCTCCACTGGCCACTACCGTCGCCTCTCCCGGCACAAAAGACAGGAGGCTCAGGAGCATGAGCAAGCTCAGCGCGATCAGAATCACGCCGAAGACTTCCCGCTGAATATGAGAAGTGGAAGAAGCGGCCCGGCGGGCTTCGCCTCGCTTACCCGAGGTGGTCGCACCCATAAGAAATGAATGCTAGCACAGGGGGGAGGTCATTTCAAACGAACACGCATCTGGACCATCATTTGACGCAGAATCTGTACGGACGTCCGAGCCAGATTCTGACGCTCGACCTGCGCACCCCAATGTGCTCGTCCCATGTTTACCGATCGGAGATACGCTCAACAAGCGAGCAGGCCGCTTGGTGAACTACGAAAGCGCTCGCAATTCATAGTCGGCACCACGCCGATGCAAGCCGATCAATGCGTGACGACTGAGGTCATCCACGAGCGAGAAGACCTGATTCCAGCTGAGCTCCGGACAGCAGGCCAGCAGTTCTTCAAGCGGAATACGTTGCCGCTCGTGAACGATGGCCAGTAGTTTTATCGCCGGTGATTGAGTCATTGTGCATCTCCTTTTACGTTAAAGATCAACCGGTCCCGTATCGTGAGACCGTGTTCCTATTGTTGGGCTCCACCGCACAGCCATGACGCGAACGACGCTAAGAATCACCAAAATTCCCAAGAGAGCCGTCAATGGGCGCCAGTCTCCTCCTTTGAACCATTGGGAGATCACTTCAGTCAGCATGACAACGAGGATCGTATCCACGATGAACGTCACCTTGACACGCCCCTCCCGGAAGTAGGTGACGGTGGTTTTGAAGACTTCGACAAGTGCCAATAACATGAGTGTATTGACGATGACTTGGCGCAAAATAACTTCGGCGGAGTGATCGATGAACAGCCGAACCTCCCACAAGGTCTTCATCGCGCCGCCGGTCAGGGCGATCAGGAGCGTCAGCATCACCAAACTAAGCACTCCTTGCATGCCCTTGCCCCACAGCTCCACAAGATCGAGATGCGAGAGACGTCGCCACAGGAGTTCAGCGTCAAATTGACGAACTGTTTCGAGTGCTGACATGGCGTCCTTCCTTTCTTCCGGTTCGTTCTTCTTGAGGAGGAGGATATCGGCTGCGCATTCCAGGGAAGTCACGACGAGGTAAAACTTCTGTTAACTGGATGGCCCCCTTGTGGTAGGGTTGTGTCTCAGAGAGTGGAGTTGTCACGATGAACTGTATGTTGGTTCGCCACGGAATCGCCGTGGAGCCTGATGAATGGAAAGGGACGGAGGAGGGCCGCCCTCTCACGGAGAAGGGGAAGCGACGTGTCCGACAGGCTGCGGAAGGATTGGCGACACTGGACTATACACTGACCCACCTCTTCACGAGTTCCTTCGTACGGGCCTATGAGACTGCGAGACAGCTACGGACCGTCATCTGTCCAACGCTCACGGTCGAGACCAGGGATGAACTGGCTGCCGGAACGAAGCCGGAACGACTGGTGGCGTTTCTCCGCACGCTCCCGTCTGATGCGGTGGTGATCTGTGTGGGACATGAACCGCAGCTTGGCGAGGTTGCGAGTCTGTTGCTCTGCGGGAAAACCCTTCCCAACTTCCCACTCAAGAAAGCCGGGGCGGTGTGTATTGAGTCAGAGGGACTCATGGATCCTGGCCAGGGGCTGTTGCGCTGGTGGCTGCAACCCATACAACTACGGGCTTTGGGAAGACGAGCCCACGCCAAAAGACGTGAGGACACGTAAGACAAGGGCAGCTGGATCTTGATGGCAAGCCCGTGCCGGGCCCTTTACCGATCCCTATGGGCTAGACCGTGATTTGGTTCACCCCCATGCCTTCTTTCCTCGTTTCAACAGCGTGTTGAAGAGCGGCGTCATCTCCCGGCGAACCATGTCCCGCCGGTATCGTTGCCGTTCGGCTATGACTCCGGCTAGAAATCCGGCCCGGACACTTGTGGAGTACTTCACAAACTGTCGAAGATAGCGTTCCGCCTGAATGGCATCCTGATGCTGGCCCAATAGATCTTGAACGGCCCGAGCTGCCTTCATGAAACGGATCGCGGGCTTACCCACCGAGATCCGGGCGAGCTCTGCCGCATAACGTGCGCGTTTGGTTTTGATCCGGATTTTGTGCAAATCGACATCCAATGATGAAGGCCGAAGCCGCCGGACTGCTTTACGCAATTTTCTGAACTCGCCCTCAGCCAACTCGCGTATACCTATGGGAGATTCAACAACCGAGGGAGCTTGTGCCGCTTGTTGCAGTCGATGGATGAGTTCGAGGTAACGGGCACTCGTGAGTTCACTGAGCATCACCTGCTGAACCGCTACTCGTTGCGTGCGCAAGTGGGCTAAGAATTCGGCCAACAGCGGGCGATCTCGGTGAGGCAATCGGCCCGATTCGTCTATGAAATAGCCGATCTGCACATCGAGGTCGCGAGCAGGACCCAGCACCTCGCCGAGCCACCTGAGCTCTTGTTCCAAAGACGTCACCCATGCAAGCAATAAAATAGGTCGGCACGTGCGAAGAACTGCACGGAGGCGTCTCGTGGCCACTCGTATTTGATGGAGGCTTTCAATCTCAGTACTGAGCCTGGTTCCAGGATCATGGGCCATGAGCCATCCGACATGCTGGGCGAGCACGAACTTCAGGTGATCGCCTGCGGGTGCCTCTGCCTCAGGCTGCACCGGTGAGGTAGGGGTTGAGAGGGAGATGGCGCGAAAGAACTTCGGGCGACCATCGTGATCGGAAGCACCTGCTTCACGCATCCGCCGTTCAAGGGCGCGAAGGGAAGCCGCATCGCCCTGCCGCTGTTCAATTTCCAACTCACGAAAGTGCAGGACGATTGTGCCATGGTTTACGGCTGCCACGTAGTCAAGCGTGATCTCGGCGACGGGCACTCGGCCCCGGCAGACCAGGACGCCGCTTCGCCACACACGCAGGGTGACAACCGATACCAGTTTCCGATGTGCAAGGTGGATGATGAGTACATCGCGGAGTGCGACTGGCGGATCGTTCTGTGTCCCAGCTACTTCTACTTCCTGCCGATCTTCCCCCAGCGGAATCTTGAGCTGCCAGAACTGTTTCCCCCGTTCGATTCGATGGCGCAGGGTGATTCCTGCACGGGCTAAGTCATGAGCGACCGTGTCGTAATAAGTCGACGTCAGCAGCCGTCGAGGAAGCGGCGTGCCGGAGAGTCGTGGCAAGCGGAAGTCGTCGTCGATCGTCAGTTTGATCTCACGTTCAGCATGGGATGAGATCGAGGAAATGCTGACACTTGAGCTCTGCTGTTTGGGGGAACGAGCCATTCGCACACCACTCAGGGCAAAGAGGGCACACCTCAGTGTGGACGGGTGAGAAAGAGAAAGCAATCCAGCTAAGACCTTGTAGCTGATACGAATCCACGACTCGCGGAAAGGATGAGATGTCGCTTATTTACTGACACTGCGGCCCCGCAAAATAACATGCCCTTACAGTGATGTGGGCTCAAAAAAGGTGGACACCTATGCATATCTCATATCTCGAGGTATGGGATGGAACGGTTACCGCAACGGAAGTACAGGCTGGTCACCATACGATGACTGCCTCAAAGACATGCCGGTGTCGCTCTCTTTAACAAAATGATATCCGAGCATCAGCTTTCGAAACGGCTCCTATCATTTCCTTCAATAATCCCAGAGGTCGTCGATGGAGACGGGACGGGGAGCGTTCTGCACGGGCACCAGCCCGATGAGCGCCATTCCTTCAGTCGCACCGAGATGGAGGATCCGATCGTTGTCCATCAGATCAGCAGCTTCCGGCAATGGCCGCCGCTCTTCAATGCCAGGAATTGGACTCCTCATGATGTCTTCTACCGGCATAAAGTAGGGCAGGTTCTCTGCGCCAACCAGTTTCTTGACGAGGTCCGACTCCGTCACGATTCCGATGATCTGAGCTTGGCGAGTCACCAGCACACTTTCGACGCTGGAGGTCCTCATGAGCTTGGCTGCCTCCACGACTGATGTCCCGACCTCCACCGTCACTGGCTTTGCCTCCATCAAGTTACCGACCGTCATCATGCTCACCCTCCTTTTTATTGTTGTATTGGCTTGAGCCTACCAACAGGCTGTTGCGCCTGAGTTACGGAGAGATCTCCGATCGGTAACATGTACAAAGATGGCGAGTGGTGCGTTGCCGCAATTTCAAGACCTGCCATATTACTGATCCGGTCATGAACAAATGCATGGTACAAGATGAGAAAAGGCTCTATTCATGAGCCTTTCAAGAGACAGAACACGCACTATTTGGTGACCGGCTCAATAACTCTTCCTGGAGAATGGAGAAATGTCACACCGTGTTAACGATTCGGCAATAGGGCGGTGACGCGCAGCGGATAGATTCATTAGTAATGCTTGGGAAGCCCTACGTCTTAGAGCATGACAAACACATCCGGCTGTGTCGATACGGCAGGAACATGTTGGTGTCTCTCAATATAAATTGAGGAGGGAAGGCAAATGAATATTCGGCTGCGAGCAGCGCTCTCGTTCCTAAAGTCTCTCATGACTTGTTTCGCCATCATTGTGTTGAGTATTTGTGGCCTATTCATTCGACTCAGACCCGCTCCATGAAATGAGCCATTGCCCGGCGATAGTCCCCCGCATGAGACTAGGCTGCTGCAGGGACATCATTGATGTCACGAGGGACCGCACTTTAATCCGGTTCCGCACTGATGGTCAGAATGAATTTCTTCGGCTGATTCCCACCCACCCAAGCCTCTCGTTGCCTTGAGCAACAACGATGCGGCTGCATACAAGCTTTCGATTGCTATCGTGGCAATGTCACCTCCTCAGCAATCAGCCGCCAGGCATCACCCAAAGGTACCCGGGCCGGGGGGAGTCGCTGAGCGAGAATCCACGACGATGGGGTTCCAGGACACATCAGGAAGCAACCGGCTGAGGCGATGGCACCGATGTTCATTCGATAACCGGAGAACACTCCTACTTCCAGACGAGAGTCGGCACGGCGGGTATGCCCGTCCCGACCCTCGTCTGACTATTTCTATTCACTGGTGAATCTCCTCTTCCGATCACACACCTGACCTACTCGCGACCGACGGAAAACACGGCATACGTGAGGCCCAAGATCGCACTCAACAGAAATGCCTCGATAATCCATGTGATCATTAATCTTCACCTCCTTCCGGGTTGTGCACGACACGGCTACCAGGGAGTGTCGTCGCGTTCCCACTATCAGACATGAAGTACATCTACTGTGAAGTTGTTTCAGTTACGTTACGAATGTGCCAATTGTGCGTGAAGTGATAACGTGATTTCTGGAGCGAGTGCATGTTTGGGCAGTTCGGCACACGTAGCCCCCTGAGCATTGGCATTCACATATGGGAGTTGTTCGGCCGGAGAAAGAAAGCTAGATCTCCTAATATTACAGATCTGTAACGTCCTCGTAATGGTTTCGTGATCGATGTAGAGTAGTATCAGCGGGTTTACTTGTCGGGCGGGATCATCGGTGCTTCGAAGCATGAACCGAGTAAAACGCATTTCTTCATTATCATGCGAGGGAACCGGTACGATGAGTTGTTCGTGAAGGAGTTGCCATGACCGATCATTCTGCTGATCCAGGAGAACCAACCACCGAGCGTTCGGAGACCAGCGAGAAAACGAGTCTGTTTTTGAACCGAGAGATCAGCTGGTTGCGATTCAATTTACGGGTTCTCGAGGAAGCGGAAAACAAGCGGCATCCTCTCCTTGAACGCGTCAAGTTTCTGACCATTTTCGCGACGAATCTGGACGAGTTCTTCATGATTCGCGTGTCAGGCCTGCGCCGCCAAGTCGTGTCTGCTGCGGGAGGGGCCGCACCGGACGGCATGACACCATCTGAACAAATTCTTGTGATCAATCGCGAACTGGACGCTCACTCTAGCCGATATAACACCTGCTGGAAGGAAGACATTCTACCGGCTTTACGGGACGCGGGTATTCGTGTCCTACATTACACTGAATTGGCGAAGGAGGAGAAAGAGGCGATCCAACAATACTTTCAACGGGAGATCTCTCCCGTGCTGACTCCTCTGGCATTCGATCCGACTCATCCGTTCCCGCATATCTCAAACCTGAGTTTCAATCTTGCGGTATTGGTCAAACACCCGGAACGTGGTGATTGCTTCGCCCGCGTCAAAGTGCCGGATATCTTCCCTCGACTCGTGCCTATCCCCACGCAGGAAGATGTCGCCCTGCAACAGATGGGGTTGGGTAAGACGGGGAAGACGCAACGATTCGTGTGGCTGGATGAAGTCATCGGAAATAACCTGGACGATTTATTTCCCGGTTTGGAAGTGATTGCATCCTACCCGTTCCGTGTGACGAGAGATGCAGATGTCGCGATTGAGGAAGATGAGGCCTCGGATCTCATTGAGGCCATGGAAGAACAGCTCGATCAACGGGATTTTACATCGGCGGTTCGATTGGAATTGGACGCCTCGACGCCGGATCATATCCGAGATATCTTGACCCGCAACCTTCAGCTGCCACCGTACCTGGTCTATACCTTTAATAGTCCGATCGGTATGGCCGGCATTCGTGAGCTGTACGCACTTGAGCGGCCAGACTTGAAGGATCCTCCGTTTGTGCCGTCTGTTCCATCCTGTGTGAGCAAGTCGACCAGTCTCTTGGCTGCGATTCGTGAAAAAGATATCCTCCTGTATCATCCCTACGACAGTTTTATGCCGGTCGTGGAGTTTCTGCGGGAAGCGGCCCATGATCCGGATGTCCTGGCCATCAAACAGACACTCTATCGCGTCAACCCGAGATCACCCATTATTGACGCGCTGCTGGAAGCCCGTGTCAACGGCAAGCAAGTCGCGGTGCTGGTGGAGCTTAAAGCTCGATTCGACGAGGAAAATAATATCGAATGGGCCCGTAAACTTGAAGATGAAGGGGTCCACGTTGTGTATGGCGTGCGAGGGCTCAAGACGCATGCCAAGGTATGTCTCATCGTACGTCGTGAACAGGACGGGATCCGACGCTACGTCCATCTGGGCACGGGAAACTATAACGTAATCACCAGTCGCATCTATACCGATGCGAGCTATTTCACATGTGATGCAGCAATCTGCAGCGACGTATCGGATCTCTTCAACTCCTTGACCGGATACTCCCGCAATAACTCCTATTCCAAACTACTCGTGGCACCGACGATGTTACGGCAACAGATATTGGATCGGATCGAGCGTGAGATCTGCCGTCACCGCCGACACGGCGACGGGTATATCTCGTTCAAGATGAATGCGTTGGTCGACACGCAATGTATCCAAGCGCTCTACGACGCGTCGCAAGCCGGGGTCAGGATTGATCTTCAAGTGCGAGGTATTTGTTGCCTGAGACCCGGTCTCCCGGGAATCAGTGAGACCATTACCGTGACCTCGGTGGTTGGACGGTTCCTGGAACACGCACGAATCTATTATTTTCACCACGGTGGTCAGAAGGAAGTGTGGATGGGGAGCGCGGATCTGATGCCTCGCAACCTTGACCACAGAGTGGAAGTCATTTTCCCTGTCGAGGATCCTCAGTGGCGTGAGCTCATCATCAATGACATTCTCGCTGTCGGGCTACGGGACAATGTGCAGGCCAGACGGTTGCTTCCTGACGGGACATATAACCGTACGCAACCAGCAGAAGGTGAAACAGTTGTGAATTCTCAGGATTGGCTGCTGACTCACTGGAAATCCCGGTCGTAATAGCCGTCGTCATGAATGTTTGTGGAGTTTCCGCCTCTCTTCCTGCCAGCCTGCAACCGCAACAGCCTTGGTGGTCTAAGGAACGCCGCAGCGCGTGACACCTCCGTAATCAGCCGCTTTGCACAGCCTCGCCTTCTCTCTCCATAAATTGCCTTTGTCCAATATCGAGCCAACGCAGCGCTGTCGACCTGTTCCGGAAGCGTCATGGCTTACAATCTGCCCACTATAACCGGGGCAGGACATGCTCACCGATATGCATGCCTCACTGTGAGAGGCAAATGCACCCTTCGTTTACTTCACTCAGCGACTTTTAACGAGATCGTTACCATCAGTTGATCACTTTGTAACGGAGTGGTGTGACAGTGGTCACGCTTTCTTAGTGAGACAGAGATTCGTTGAGCTTTCGGTAGAACAGGAGGAGGGTTTCCATGACGATCATCGACGACGAGGGGGTCAGCAATGAGTCGGAGAACGAACACTTTCAAGACGTCCTGGACGCACGGTTGTCTCGGCGCGGCTTCTTGACCGGGAGTATCGCCACCGCGGCAGCTGCGTCCCTCGGCGGCGTGGAAGCGCTGTTAAAGGCCGTCCCCGCCTCGGCACAGGAGACGGAGGAGGCCGACGATACAGAAACAAGAATCGAAGGACGCGGAGGGCAGCGGTCTGCGCTCGGATTCGAAGGTGTGCCGGTCTCTTCTGCCGATGAAGTGGTGGTTCCTAAAGGCTATACGGCTGAAGTCCTGATTGCATGGGGCGATCCGGTGTCAAGCGGCCCCGCCTTCAAGCAGGATGCAAGCAATACCGCAGCCGATCAGGCACGCCAGTGGGGCATGCACAATGATGGGTTGGTGTATTTCCCCATCATCGGGTCGCAACGTGGTCTCATCGTACAGAACAATGAATATACCGATGATGGTCTCCTGTTCCCTGACGGGGTAAATAACTGGACTCAAGAGAAAACCAACAAATCGCTCAATGCGCACGGTGTCTCCATCATTGAAGTCACAAAGCGGACCGGGTTCCCCTGGGACTGGAAGCGTCGGCGCGGTAAATGGGATGTCGTTCGGCCTTCTCCTTTTGCCCGTCGCATTACCGGTATGACACCGATCGAGATCGGCGGCCCGGCTGCTGGCGATGCTCGGTTGGTCACGAGTGAAGACCCGACCGGACGTCGGGTGCTGGGCACGCTCAATAACTGCGCGATGGGCTTCACGCCCTGGGGCACCTATCTCGCCTGCGAGGAAAATTTTAACGGATACTTCAGAAAGAACGGAACTCAGACCAATCTTGAGAAACGCTACGGCATTACAGCGGCGGGCTTCGGCTACCTCTGGCACACAACCGATAAGCGGTTCCGTGTTGACGAGGAACCCAATGAGCCGAACCGATTCGGCTGGGTGGTGGAAATCGACCCGTTCCGCCCGCACTCCACTCCTGTGAAACGCACGGCGCTCGGCCGCTTAAAGCACGAGGGAGCGTGGGTCCAGGAAGCACGGAACGGTAAGATCGTCGTATATATGGGAGACGATGAACGGAATGAATATATCTACCGCTATGTGTCAAACCTACCTTGGAGACAGGCTCGGGCCCAGGGGATCAATCCGCTCGACGATGGGATTCTCTACGTCGCGAAATTCCATGAAGAAGGCACAGGCGAATGGTTGCCCCTGACGCCGGATAATCCCCGGTTGGCTGGTTGGTCGCTCAATGACATCCTCATCAATACACGCGGCGCGGCGGATGCGGCCGGTGCGACCATGATGGATCGGCCGGAATGGATCGATACGTTCCCCCGAGACCTCACCGCGATCGCTACCTTGACCAACAACAGCCGGCGCGGAACAACTCCGCCGTCGGTTAATAGTCCAGACGGGAGCACCAGCGCCGGCTCAGCGCGACCTCCGGTGGATGCAACGAATCCTCGCACCGCAAATAATTACGGACACATCATCCGTTGGTATTACCGTCAGGACTGGACGGAACCCACGTTCGGCTGGGATATCTTTGCTCTCGGCGGTGATCCGGCGAACCCGGCGCACGGTTCAACGATCTTCGGCGACAAGTACGGCTCGCCTGACGGCATTTACGTGGATCGAAGCGGTCTGATCTGGATTCAGACCGATGTCTCGACCTCGACGATCAATGCTGGTGCCTACGCGGGATTCGGCAATAATCAGATGTTAGCGGCACATCCGGACACAAGAGAGACTCGCCGGTTTCTTGTGGGGCCGAAACAGTGTGAAATCACTGGGGTCTTCATGACACCGGATCGTCGAACGATGTTCGTCGGGATACAACATCCTGGTGAGCGACCTGACGATCAGCCGGGGGACCCGCTTAATCCTAAGCAGTTCAGCTCCTGGCCTGACGGTCCAGATGGCGGTCGGCCTCGGTCCGCCCTGATTGTCGTGACGAAGGATGATGGTGGGAGGATCGGGAGTTAATGGGTGAGCCATCCGCTCCAGTTCAAATGCGGGTGCGGGGTCGTCGGAATATGAGACGACCCCGCACTCACATGACTCACTATATCGGCACTCGCGGGCTGGTGTCGCCCCCTCGTGATCCGGCTTTACCCTTGCACCGAAGCATGCTGGTCAACAGTCTCTTCAAGTACGCAGGGGACATTCGAAGTCTGGCTGACGGGTTCGCCCTTCGGTTTCTCTGCTCACAACATCAGGATGAGCGAGAAGAACTGATCGGAACCATTGCCGACTACATCATCTTTGAAAGTCGGAATGCTCCGCAACTGATGTTTGAAGTTGTTGAGGAACCTCCAGAGAGGGCCTTTTGGCTACAAGTACGAGGCATCCGACCTGATCAGCAGGAAAGCACATCGCCGTCAATCCTTCCCAATTCTGTGCTCCCATACTTCGCATAGTGCCTTGCGCACAGTAGCCGTCCGACAGGTACCTGCCAGACTGGATCAGCCCAGGTGGCTCCCACGTGAGCGGTACAGACTCGTAATTATTTATGGTCGTCCAGCCGGCAGGCATTATCGTCGAGGCCTTGACTAACTCCTATAAGTCCATTAGTCTGGACATATGGATACACAAGATGCTGTCGTTGCTTTTGGTGCGCTGTCGCAGGAAACCCGTCTGCGGGTGTTCCGTTTGCTGGTGGAATACGGGCAGGACGGGACCGCAGCGGGAACATTGAGTGAGACGCTCGGCATTCCCCATAACACCCTGTCCTTTCATTTATCGCAGATGAGCCATGCCGGGCTTGTCCTGTCGCAGCGCGAGGGCCGCTTCATTATCTACCGCGCGAATTTTGAATTCTTCACCGACCTCATCCGCTATATGGTGAAGGATTGTTGCCGCATGGAGTTCGCCAGCATCCGCGAGGATACAAAACGGGGCTGTTCCGTGATTGAAATGCCAACCTGTTGCACGCCTAAAGGAAAGGAGAAACCATCATGAAACGTCTGCATATCCATATCGGTGTCGAAAATATCGAGCAAGCTATCCCCTTCTATACTGCCCTCTTTGGTGCTGATCCGGTGAAGACCAAGACCGACTATGCGAAGTGGCTGCTTGATGACCCACGCGTGAATTTTGCCATTTCCACCCGCCCCAGCAAGAAGGGTGTTGACCATCTTGGGATTCAGGTTGACGACAATGGCGAGCTGGATGAAGTGCGCGGACGGATCAAAAGCGCCGGCCTACCTGCTTTTGATGAAGGTGAAACAGTCTGCTGCTATGCCAAGTCCGATAAAACATGGGTGCAAGACCCGGCTGGGCTGGCCTGGGAAACCTACCGGACAATGGAAGATGCCGAGATTTACGGGAAGAATCCGGTCATGAGCGACAGTGCCTGCTGCACCCCGGAGGCAATGGGAACGCCTAATTGCTGCGAACCTTCAGAACAATCCGCTGGGTGCTGCGGTTGATAAGGAGATTGATGTATGGATGCTGCTCTTGCTCCAATTCTTCCAAAACGACTGAATCTGTTTGAACGCTACCTGACGGTGTGGGTGGGGCTGTGCATGGTGGCCGGGATTCTCCTCGGCCAGTCGGCTCCGGCTGCTGTTCAGCTGCTGCGGAGCATGGAGTTTGGTCAGGGCAGCCACGTCAATTTCCCTATCGCCGTGCTGATTTGGTTGATGATCATCCCGATGATGACGAAGGTCGATTTTGCAGCCGTGCGCGATGTCGGCAAGCGACCGCGCGGTTTGTTGACTACGCTGTTTGTGAACTGGATCGTCAAACCGTTTTCGATGGCCTTCCTGGCGTGGCTGTTCTTTCGCTTCCTGTTCTCCACGTGGATCACACCAGCGGACGCGGACCAATATATAGCCGGAGCCATCATCCTTGCGGCGGCTCCCTGTACGGCCATGGTGTTTGTGTGGAGCTACCTCACCGACGGAGACCCCGCGTATACGCTGGTACAAGTGTCGGTGAACGACCTCATCATGCTGGTGCTGTTTGCACCGCTGGTGGCGTTTCTGGTGAATGGCGCGTCATCGCTGCACGTGCCCTATGAAGTGCTGCTCTATTCGGTGCTGGCCTTCATCGTGATTCCATTAACTCTCGGCCTGTTGCTCCGGCAGTGGTTTATCCGCAACCACGGCAAGGAATGGTTTGAACAGACCCTGCTCCCCCGCTTTGCCCCTGTCACCATTGTCGCCCTGCTCGCGACGCTGGTGCTGATCTTTGCCTTTCAGGCCGACAATATCAGCGGCAAGGGGTGGCATGTGGCATTGATTGCCGTCCCGCTTCTCTTACAAGTATATTTCAACGCCTCGCTGACCTACGGACTCATGAAATGGCTCAAGGTACCTTACGCCGTAGCCGCACCAGGCGCCCTCATCGGAGCCAGCAACTTCTTTGAACTCGCGGTCGCCACCGCCATTGCACTCTTCGGTGCGGAATCCGGTGCAGCCCTTGTCACTGTGGTCGGGGTGTTGGTGGAAGTACCGGTGATGCTATCAGTCTGCGCGGCCTGTAACCGGACACGAGATTGGTTTCCAGCGGAGGCGGCATGATGAAACGCAGGGTACTTTTTCTCTGCACGGGCAATTCCTGCCGCAGCCAAATGGCAGAAGGCTGGCTGCGCCACTTAGCAGGCGATAGGTTTGAGGCTCTGAGTGCTGGGACCAATCCGGTCGGGGTAAACCCGCAAGCCGTTGAGGTGATGCAGGAGGTGGGAATCGATATTTCTCACCAGTACTCAAAGCATGTTGCAGAATTTCAGGGACGACGGCTTCACTATGTCATTACGGTGTGTGATCACGCCCAGGAATCCTGTCCAACCGAGCCAAGAGGAGACGTCGGCTACATTGAAGTTTTGATGATCCTGCCCATGCGCAAGGTGCCATTCTTGAACGCCTGCGGGTTTTCAGGCGAGTACGCGATGAGATCGGCAAGCAAATCCAAGGGTGGTTGCGAGAGGCTGATCAATTGTCTGAGCCCAGCTCAACATCCACGCCACAGGTGACTTGAACACAGGAACGGGAACCAGGATCAGGGAAGGCGGCCAATGGCTGCTGGGTTGTCATTCAAAACGACAGAACATTTCACCGTGTCGGAGGATGGTCCAAGAGTTTGTACCCAAGTGTCTTGACCGAAACGATCGCCTCATTGAGCAGCGGTACCTTCACTTTCAATCGACGGATATGGACATCGACGGTTCGCGTCGTTCCATAGTAATCGTATCCCCACACTTCATTGAGCAGCACCTCACGGGTCAGTACGCGCCCGGGATGGCGCAATAGATGTTCCAGCAGCCCGAACTCTTTAGCGGTAAGCAGTACTTCCGCCCCGTGTACTCTTACTTCGTGTCGGGTTAGATCGATCGCGAGTGGGCCATAGGTTCCGGATGTTGGTTTTTGATCGCTGGCCCGTTCCATTCGGCGAAAGAGTGATTTGATCCGTGCGACGAGGGTCTTCGGGCTGAACGGCTTCGTCACATAATCATCGGCACCCAGCTCGAGTCCAACGATCGTGTCCGACTCTTCGGCTTTGGCCGTCAGCATGATGATCGGCAGCATCGCGGTATCGGGAGTCGAACGCAGCCGTTTGCACACCTCAAGACCATCGAGCTCCGGGAGCATAAGATCGAGAACCAGCAGATCAGGTTTGTCCTCTTTGACCTTCTTAATTGCCTCGAACCCGTTCAGTGCCGTGGCCGTTCGAAATCCCTCTTTCTCCAAGTAGTGTGTGACGAGCTGTGCAATCTCCGGCTCGTCTTCGACAACCAGAATTTTCTTGTTCGTGCTGTTACCCATCGGATCAGTCTGTGGGTAATGGAATGAAGAGAAGGCCAAACCGGGAGAGTGCCTCGCTCCCTATTTTGTATTCGCCTGAAGAACGCCATAGACCTGTAGCTTCACGAGACGTCTCGCACCGCCACAGGCACGACATTGATACCATCAGCGTTCCGACACTGCCGTCGGTGATGTATGCCGAATGATCTTGCCCTCCACCAGATACACGACCAGCTCAGCGATGTTCGTGGCATGATCTCCCACTCGCTCAAGAGACTTGGCGATAAAGCTCAATCGAATGGCACGCGAAATCGTATGAGGATTCTCGACCATGAAGGAAAGCAGCTCACGAAACAACTGCTCCATGAGATCATCGACGAAATCATCATCCATGATCACTTTCCTGGCCAGTTTGGCATCTTCCTTCACGAAGGCATCAATGCTTTCCTTCACCATCACCCGGGCCAGGTTTCCCATCCGTGGGATGTCGATGTAAGGTTTGAGTTGCGGTTCCTCATTCAGCTCGATCGCTCGCTCACAGATGCTCTCCGCCAGGTCACTGATTCGTTCGAGCTCGGTGGACAGTTTCATGGCCGTCGTGACCAACCGTAGATCACGGGCCGCAGGTTGATGGAGCGCCAACAGCTCGATACAGGCTTCGTCGATCTCCACATCCAAGGCGTTCACCTTGTGGTCTCGTTCGATCACGCGACAGGCCAAAGCCGAATCTCGGCTGACCAGCGCGGCCAGCGCCTTGTCGATCTGGTCCTCAGCCAACCCGGCCATCCGTGCCAGTTTCGTCTTTAACTCAGCAAGCTCCTCGTCGAAATGTCGTTGAATCATCGTCTCACCCAAATCGCCCGGTGATATAGTCTTCGGTCTGTTTGTTCGAGGGATTCGTGAATAGCTGCTTGGTCCGGCCGAACTCGATCAGGCGGCCAAGATACATGAATGCCGTGCAATCGGACACTCGCGCCGCCTGTTGCATATTGTGCGTGACAATGACGACGGTCAACTCCTTCTTCAGGGAAAACAGCAATTCTTCGATGATCCCCGTCGCGATCGGATCGAGCGCCGAGCAGGGTTCGTCCATCAGGAGCACGTCGGGTTTCACGGCGAGCGCCCGCGCGATGCAGAGTCGCTGCTGCTGCCCTCCGGACAGCCCAAGTGCACTCTTGTTGAGACGATCCTTCACTTCTTCCCAGAGGCCTGCTCCTCGGAGGCTGCGCTCGACGATCTCATCCAACACCGCCCGGTTCTTCAAACCTTGCAACCGCGGACCGTACGCGACATTTTCATGGATCGATTTGGGGAAGGGGTTGGATTTTTGAAAGACCATTCCCACCCGTTTTCGAAGGTCAGTAATATCGATGAGCGGGTTAAAAATATCCATGTTATCGAGCAGGATATTCCCTTCATGCCGCGCCCCTTCGATGAGGTCATTAAGGCGATTCATGCAGCGGAGCAAGGTGGACTTCCCGCATCCGGACGGCCCAATAAACGCCGTCACTTGGTGTTCAGGAATAGTCATGTCGACTTTAAACAAGGCTTGGACGGGACCATAATAAAAGTTGAAGCCCTCTACCCGGAGCTTCGGTTTGCCCGAAACGCCGGGCTGAGACTGTAGGGTAGAATCAGGATAGTCCATACTCTCGATCTCCAATGAGGAAACAGCCGCGGGAATGGTCCGGACACTGGACCTCACGTCATACTGCTGATCCAGCATATTTCCTCCTCATCCGATTGCGCAAGACGATTCCGGTCAAATTCAGCAGCACCACAACGAGAATCAACACCAACGTCGTGACATAGACCATGGGTTTGGCCGCTTCGACGTTCGGCGATTGAAACCCCACGTCATAAATATGAAACCCCAAGTGCATGAACTTCCGGTCCAAATGCAAAAACGGCCAGGTCCAGTCGATCGGCATGGCCGGCGCCAGTTTCACCACACCGGTCAACATCAAGGGAGCGACCTCTCCTGCCGCACGGGCCATCGCAAGGATCAACCCGGTAAGAATTCCAGGAAGTGCGGTGGGAAGCACAACTTTCCATATGGTTTCCCATTTGGTTGCGCCCAAGCCGATCGACCCCTCGCGGTACTCCCGTGGTACAGCCGCCAGCCCCTCCTCCGTCGCGACAATCACGACGGGAACGGTTAACAGCGCCAATGTGAGAGAGGCCCAGAGAATACCTCCTGTGCCGAAGGTCGGAGTCGGCAGCCGGTCGGAGAACCACAGGGCGTCGATCGTCCCACCGACACCGTACACGAAAAATCCTAATCCGAACACCCCGAAGACGATGGAAGGAACTCCGGCGAGATTATTGACGGCGATACGGACGGTCCTCACGATGATACCCTGACGGGCATATTCTCTGAGGTACAAGGCGCCGATCACACCGAACGGGGTCACGATGAGGCTCATGATCAGCACCATCATCACGGTGCCGAAAATGGCCGGGAAGATTCCGCCCTCCGTGTTGGCCTCTCGTGGTTCCGTAGTCAAGACCATCCAAACGTTGCCGCCGTAGACCCACAGCTTTTCCCACGTTGAGAGATTGTTGGGGCGTAAGACCCGCACAACTTGGCTGAGTCCGATGGATTTTTCTCTACCATTGGCATCGGCCACGAGCACTGTGTAGAGACTCTCTTCTTCACTTCCTCCCGCCTGCCGAATCAGAGCCGGAAGGGACTGCCACACCGCTTCCGCCCCTTCAGCTACGGACTGGTCTTCCTTGGTAATCGTCAGGAGACGTCCATAGAAATTCCCCCACTCCCGCCGCTCCACCATGACAAGATCAGATGGCTGAGCCCGCTCGGTGATCTGATCGGTATTGATCCATCGATAGTCTAATCCATACAGATCACGATTCCCGATCTTCACTCTGATACGGGGAATCCCCTTGGGACCGATCTCCTCTCCAGCCAACTGACCGATCACATGTTTGCCGTCCTTCAAAGTCAATTCAACGAGATCCGCCGGCCAGAAATACCCGAACCCGTTCATCAGGATAAGAGCAAGGAGTCCTCCGATCATCAGAAGCGACAAAGACAGCCCTGCCCCACAGCCCCAAATAAAGAGCTCCCCGCTTGCCATGAATTGCCTGACCCACTGTTTCATGAAATCACTCGCTCATCGTCACGCCCAAGTCTCGCACGAGACCTGGTTTCTTTCGCCCCATCTCGACTTCTGGTCTTTTGGCCGCTGCTGTCTCTAGAATTGGCTATACTTCTCCCTAAGCCGCTGTCGAACAAGCTCCGCGACCGTGTTAAGTAGAAAGGTTGCGATAAAGAGAAGTAACCCTGCCAGAAAGAGCGTGCGGTAGAGGGTCCCTCCGTGCGGCGCTTCCGGAATCTCCACGGCGATATTGGCGGACAGCGTCCGAAAGCCGTTGAACAAGCTCCAGTCCATAATAGGCGTGTTCCCCGTTGCCATCAGGACAATCATGGTCTCTCCAACCGCTCGGCCGAGTCCAATCATAAGGGCTGAAAAAATTCCCGGACTGGCTGAGATGAGAACGAGGTAGATCAATGTCTGCCAGCGCGTCGCCCCAAGCGCCAAAGAACCGGCGATGAGATTTTTGGGGACATTAGTCAGCGCCTCTTCCGAAATACTGTAGATGATGGGAATGATCGCAAACCCCATGGCGACGCCCACGACAATGGCATTGCGCTGGTCGTAATTTAGACCCAGATGGGTCTGAAGCCAGGGCTTATAATGGCCATCGAACAGGAAGGACTCCCACCAGCCATTCGCCGCCAAGCATCCCCCGACCACGGCGATGATGACCGGCATCATGAGAAATGCTTCGACGCCAGGCCGGATTCGATGCCGAAGGGACGCGGGCAGAAGGAGAAACAGTCCGGCGGAAATGGCAACAGCAAAGGGGGTCAACAAAACCATACCGGCCATCGCAGGAAAATTTCGCTCCAGCACCGGGGCAAACCAGAGTCCGGCCAGGAATCCCAGGACCACCGTCGGGAGCGCTGCCATGATTTCAATGATCGGCTTGATCTTGGCCCGATAATCCGGATGCATGAACATGGAGGTGTAGATCGCGGCTAATACCGCCAACGGCACGGCGAGAAGGACCGCGTAGAACGTACCCTTTACTGTCCCAAAGATAAGCGGAGTCAAGCTAAACTTGGCCTCGAAGTCGTCTGATCCGCTCGAGGACTGCCACACCAGCTCAGGCCGCTCATAGCCTTCGTACATCACCGGAGAAAACAAGGTTGCCAGAGTAATTTCCGGATAAGGATTGGCAATATGATAATGGAGGAGGTGATTATTGTCGGTCACACTGACCACTCCATCCGCTTTTGGTGAAAAATAGCTGCTGCGGATCCCACCCTGTCGTGGAGTGAGTGTGAGTAACGTCTGTGCAGACGTCGAGTGGTGCAGCCGAATTTCTCCTTCGGCATCGGTCGTGATGAACCCCTTATCGCGCTGTGAAATCGTAATCTCGGTCACCGCACTCTGATGGGGAAGGAACCGATGCACCGCCGTCATATGCGTCTGATTCGTTCCGGCATGCTCCCGTACAGGCATCCACACGACCACCTGCCCGGCCGCATCACCGACCACGAGACTCCGGTCCCCCATCAGATAGGCCAGCGCGGTAATCGCCTGGTCTTGTCCGGATGCCTGTGTCGTCTCAGCAAGAAGAGGCTTGGCCGCATCCCGAAGATCGAAATGATAGACCTTTCCGTTCGCCGTGCCGACGGCAAGAAGCTCTGCCCGGCTTGCAAGCGTGAGCGCGGTCACCCGACCGGAGATGTTGGGCGTCAGATCAACCTGCGTGGTCGACGCAGAGGTTGTTCCATCCGGGCGAGAGACGTTGCGACCGGTCGTCAGCCAGAGATGCTGGTCTTCCAGTAGAGCGGCGACCCGCACCTCGGAATCCGTTGTCTGATATGCCAGCTTGGTAATCGCCTGTGGAGTCGATGCCGCAGCAATGGGAGTCCCCACCTTGACCGCTGGAGCAATCGACCGTTCTTCGTCGTGAAAGTCCTGCGTGAACTCAATTGTCACGGGGATCATACGCCCGTCCCCCGTGCCCATGGCGAGATTGTGTCCCTTCCCCAAGGCTCGTGCTACTACGGTAACCGTTCCATCCGGCAGTAAGCCACGCGATGGCACTTTGGATATGGCAGCAGTGCCTTCTCCTAGGAAGACAAACTCCAAGGAGTCATCCCGTATCACATAGGCAAGCTCTTGATGTTCGTCAATGCCGACGAGAGCTGAGGTCACTGGATGCTTGATTGAAGGAAGAGCAACGGGCTCGTTCAGAGTTGCCTGGGTCGGAAGGAAAAGCGGGATGACTTCCTTCACGAGAAAGACACACATCCCGAGAATGCAGAGGATAATGCTGACCCCGCCCGTCTTGATGATCAAGCGGGTGCCCCCGTCGGTCAGTGATCTGATTTGGCGTCGAGTAAAAAGCCCTTCCAGCAGGGCCTGGGCCGATATCGAGGCCCGGCCTGGAGAGGGGTCTCCTTGAAACACCGGTTCGGGAGTGAGTGGAGGCACGTTCATGCGCTGACCCTAACTTTGCTTTTAGTGGTCATGATCGTCTTTGCGATCACCCCACCCCAAACACCCGACTTCAAGTCTATTCGACTTTTGGCAATTCTTTTTCGATCACCGACTGCGGAAGGGGAAAGAAACCATCCTTGATGACGACGGCTTGCCCTTCCTTGCTATAAATAAACTTGATGAATTCCTTCACGAGCGGATCAAGCGGCTTATTCGGCGCCTTATTGACGTAGATCAACAGATGGCGCCACAGAGGATAGGACCCGTTCATCGCATTGGTCTGTGTGGGAGCCACAAAGGGTGCTCCCTCTTTCTCGGCTAGGGGAAGGACCCGAACACCGGAAGTCAGGTAGCCGATCCCACTATACCCAATGCCAGCTTGATCTTCTGTAATGCCTTGCACAACAGATGCTGACCCTGGCTGTTCCTTGACTTCGTCTTTGTAATCTCCATTTTTCAAGGCAAACTCTTTAAAGAACCCGTAGGTGCCGGATGCTGAATTACGACCATAAATACTGATCGGTGAGGCCGCCACTTCGCCTGTAATCCCTAGTTGCCCCCACCGCTCAATGTTCTGCTGTGCCCCAAACCGACGAGTCTTGGAGAAGATCGCATCCACTTGCGCCATGGTGAGCCCTTGGACCGGATTATCCTTATTGACATACACGGCCAGCGCATCGATGGCCACCGGGAAGGCCGTCGGTTTGTATCTATATTTTCTCTCGAAGGAATCGATCTCCGTGCTTTTCATGGCTCGGGACATTGGTCCAAGCTGGGCCGTGCCTTCGATCAAAGCCGGTGGCGCGGTGCTCGACCCTTTGCCTTCGATTTGAATCTTCACATTTGGATATTGTTTACGAAACCCCTCGGCCCAGAGCGTCATCAGATTGTTGAGCGTATCTGAACCGATACTGTTGACATTGCCGGTTACCCCGGTGACCTTCACATAGCCTTTTAAGGCAGGGTCCAGCACGATCGCGTCATCGGCATAGACAGATGGAACACTCGATACAAGAGCCCCCAAGAGAGCAACGTATGCCAAGCCAGGCTTCACAGCCAATGTTTTCATGGACAGTCCTTTCATAATCCTGAACTTTTTCTACTGACACTCTAACCTTGTCTCATTGCCATCATATTACGCGAATGTTACAGGAGTGTTACATATGCACACGCCGATTTCGCTCACTGGATGTCTAGGGGCAGGCTCTGGCCTGCCCCTTTCATCACTAAAAGTTATACTGGAGCTGGGTCCTGACAATATCGCCTTCGCGGATGTTATATGGTGCGGTCTGTGTATCGGTACGTCTGCTTCGCGCATAGGCAATCGTGAACTCTAACGACTTCGCGATCTGCCACTCCATCCCAACCTCCCACTCCCGAACGACATTGAATGGTGAATTGGTCCGGTGCTTCTTTCCGCCGCTGTATTCCTGGTACCGCACGTAGGGGATCAGGCTCGTCAGCCAGGGTTTATCCACATCCCACTTATACATCCCCTGGACGTAGCCACCCTGAATATCCCCTTCCTCCACACGTGTCCGAGTCGCGTTCAACTGAGGACCATTGCCCCAATTCCACTCCGCTTGAAGACCAATTGGTTGTGGGTACAGGATAAAATGTACACCGACTCGTTCGTCGAGAATATTCCCGTTATTTTCTCGACCAATAGCCGGGCCACCAGTTGTCAGCGGTGCGGTCGCACCGACATTGAAGGCCCCGCGGTAGGCATCCACGCCGAACTGAATGATCTGCCCATAGGGTAATTCCATAGGATAGGTGGCGTGGACGACGACATGCTTGTTGTCATTACGGTCGTTCACATTGATGGTTTGGCCATTGTACACCCCGATGCCTAAGACGCCGTAGTCTCCAGATCCCTTGAGACCCGATTCAACCAGTTTTCTGAATAATTTTCTGGTTTCCGTCGGCGTATAGTAGAGAAACAATCCGAGGTCACGCTCGCCATTCACCGCACTATTGAGCCCATCGCTTCGGTCGAAGGCAATTCGCTGTTGACTGGACTGAAGGGTTTCCCATCCAAAGGGGACTTTCGACTGCCCCACTCTAAGCCGCAGCTCCTTCTCGCCAAAGAATAGAAACGACACAGGCAGAAAGATATCGGCATAGGCATCACGCAGTTGGACAAAGTGGTTGCTCTGATCCCCTGTCGTACCAGGAACAGTGCCGGCAAACTCCGGCTGAATGTAGAACGAGAGCCAGTCCGTGATATCACCTGAAAAGATTAGGCGGGCTCGGCGGAAGGCGAAACCGGTATTATCCCGAATAGTGTTATCGTACTCACTTCGGATGGATTTATCTCCAGGCAGATAAGTATACCGGGCTTGCACATACCCGCGAATGCTGATCTTATCGAACCATTTCTTGATTGTTGCCTTGTCCTGAATAATTGCTTCTTTTTTTTCCTCATCGGCTTTCAACTTGAGCCATTCCTCTTTGGTAATCTGCCCTTTTTCATAGAGGAGATCCTCGACGCTGGCTTGTGCCACAGCGGCCATAAAGATCACTCCCAGACTCAGCACATACAAGACGCTTACCAACCCCCATTTCTTCATTCACCTACCTCCTCAATTAGTCGTGTATGGAACTGAGAGAGGATATAGTTGATGAACGTTAAGTTGATGCTACGGTGTTGTTACACCCTTGTTAAATTCGCTACGATCTAACCCATCATGGCACCAGATTCCCCGAACGCGCAGGATCAGAACCAAACGGAACCACCCTTGTGGTCAATCGGGATTGCGATGCTGATCATTCTGCTCGCACCGCTTATCTTGTACTCGTTTGCTCCGGTTGGCCCTATTCGTGAAGGCGACACCGTTTTTTCAGACGGCCAGCAGCGCGCGACATTCACCACACCAATTGCATCCCAGTCTCTTCACCCTGACGAAACCTGTTTACTCGATCCCAATAGCCCATTGATCGTGCTCGAGAATTCAGCGGGTGAGCCAGACGGTTGGATCAAAGCCGAAGTCCAAGGAAATCCGACTGCAGAATGGCCGTTTTGTCCGGTGCATGCTGAAGTACGGCTCAGCCTTCATCAGGTCTTTCAAAAACCGGCTGTATTGGGAGCGGTGCGGGATACGCTGATGAGGTGGTTGGGGAAGTAGAAAATAGAATTGTCGGAACTAGGACTTGAGCCTCTCAGCAAATTGCTTGCGGAACTTCGCCACTTTCGGCCCGACCACGAATTGGCAGTACCCTTGGAACGGGTTTCGAGCAAAATACTCCTGATGGTAGGCTTCTGCTTCATACCATTGTGTCGCCGCAATAACCTGCGTCACGATAGGAGCATCATACAGTCTGTCATCTGTTACGGTGTTGATAACCTGTTCAGCTGTTTGTTGCTGGGCTGGACTATTATAGAAGATCGCTGAACGGTACTGCGTGCCGATATCGTTGCCCTGTCGATTGAGGGTGGTAGGATCGTGAACCACAAAAAATATTTCGAGAAGCTCTTGGTACGAGATCACTACTGGATTGAACGTGATGCGCACAGCTTCGGCATGGCCGGTCTGCCCCCCACACACCGCTTCATATGTCGGATTATCCATGGCCCCGCCGATGTACCCGGACTCAACTGCTTCCACGCCTTGCACCTGGTCATAGACGGCTTCAAGACACCAAAAACAGCCTCCGGCAAGAATGGCAACATCCTGCCCTGATAGGATCGTTCGTGGTTCATCGGCCATAATGTGGTTGAGTCGAGTGCCGTGTGGGATTTTTTCAGCAGATAGCGACCGGCTAATCCTCTTCTTCTTCCTCGATGTCCTCAATCCCTTCGTAGCTCATTTCCGGGAACGACGCCGACGCTTTCTCACAGGCCGTCTCGACCATTTCCTCAGCGTCTTCCGCTGAATCAGCATCGACCACAAACTTCACCGTGATTGCATACCGCTGTTCCACTCTCAACTCCTTTCTCGAATAACCTGCCCCGTGATCGAGGCACCGCATACCTTCGTACTTTCTGATAGTTGTGGTGGCTGTGTCAACCGTTGGGAAGTAGTGAGGAGACAAACCGGATATGGGAACAGACGTGAATGGAAGATACAAATCAACGAGACGGGGAGGAAGGCTACTCGTCCCGTTCGAGATCGGTGAGAACCGATGTCAGCTTGACCAACTCGTCTGGAGCAACCCGCAAAAATGCGAGTCCGAAGCTATTCGCCCCAACCCACCTCACGATTGCTTCATCTACGCGTAACGGCCAGTCAAGACCCGGGATGTGGAGACGGCATTCAAATTTCGCGCCTTGCTCCACCTGCATATTGCTTTCGATCTTACAGCCGCCGGCAGAAATATCTACCGTTCGTCCCTGTCCTTCCTGTTTATTCCCGGAAAACGTGCTACGAAACTGGGCGGTAAACCGCGGTTGAACTCGGCGCTCATCCGCCCCTGGCTGTTCCAGAGTAGATTCAACAGGTTTGGATTTGAAGAATGAACTCAGCTTTTTCACTGCTGACGATCCCTCAGCGACCCTTCCAACAAGTAACCCCCTGGGACATCTTGCCAATCACATCCAAGAACCGTTGCTTATTTTGTCGAGAGCAACATGTGTCCCCGCCGATTCTGCTGATAGCAGGATTCCTGTCGCTCGCTGCAGAACGGCCGTTCCTTTCCATAGGACACAATCGCGAGCTGATTAGGACTGACTCCTGCTTCCTGCAGATAATTGCGAGCTGCTTTGGCACGCTTGTCGCCGAGGACCATGTTGTAGTCGCTCGTCCCCCGCTCATCACAATGGCCCTCTATTTTGAGCACAGCGCCAGGATGATCTTTCAGATAGTGCGCATCGAGATTGAGCGCCTCTATACCTGTTTCAGATAAAGTCCATTGGTCATACCCGAAAAATACATCTTGCAATCCAGCTTCGACAGCAGCTCGCTCTTCTTTCGTCAACTCCGCTTGCTGCCGCCCCGGAAAGCTTGACGGGTTTAGACTCGTTGGATGTCCACCCTGTCCGCCTGGCGAAAGGCGTTCCTCAGCAGGATTCCGAGAAAACCCCTTGAGTTCCCCACTTGGGCTTCCACCGGAAATGCTCGGAGCCTTTGAGCTGGTGCTTCCGGACCCCCCTTCGCTCTCAGACTGTACCCATTTCTTACTACACCCCTGGTTCGACAAGAAAAGAAGTCCCACGGCCACCACCACTCCCAGCTTCATCACCACTCTGGTCATAGTCTTTCTCCTCTTATGGTCTTCTACACTCACAACTCAGCTCCATCATCTATTCATCGCCACTTGATGCAGTAATGATTTCAGAATGCGCCTTCGCCCTGCCTGCAAATACAATTATCTCCCAATGATGATAAAGTGATGCAGTAACAGGAGTTTAGCCGATTGCCAGCAGGATGCCTAACAATTTTTCATATCCGGCCGGATGACCGGGTCGGTAGGGAATGATCTCTCTAAAGAGGCAGAAATGGGATGGCTCGGAGAGAAGAAATCCTTCGATGAACGGGGCGCACACGGACCAGTCGAGGCAATCTGTTATCCTGACAGACTACCGTGTCCTGGTTGTTCAGCGAGAGCCGCTACGATCAGCCCAGCGGACAGGTCGCAACACAGCTCCCATTCCGGCGAGCGCGCAGATAAACAACAGCATGGCCAGAGCAACCACCAGGAAAAATGCCGCCCTCATATCGTGCAAAACAGGGGTCATACCACGTCCCTCCTCTTGCTCGATGCATCAACTGCGCCATCCACAGACACAAACCCATGGACTCATTGGATCGATTTTCTGAAGAGGTCTCCCGCAACAAGGACATTGCCGAGTCCACACTTGCCTCATAGGGTGGCCAACCCCTCCAGCTGTCCTCGTTTCCTGAGTGCTATATCGGAAAAACCAGCCCACGGGATTACCTTGTCCCCGGTTAAGTGTAGATCACGCTTAGCCCTTGGTCCACGCCGCTTCCCATTGGGACCAACCTCGACATGCCCACAACCTATTGTAAACGCTGGAGAGCCCTGGAACGCTCTTGGTGTGGCAACAGAAATTCACCATCCGACCGACTTATTCGATGATATAGCTGACAGTCTCAATCTAATGAAAAGCACACCCAATCGGACGTTACACAGGCAAACAAGAGAAAATCAAGGCAAGATTTCCGCAACTCTGCTACCTCGTGGCGACAGATACACGCTATAGGCAAACCGTGACGCCCCTATGTAACACTAGATTCGGCTTTATATCTGATCCCGATCTGATCAATATGACGTGAGCCTGAAAGTCTATGCTCGCGACTGAGAACCAGGCTCCAAGCCTACGAAGTAGCTAATGTAGCAATTCATACTGTACGGCGCGGAGTAACGTAGAGAGATCCAATGGTTTTGCAAATGTCTGCCGTGCCCCGAGGAGTCTGGCCGTCTGCAGTTCATCTGGAGAGTGTCCACTCATGGCAATGACCTTCACATCCAGAAACGCACGAGTCAGTTCCAAGATAAGGTCTAACCCATTCATTTCCGGCATCTCCAAATCCGTAATGACCAAATCCATGGGGTTCGCACGGAACTGCTCAAGCCCCTCTCGGCCGTTGGCGGCCTCGTAGGTTTGATACCCGGCATCCTCAAGGATCTGCGCCAGCAAGACTCGCACCGACGCATCATCCTCGATCACCAGAATCGTACGTGGCCTCATCACCGTATCCCTTTCGTGCTCTTCAAGTCGCCCTTCACACACCCGATTTATTAGGCGGCCAACGATTCCATTTCCTCTGAGTCCCAGTCCAGGTTAAGCACCTCGTGAGCTGACATCGTCGCCATCACCGGTTTGGCAGATAACTGCCGGTGGTGCTGAATGACGGCATCATCCCGATGACCACAATTGACACAGCGTGTGCTCACACTCCACATTTCGCCATACCCTCCTTCCATATCGATCATGTGCTCATCCAGCATCAAGCCTTGGCAACGTGTACAGTTCATCGTCGCTCCCTCCTGTTTAGCGCCCACAATCCGGTTAAGAGAACTGTACCAGGGAGGATCATTCCAACTAGATCTGAAGGAGTTACGTCTAAAGGGGGGTAAGGAAGTAGACAACTCGGACTTATGCGATCTTGCAGGAATACAACTCGATAATAGCGGTTCGTATGGGGAGAGCCTCTCCATCTGGGAGGCAACCAGCCGATCAAAGCTTGCCGGACTAGGTCGGGTTCTCGAAAACTGTGGATCGAGCTCAATTCGCGTTGGAATGGAGAAGAGCCTGCAGTCCTGTGCAACCAGGCAGGCATGTTAGCTTGGGAGATTCTGAGAACCCATTGAATCTGTGGTGCGCCCGGCAGGAGTTGAACCTGCGACCTACGGGTTCGAAGTCACAGCCCGACGAGACGGAAACCCAGAAAACCCCACAAAATCAAGAGTCCGACCATGCAGAGGAGTGAAAACCGTGGCAGGCTAGACGCAACTCTGCAACCTCGGCGCAACCAGTTTCGGACCGATGGTTCCAACGTGGCTCGGCAACCACAGGGCATGAGCACACGTCTTGCCCTCTCCTCGCGTCGCAACCACATCACCCAGAAGGTCCGCATTGGCGGACGCACCCTGTATCTCTCGGGCCATGATGATCAGGCTCCTGCTGAGATCTTCCTTCATGTGAAAGGTGACGACTGCACCCCCGGAGGCCATTGCCCTTTACGACGTCATTGCCCGCGTGATGAGCATCGCACTGCAGTACGGCGCTCCCCTCGAAAAGGTCGGAGACCTTCTGATTGGTGCTTCGGACCGAAGGAGCCTCATGATTTCGAAGCTGAACAGACTGACATGTCGCAGTACCGTGTAGACAACCTTGTTAACAAAACTAAGAGCGCGTAACAAAATGATCTCGGAGATTTCGATGGCAGATGAGGCAGGCTGTTAGCTTGACCAGCGCTTCGTAGTTCTCGGCCCGCCTCTCGGTGCGGATCCTAATCTTCCCATAGCGCTTGAACCAGGCCAGGGTTCGCTCGACATACCAGCGTGTCTTGCCGAGCCCAGCGCCATGCTCGGTCCGCCGTTTCGCGAGTTGTGGCTCGATCCCACGGCGTCGAAGCTGATCGCGGAGCGGCTCGGAGTCATAGCCTCGATCCCCTTGCAGCCTGTCCGGTCTTTGTCGTGGCCTGCCTTTTTTTCCCCCGAACCTTCGGCACCCCATCCACCAGCGAGATCACCTGGGTGACATCGTGGGTATTAGCGCCGCTCACCTGGATTGCCAGCGGAATGCCCTTAGCATCGACCAGCACGTGTACCTTCGAGCCCAGCTTGCGGCGATCGGTGGGATTGGGGCCTGTTTGCTCACCGCCGCTCGGTGCCTTCGTGGTCGCACTATCAACCAGCGCGCGAGACCAGTCCAGCTTGTCGGCTCCGTGGAGCTCAGCCAAGAGCACCTCGTAGAGCTTCTGAAACACACCGTTCCGGTGCCACCGCTTGAGCCGACGCAGACAGGTCATTCCGGAGCCGCACCCCAGCTCAGCCGGCATCTCGCGCCACGGATGCCGGTACGCAGCACGAAGATAATGCCGGTGAGAACGGCGCGGTCGTGCAGGGGCTTGCGGCCCGGATACCGGCTTCGCCGCCGGCGCGGCTTAGGGAGCAGGGGGTGGACTCGCTCCCAGAGGTCGTCGGGGAGCCATTTCGAGACGGTTCCTGGCATTCGTTCCTCCATAATTGCCAGTATGCGGCATCACGTCCCGAAACATCATCCGCCCCTCACCAGTCATTTTGTTACGCGCTCTAAGTAAAACTTGGTCTCCTGGGGACATCACCAGTCGAGAATGGGCGCGATTACTGAGGAAGCGAAAAAGACCCGAGTATGACCATGTTGAGGTGCGCACCCGGTGACACACCTGATGATTTCGAGTGCTCGATATCAGTAAAAGCCAAGATATTTGTAGAGGTTTGTAGAGGTCTTATAGGGAGAGGTTAGACGGCCGAGATGAAAGCCCTTGTCACCCAATTTCATGCGCTCAACGTCACCCAACTCAATCGCGGTGGATGGCTCTATCCCAACACGACGTATGAGTGGGTCTGGAGGACGAATAAGGGGTCCAGCATCGAGGCTGTGCAGATTACGGCACTGAAGTCGGCCGTAGAGCTCTCTATACTGGTGGAGTCAACACGAATGCTTCAGCGGGTATCACTGATCTACTCAACTGGCCCTCATGGTGGGAAGCGTCCCTGGTTTACCTGTCCTCAATGCCAACGGCGAGTCGGGATTCTGTATCACGCTCCGTTTCATCCCTTCTTCTGTCGGCGCTACTGCAACCTTGCCTACCCCTCCCAGTACCAGTCTCGAGATCAAAGCTATGATCGTCGACATCGAATGGTTTAGGGAGCAGGAGCACGCTTTACTACGCCGTTTGCCCTTCAAATACAGGGAAACGCTGTGAACGATGCTCTTCATGATTTCGGTTCCCATCACACTAACTACTACCCTGACAATTATCTTATCCGTGATGAAGTGCAATCGACGGTCGCCTATCTCCCACCATCCCAGAAATAGGACTGCCAGGCAAAATTAAGACTCTTCCCCTGTTCACACACTTATTTCTTTTACAGAACGGCGTGCGGAAGAATCCGTTACGTTGCAACCGGCCATCCCTGTTGGTGGTAAAGGCAGGGAACGGTTGGGAAACGCCGCCTTCCATTCCTTGCACAATGCAGCTCGATGCGTACTGGAGAGTGCCCGAACCGAACCGCTGTCCCCTACCTCTTTGGCTTCTACACCCCTCATAGGTGGCATGGCGCATCCGGGCGGTTCTATTAGGCTTGTTCATAGAGGATGTACTGAATCCGATGGCAGGAGGAGGAGAACTCATGAAACCCTACGCACTTCGAAATGAATCACGGACTCCCGTGCAATTTCAGTTCTATTGCGTCACCGAAGACAGCATGATTGAGGGAATGGTGCGCGATCTTTCAGCGACAGGGGTGCGCGTGACCGTGAAGCACCCCATGCCTGTTGGAGTAGAGAAGCCCATTTTTATCACCTTGCAGGAAGGAGATAACTGTCATCACCTCCTTGTTCCTTCTGCCGTGGTGCGCTGGACGTACGGACACGAGGCCGGGTGGGAATTTGGGCAAATGGATGAATTAGACCGGGCGCACTTGACCCATTTCCTCCAACAGCGTGAGCATGAGGCTGTGGATTCAACCGCCTTCGAGGTGGTTTAGGAAGAAGGGTCGCGAACCGTCAGCAGATATTAGATGCTCTAGGACTGGCTCTGGATACAAAAGCACGTTCGAGAACCCATCAGGATAACAAACATGATTTCGACCCGCTTCACCTACTTTCGAATATCGCCTTCGATGCAACGAGCGATCCCCTTTCTCTAGCAAGATCACCACTCGCACGGAGGGCCTCCCCAATGATGAACCGCCAAGAATTCACCAAATTCCTGAATGAGCTACGCGCAGCGTATGACCTCCCACCGAAGTTCGAGGAGGACTCCCTCATGGCCCCAAACGAGGACATGGATACCGATGAAGACGTTCTGACCGAGGAAGATTGTGCGAGCTTGCAGCAACGAGACACTACCCTTCACTAACGTGCCAGGAGAACCGACGACCCAATGCTTGTGTATAAGCATCGCACAATCAAGCTCACTCCGAAGCGGCACAGTGACCACACGTGGAGTTGTGCCTATCGCATGATCGATATCAGCTCAACCGGCTGGAGGTTCCACACAGGACATGCTTACGGCAGTTTTGGATCACGCGAAGAGGCCGCACTGGCCGCTCTGGCGGAGGCGAAGGAGATCGTAGATGCCCTTGCACCCCTGACGCCTCGTCCAGGGCTGACTCTTCGCACAGTGCTTCGACATTACGAGAAGAGGATACGAAGATTCCTTGCGTGGTCATGAGGAGCGCTCGTGATGCCCAGCGGCTCCACTGAACCGGCCGGGCATTCTCTTCGCTTGCCAGCGATCGAATTTTCCTCCGCCGCCAGAACGTCGCTCCATCGGTTTCGCTTCATTACAGTTCCACCCTGGGCCCCTCGCGATCCGGACACTACGCCGCCTCATGCGGTACGCTTTGCAAGGAGGGTGGTCCATGAGGATCGCCCTCTTCAAACCACTGGGCCCCGAGGTTGATTGCTTGGGTACTCTGAGGGGTTTTGTATTTTGCCCGCCACTCCGACAAATCGTGTCTGAGGTGAGCCCCCTGTTGCCCGAGACATCTTCCGTTATGGCACGAACTACTTATTATCCAGCCACCCTTGCAATGTATCATTCACAGGTACTGTGCACGTTCTCTCGATAAGCGGCCTGACGCCAGTGTTCATGGGAGGCAAGTGAGGGAGCGTGAACGATCAGTTAATCGTCTCAAGGGCGTCCTGCTAATAGTAGCCAGGCTGGCTACGGCTATACGGATCACGTTGTGCCGCCGGTGGAGGTTCGTCGTAACGATGCGGTTGGCCCGGCTGCGATGATCCTATATTGACGTTGTCGTAGCCAGGCGCGGGGCGTTGCCGACCCGACAAAGAATCATCGGCGCATCCGGAGACCATCGCACTCGCCAGAAGGGCAAAGGGCAGCGCGTATAGAATACGAATCATACGAAATCTCCTTCGTCATTCTGAATGATTTTGAGAGCGTTCTCATCCGATCAGTCTGCTGTGCATGCACGATACCGTGACGGTTACAATCCTTCTTCAACCTATGAAGAGTCAAGGGATCATTTGACCTCAGGATCGTTTGCCTTGCTTCCGTCACTCCCAGGGCGGTACAGGGCGAGGAGAGATCCGTAACCCACACGTTCCCCTCGCACCTCAACCTTCCTTTTCATACTTCCAGCCTCGTAAGGAGTTCTCATGCCTTTGGAGAAGTACAATTTCTCGGCGTTGCGAGACAAACTTCCTGAGTAAGATGGCAGCTTCGGCAGTCCCCGACGAGAATCTCCGCGTGAAATCCTCTGTATCTGCTCACAGTCTTCAGGAACATATACAGAGACTATTGAAAGAGTCGGGGCCGCCCAGCCCACTGCAGGGGAAACGACATCTAAGCCAGGGCGGTTTCACGTTCCAAGTGCAACGGGTGAATGATGGCGCAGCTGCGCATAGACTTCCAGGGGCGTGGCAAAGTCGAGACATTTTCTCGGGCGCGTATTCAGGCGATGGGCGATGGCATTCAGCTCACGCTGCGTATAGGTGGACAGGTCCGTGCCCTTGGGCAGGTACTGACGCAGCAGGCCATTGGTATTCTCGTTGGTGCCACGTCGCCACGGGGCATGCGGATCGGCAAAGAAGATCTGGATCGAGAGTCGCTGGGCCAGCTGCTCGTGCTTGGCCATCTCGTTGCCCCGATCGTAGGTCAGCGTGTTCCGCAACGGGACGGGCACCTGTCGGAGCTTCTTGGTGAAGCCTCGGTAGGCACTGGCGGCATCCGTGCCGTCCATTCTGGCCAGCAGCACCAACCGCGTGGTCCGTTCCACCAGGGTACCCACAGCCGAGCCAGTGCGAGCGCCTTTCAGCGGGTCGCCTTCCCAGTGGCCGGGTACCGTGCGGGTCGCCACCTCGGCAGGGCGTTCAGCCAGCGGCGTCATGTTGGGAAGCTGGCCCCGGCGATCCGTTCCACGCGCCCGAGGTCGCCGCGTTTTGCGCGCCTGACATAGGGCTGTGAGCAATTCGGTGCGCAACGTCCCTCGCGGGAGCACAGACAGGCCAGCATAGGTGGTTTCAGGCGACAGCTGTTTGCGCATATCATCAGGATACGCGCGTCGCAGGCGTCCGGCAATCTGCTCGGACGAGTGGCCCTCCCGGAGCTGGCGCTGGACGTACGCCTACAGCCAGGGATCACGGAGTTTCCGGAGGCGCCGTGGCTGCCGCGCTCGCGCCGACGCCAGTGTGTGCGCCGTGCAGGCTCGATACGGTCTCTGCCCGGCGTTGCGGGCCATCTCGCGGCTGACGGTGCTGGGATCTCGTCCCAATACCCTTGCCATCTGCCGCAACGAATGGCCGGCGGCGAGGCCTAGGGTCAAGGTTGCACGTTCTTCGGCACTCAGGTGTCTGTAGGAGCTGGTTCGCATAGCAACACCGTAGCCCATCAGGGCTGGTAGTGTTGCACTTGGAGTTAGAACTCAAGCAGCTTGGAATGTCTAAAGACTGCTCAGCTGTCCTGCGGCTAGGGGTCCGTTCCCATTTTGGGACGCGGTGGAAGCCAGGGAACCCGGCTGGTATTGGGGAGTGGTTGTGGAAGCATTTTATTAGACCCACTGACGCGGCCCAGCTGTCTGATGGCCTTACCCGTGCGCTTGGCAACCAGATGGGGCTTTGGGTGCGTCTTTCTAGGCATGCTGCCATTATAGCATGGGACAAGTACCGGGGTGAGAGGGCTAGAGCGACTCAACTCGTGTGGTGAGAGATTTTCGCGCCTCACGCCTGGCCCTTCATGCCAACGGACGCACCCCTCGTTACCCGTATTGCTTGATGGAGAATTTCTTCATCCGGGCTGTGCCATCCTGATCGGCCCTTGTGCGAGCCAGTACCGCCGGTGACGTACTCGTCCTAAAAAACGTTGCTTGGTTTAATCCGAGTGACCCCCGAGACTCCAGTGCGGTTGTTCAGTTTCTTCATCCGGCAGCATTCTCGACGGGCCAACGGTCGTAGACGGAATCGGTAGAGTGCCGAGGGTCGATTCGGCCACGCCGTTGAACGGTCACACACCACGCGTATGCCTGAGAGTTCGCGTGGTCAATGCGGTAGCTGTGTAATATGGCCACGGCCGTCACGCCAGAGATCACATCAAATTCCGATGACAGCACGTTACGAAAGATTCTTTTCTTCGACGGTGATGTCCCAATACTTTGAAACCTGTATCCGCTTACCCGGATTCGCATGGACCTTCTTGATAACCTTCTCTTCGACGAATCCTTGCAGCGCTTCAGGGGACATGCTGCGATCCGCTAAGAACTCGCTGTTCATGACCAGCAGCCAAGATAGCTTGCGCTCGCTATTGTGAAAGGTAAATGTTGGCCTGATCGTCTGACTGAACCTCACGTCGACGAACTGCTGTTCGAGACAGGTCTGTATGATCTGAACTTTTATCGGGTCACTTCCACATTTGTTACTATCCATGGTGTTCTCCATTACGCGACTCAGCAATCATGACCTTATGCTTGTCCCGAGACTCGTCGGGCAGCGTCGAGACTTCCTTTCGTTGAGGGCGCTGTGAGTGTTGTAATTCATACTGCACGGCGTGGAGCAGTATCGCAAGATCGAGCGGTTTCCCAAAGGTTTGTCGAGCACCGAGAGCCCGAGCCTGTTGAAGCTCGTCTCCCGATCGGCCGCTCATGGCGATAACCTTCACGTTCAAGAACGCGTGGGTTAATTCCACGATCAGCTCCAAGCCATTCATCTCGGGCATCTCGAGATCCGTGAGGACCAAGTCCATCGGCTGGGCATGGAACTGTTCGAGCCCCTGCCGCCCATTGGCGGCCTCAAAGACCTGATAGCCCGCATCCTCAAGGACTCGGGCCAGTAGCATGCGCACGGATGCGTCGTCTTCAATGATCAGGATCGTACCTGCCATGATTCACTGGCCCCTCTTGATGTGGAGTCTCCGCCTACTCACCCAACTCGTTTAGGCCGCCAGTGATTCAATGTCCTCGGATTCCCAGGACACCCCGAAAGCCTCTTGGAGCATCCCAGTGGCCGGGCTGACCGCCACCGGATTGGCATACAGCTCGCGGTAGTGCTGCAACACCGCGTCATCCCGATGGCCACAATTAACGCAGCGCCAGCTGAAGCTCCACATCTCGCCATAGTCCCCTTCCAGGTCAATCATATGTTCTTCCAGCATCAAGCCTTGGCACCGTGTACAGGTCGTCATGGCATCCCTCCGTGTGGTGATCGCATCGCGCATGAGACAACCGTATCAGGGATGACGATTTGGACTAGATCTGAACGAGGTACGTCGAAAGAGGGGGAGAAGCAGTTCCATAGGGTTAGGAACAGAGGAAGCTACTTGCCTTACCGGGACCTGGGCGACTACACGCCTCTTACGGATCATGACCCGCGCTTCATGATACTGTCGCTTCTGGAGGCAACAGTCAGCCTCATGAACCGATCGGGGGCGTTACCTGGGCGCCCTGCCTCCTCTCCTCACCAGGACCCGACAGGAGGGGACATGCCTTCTAAGGCAAGAGTCTTGTCTCAATCCAAAGCTTCAGCCTATCTCGCAAATCGACAGACTCGCAGCACCAAGCTATACAACCTTCGTCAGCGGATGCGGTTAGCTGGCCAGAAGCTACCCGTCTTGGGTCAGGTAAATCATGAGTTACGACTCCTTAGATGCGTGAGACTGCATTCGGGAGTTGCAAGGGCGAAAGATCTTTTTAAAGAACTAAGTGGCAAGGCCATTTCTTCACGCGAAATTTTGAGCGTGCTATGAGGCAGCCAACCTCCCTACAGGAACGTGTTTCTTCATCACTGTCGATGGGCTCTTGCGGCAGAACAGTACTACGATGCACGAGAACAAAGAAGGCAGGCTGATTTTGTGAAGGGAGAACTCAAACGACTAAAAAGCCCGATCGCGGACGTTTTGAAGTGCTCCTGCTTCCTCAAGCAATGAGGGATTCACTCAAAAGCGAGAGCACGGAAATTGAATCTGAATTGGATGCATTCAGATCTTATCTCGCTGAGAATCCTTCTACAATTCCTCATCCATTTACAGCCACACCCTGTGATCCCGATGATGAAGATCCTCCCAAACGACGCCACAAAGGTAGTGATTGGTCTCGTCATGGCTTTTGGGCGCCTGTGATTGTTGCCCTCTACTCAATCTGGAAGAAAGCGGGACAGACTGACTACCGAGCATTCAAGGACATCGCTCGCCTTCTCTCCCTGATGTTTCCGCCCTTTCCCGACAAGCAAACGGGAATGAACGTGGTAAAACGACGCTTCTATCATTCACGCCATTCTACCGGTCAATAAGCGCTAACCCGTCGCACTCTGAGAGGTATTTCCTGCCCCTCAATTCAGTGTCATTCAGATGCAGTTGCACCCATCGACGCCTGTCGTGTTTCGCCGTACAACAGCGTGTATGCAACTTCTGACCGCACGAGAAACAGCCGCTTTCTGCTCGTGCAACGAAACTACACCCACGGCAAAGTGACGACTCCCAAGAGCGGGGAAGTGCGGCGCGTCGACATGTCCCGAGAGCTGACTCGAACTCTTGCCGACCTCCGGATCGATCGACAACTTGAAGTCTCGTCGAACAAGTGGCCCAGTATTCCGGAATGGGTGTTCTGTAACGAAGTAGGTGGGTTGTTGGACGGAGACAACCTCCGGCACCGGGCGTTCTATACGCTTCTTCGGGTCTCAGGGCTACGAAAGATTCGATTCCATGATCTGTGCCACACCTTCGCCAGTTTGTTGCTCCAGCAAGGCGAGGGCCCCGTCTACGTGAAGGAACAAATGGGGCACAGCTCCATCGCGATCACGGTGGATCTATATGGACACCTGATCCCAGGGGGGAATCGTCAGGCTGTTGATCGACTGGATGAGCCGGTGCTGCCGCGATGGGATGGAATTGGATCTGCAGCCCCCGCGCAACCAGGAAGCTATGTCGGGGTGGAGGACTCTACTAACTCGTTGAATTCATGGTGCGCCCGGCAGGAATTGAACCTGCGACCTACGGGTTCGAAGCCCGGCGCTCTATCCAACTGAGCTACGGGCGCAACCAGTCTCAACATGAATCATGTTCCGGCAAGACTTGTCAAGGTTGAGGAAGTGATCAAGAGCACTATAGTCGTGCCAGAATCTCATCGGCCACTTGCGAGACGGACTTTCCCTCCGTCTCAATCACATGATCAGCCGCTGCTTGATACTTCGGAGCACGCTCTCGCAACACATCTTGGATTTCATCAATAAAGGACTTGGTGCCGGTAAGAGACGGTCGTTGCGTGTCGGACCCAATTCGCTTGGCAATGGTCTCCACTGACGCCGTCAGCCAGAACAGCTTTCCCGTGCGTTTCAGCATATCGACATTCTGTGGTCGAAGAATGGCACCGCCACCGGTATCGAGCACCAACCCGTCCTTACCGGCGAGCCCCTGGCACATCTTGGTTTCTAGATCGCGAAAGTACTCCCAGCCATATTGTTCAACGATCTGCGGAATGGTTTGCCCTGCCAACTTTACAATCTCGGTATCGGTAGAGAGCAATTCGCAACCGAGACGAACGGCTACAACCTTTCCGACCGTACTCTTCCCCGTACCACGATAGCCAATCAGCACCACGTTCATTGGAAATGCGACTCCAAGACCGCGCGCATGACCGCAACCGGAGCTGTTTGATTGGTCCAAAGCTCAAATTGCGTGACGGCCTGATTGAGAAACATTTCTAGCCCAGGAATCGTCTTGCACCCCGCGCGTTTGGCATCTTTCAGTAACTGCGTTTCCCGCGGGTTATAGACGATATCCATGACAGCGAGCCCCGCGTGGAGAAGCGACGCAGGGACACAAGTCATATCGGCTTTGGGAGACATACCGACCGGAGTGCAATGAATCAGGACGTGCGCGTCAGGAAGAACCCGACGCAGAGCGGCCTCATCGAGATAAGAATCCTCTACTGTGACCGCTGTCGTGGGACGAATGTCCTCGGCTAAGCGCGTCCGCTCCAGCTCTTCAATTCCCAGCAACGTCAACTGTTCCGCGCCGGACTCCTCCGCCAATGCGAAGGCGATTGCTCGTGCCGCTCCCCCTGAGCCAAGCACTACGATGTGTCGGCCCGTCAGCTCGATTCCGCCTTCACGTAGTGCCCGCAATGCACCAGTCGCATCAGTGTTGTGCCCGGTCAACTTGCCCTTTTCCGCCACAATGGTATTGATTGCCCCTATCCGCTTGGCGGTCGGCTCCACATGATCAAGAAACTGCATCGCCGCCACCTTGTGAGGAATTGTCACGCTCGCCCCTCGGAAATTTCCTAGAGCACGAAGTCCCTTGATGGCATCACCGATCGCTTCCACTTGCCAGGCCAGATAGACAAAGTTGAGCCCTAATGCACGAAACGCCGCATTATGGATGGCAGGCGACAAAGAATGGCCGACTGGATTGCCAATCACCCCGCAAAACTGGGTTTGAGCATCAATATCCATTCTTGCCCCTATCATCGCACCGACTACCCTTTGTAGACCGTCATCCCGCCATCAATCGTGAATGTTCCCCCAGTCACCCATACAGCCTCGTCAGACGCCAGGTATAACACCATGCTGGCAACTTCCTCGGGAGTCCCGGCACGGCGAATGGCATATTGCGAAAGTAGCGACTGGAGCATCTCCGGATTCGCCATAAGCGGTGCCGCCATAGGAGTATTGATCAGAGCAGGATTGACCACATTGCACCGGATCCCGTCTTTGGCATAATCGATGGCCAACGCCCTCGTGAGCGCATCAAGTCCTCCTTTGGACGCGGTGTAGGCTGATAACCCAGAGATACCGACCAAACTGGCAACAGATGAAATGTTCACAATGGCGCCACGCCCTTGTTTCAACATCTGGGGAACAATCGCCCGGGTCATTCGAAACACACCAGTCAAATTGATATCCAAGACCATGCTCCATGTCGCATCGTCGGTCTCATGCAACCGCTTGCCAAAATCACCGAGCCCCGCATTGTTCACGAGAATATCAATTCGACCGAAGCTATCGACGGTTTTCCTGACCACATCTTGCACATGCTTCTCGTCCGTGACCGACCCGGCTACAGCCAGGACCTTCCCGTTGCCCTGCTGAAGGATCTTCACCACCCGATCCAACTCCGATTGCCGGCGCCCGGTGACCACCACTGACGCCCCTTCATCGGCAAAACGTTTCGCGATTGCTTCGCCGATCCCGGCGTTCCCTCCGGTCACCACAGCGACCTTGCCGTTTAACCTGTTCATTCGCTCTGCTCCTCTTCTGCGTCCTCGGATGTCCCATCCCGGTCTCCACCGGAAGAATCCGCTCTTCCAGCTATCGAACGGAACAAACCCGGTTCCACTTTCCTTGCCACCGTGAGAAATCCGGAATGCGCCACCATCCGATGATCAGGCCGCACGCTCCTGCCCTGTACCGACCAGGTCCGCAGCAACGTCTCAAAGGTTTCGATCATCCCAAACACAGTTGTCCGCTCAAGTGCCTCAACGGTTTGCATCACTTGCGGAATCGTGGGAACAAAGCTCAGATAGATCCCGCCTGATCGAAGCGCATTGACGGCATGGGGAATGACCTGCCAGGGTTCCGGCAAATCCAGCACTACCCGATCGAAGGGAATCCCATCGTCGAGGAGCCCGATACCCTCATAGGCACTTTTCCGAAACGTACGCAAGTTCACCGGATTCATCACGCGGGCGATATTCGTCTGGGCCGTCCGTGCAAAGTCTTCTCGAAGCTCGTACGTCACCACGAGACCCTCTGGCCCCACCGCACGCAACAAGGCCATGGTCAACGCCCCTGAACCGGTGCCAGCTTCAAAGACCCTCGCTCCCGGATAGACGTCCGCCCACATAGGGATAATGGCAAGATCTTTTGGATAGAGAACCTGTGCCCCGCGCGGCATTTTGAGTACATAGTCGCCAAAGGTCGGTTTGAGCGCCATCATCCTCTTTCCGCCTGAGAGCGTCACGATGGACCCGTCAGGACGACCGATGAGCGCGTCATGGGCGATCTTCTGCCCACTGAATTGATAGGTTTCTCCCGCCTTCAGCGTGAGGGCATACTGACGCTTTTTTTGATCGACGAGGTGGATGCGGTCGCCGTTGGCAAGCTGAGACATGGCGCGCATTCTAGGAGGTTCCCTCCTCGGTTTGCAACCAAGGGCTCTTCCTTGACAGGGTAGTGAGGGGCTCGTAAGATCTTCTTATCCTTAAGATACTTCAAACAATGCCTCTTCGGATTCGGCACAAGAGCTGTTCCCGTTGGCCTCGCCTTACAACAGCGATTGTGAGTCTCTATGTGGCCCTCTGTCCGATTCTTTCCCTAAGTCCCGCGCATAGCTCTGAGATCGTGGTAGCAACCTATGAAGGAGTCATTAACCCCGTCGCGGCGGAGTATCTGCACGATGCGCTCACATTCGCTCAGACCTCGGGTGCCCACGCCCTCATCTTGAAACTGGACACGCCCGGAGGGCTAGACACCTCCATGCGCTTGATGATCAAAGATATGACCGCATCCACCACTCCCGTCATCGTCTACGTCGCTCCTTCAGGAGGCCGCGCCGCCTCTGCCGGTGTCTTTCTCACGATGGCCCGCCCATGTCGCTGCGATGGCCCACGGAACTAACATCGGAGCCGCCCACCCCGTCGCCATGGGTGGCGGTGAGATGGACAGTACGATGAAGGAAAAGGTCGAGAACGACGCCGTGGCCTATATCAAAAGCCTCGCGGACCAGCGTGGACGCAATATCTCATGGGCCGAAGAGGCAGTTCGGAAAAGCGTGTCCGCCACAGAACAAGAAGCCTTCAGGCTTAAGATCATCGACATCGTGGCTGAGAACATTCCCGCGCTGTTGAAACAATTAAATGGCAGAAAAGTCAGTCTTCTCAACAGCTCGATCACGCTTGCGACTGAGACTACCACGCTTCACGATTTTCCCCTGGGGACGCGCCTCGAATTGCTCAAAATCCTGAGTGACCCGAACATCGCCTATCTGCTGATGTCGATCGGGACGATCGGAATCATGGCCGAACTCTATAGTCCCGGAGCGATCCTGCCTGGGATCATCGGCGCTATCAGTTTGATTCTGGCTTTTTATTCGCTCCAGTCGCTTCCCGTGAACTATGCGGGAGCACTCCTGGTCATCCTCGGCGCGGTTTTCTTGTTGCTCGATATCTCAGTCACCAGCTATGGACTCCTTGCGCTGGGTGGTTTGGCCGCGATGACCTTGGGCGGTCTCTTGCTTATCAAGAGTGATGCGCCCTACCTCCAGGTGTCTCTATCTTTCCTATTGCCGACGGTCCTGGCCGCCGGTGGCTTGGTCGGTGTCGTTGCATGGATGGCCGTGAAGAGTGGTCGCGGCAAACCGGTCACCGGCGCAGAGGGCATGATCGGCGTGCTCGCCGTTGCCAAGACAGACTTGAACCCACGTGGCCAAATCACGATCCACGGTGAAATTTGGGACGCGATCAGTCAACGTCCGATTCGACAAGGGGAGACTGCGGAGGTGGTGTCGGTCGAAGGATTGACCGTGACCGTAACCCCACCTCATCAATGACCCGCCCGGAAACAAGGAGCTGTTATGTCATTACTGATCCCGTTTGTCTTACTCGGCCTCTTGCTCTATGCCAGCTTTAAACGCGTCATGGAGTATGAACGGCTCGTCGTGTTTGTTCTCGGTAAGTTCCACACAGTCAAGGGCCCGGGAATCCGGCTGGTGATTCCGGGGCTGCAGCAAATAGTACGGGTCAATCTCCAAACCGTCACCATGGAAGTTCCTTCGCAGGATGTGATCACACGAGACAACATCTCCGTGAAGGTGAATGCCGTCATTTTTCTCAGAGTCGTGGACCCGCAACGCGCCGTCCTGGCCGTTCAAGACTATCTCTACTCTACCTCTCAGGTGGCCCAGACCACCTTGCGCAGCGTGCTCGGGCAGAGCCAATTTGATGACTTGCTGTCGAAACGTGACGACATCAACGCCGAACTGCAACGCATCATCGATCAACAGACCGAACCTTGGGGCGTGAAGGTCACGGCCGTTGAAGTGAAGAATGTCGATATTCCGCAAGACATGCAACGAGCCATCGCTCGACAGGCCGAGGCTGAACGGGAACGTCGTGCCAAAATCATCCATGCGGAAGGAGAGTTTCAGGCCGCACAGAAGCTCGCAGAGGCCGCTAACGTGATCAGCCAAAACCCGGCCGCCCTTCAACTCCGGTATCTCCAAACGCTGGTAGAAATCGCCGCCGAAAAGAATTCCACGACAATCTTTCCGATTCCCATCGATACGCTTGCTCCTTTCATTAAGGGTCTCTTATCGAAATAGTGTGGCGTTTCGGTCAAGAGCTGATGCGAATTCCACATAGATGCCGCATTCATGCGACAGTGCCCTTCAATTGTTCTCATTAACTCACGTTAATCTTCTCGATTTATCGAGCTGATCTCCTTCTTCATTTCTCATCTTCCAGCCAGCATCTCTTTTGCTTCTTTGAACCACTGCATACGGCCTGATCTGGATGAATCTTTTCGGCTGAACCGAGCTCCAACGAGTGAAAGAGAAGAGGATGTTTAACCTCTTAGGAAGGGTGGCGCCATGAAAGAAGAATTGCGGGTCGAAGAAGAGATAGACGTACAACAGAAGTTTTCCTCCGATGTCGATGCCGACGACGCCAGGGCAAGCGGAATGCTAGGCCGAATTGGTCGCAGCACGGGTGAGGCGTCCCGCTCGAAGCGAAAATCCAGACCGGCCACGCGAGCGAGTCAGGCGGCCAGTCCATTTCTCTTGGAATCGTTATACTTCCGTTCATTCGGTGAGCGAGGTCTCCTGTCGCGCGAAGAAGAAATCCTGATTGCCAAGCGGGTGGATCAGGGAACCAGGCGCATTCGAGCTGCTTTACGGCAAGCCACGAGAACGTTACTCAAGGCTCGACGGATTCCTGCTTGTGCAGAGAGTGCAAAGCTGCTCCTATCGGTCCGACGACTAAGCGGTCTCTCTGCCACTGCGTTGGACAGTGCAGAGAAGGCTTTGAATACCGTGCTCCATCCATCTAGTGCCGACCTTCATCCCCCGGCTTCCCTTGCGAAACCATTGGAGATAGTGCTGGGCGAAATACGCACTGCACGAGTGATTTTAGAACAAGGCAAGGACGAGCTTGTTCGGTGTAATCTTCGCTTGGTCGTCGACGTCGCCAAACATTACACCGGTCGAGGGTTGAGCCTGTTGGATCTCGTGCAAGAAGGCAACATCGGGCTGATGAAGGCGGCGGAACGGTATCAATATCGAAAGGGATTCAAGTTCAGCACATACGCGACCTGGTGGATCCGTCAAGGGATCACTCGATCGCTTGCGGACCAATCTCGAACGATCCGCGTTCCGGTTCATCAAACCGAAGCCTCGCACCGTATTCTTCGAGTGATGCGGAGACTGTGCCAGCAATTGGGACGACCGGCCCGGTTGGAAGAGGTCGCTCAAGTGCTCCGCATGCGCCCTGAGCGACTCCGAGAGACGGTACAGGCCTTCCAAGAGCCGGTGGCTCTGGAAACTCCGATCGGTGATGGAGATACCCAGTTTGGCGACGTGATTCCAGATCACCAAGCCGTCCCACCGGACGCCAATGTCCACCGGAGTGAGCTGACGGAACAACTCGATCATATCTTGAGCACGCTCACCCCACGCGAACAGACGGTGATCCGGCTACGATTTGGCATAGGGTATGATGAATCCAGTACCCTCGAGCAGGTGGGGCAAAGCCTGTCCGTCACACGGGAACGCATCCGTCAGATTGAAGCAAAAGCCTTAAAAAAACTGAAGACCCCAGCGATTAAGGAACTGTTCGCGGCGATCAGGTAGATGTTCAAATGTACAAGAGACCTAGAAGGGTTTTAGAGTAGCTCGATTTTCAATACAACCTGCCTTCCCTCCGCATGGTGAGTTATGCCAGAATGACTTCACCATGCGGAGGCCTGGTGTTCTCGCATCTCCCGCCACTGCCCGGCATCGATATCTGTGCGGATCTGACTGTTGTTCAACAGGGCACCGATCTCTAGGGTCTACCACCTTATGATCCACTTCACTCCCGTGACGACCCCACAGGGGAATAGTCGCCAGATGCAGGGAGGTGTCGTTCGTGTTTTCTCCGCACCGGTCCCCTATCTCGCAGGATGGGACTTGCAATGTCGCCTGCACGAGGACCGGTTTCTCGGCCTACAACCAGACACTGTTCTCATCCTGGAACACCAGCCTGTCTACACACTGGGACGACGGACCCGACGATCTGATTGGGGTGGAAATGAAATGGCATTGTGTCAATCAGGCGCAGAGCTGCACCGGGTGAATCGTGGCGGCTCGGTGACGTATCACGGTCCTGGGCAAGTTGTGGCGTATCCTATTCTCAAGGTTGATCGCCATGCTACCGGGCCGAAACAACTCGTCCAACTGTTCGAAGACGTCGTGATTCGATTACTCAGCTCCTGGAATATCACCGGCAGTCGTCTCGAGGGAAAGCCAGGCGTTTGGGTGATGACCCCAGAACCTCGGAAAATTGCCTTTATCGGAGTACGGATCGACCGTGGGGTCACCTTGCATGGCTTGGCCATCAACGTCGATCTCGACCTGACTCCATTTCACCGGATCCACCCCTGTGGACTGACCGATTGTCTCGTCACATCAATGGCCGCTCTACGCCACGCTCCGATCTCGGTGGATGCCGTCAAGCAAATACTGGCTCAAACTTTCACAGAGGTGTTTTCTCTTTCCGAAACCAGTGCGGAATGATAAACCGATCTACAAGCTTGGACGGATCGCCCTCAAGGAGGCCTATGCAGGAGCTTGATACCCCAACCTTCCGTTTAGCGGTGGCCCAGTTCGATCAAGCAGCGGAGGCCATGGGGCTTGATACCAACCTCCGTGAGCGACTGAAACTCCCCCAACGCTCTCTCATGGTCAGTCTCCCAGTGCGAATGGACGACGGACGCGTCGAGGTCTTTACCGGTTACCGTGTTCAACATGATTCCTCCCGAGGGCCTTCGAAGGGAGGCGTGCGCTACCATCCGGATGTGAGTCTCGGCGAAGTAGCCGCCCTCGCCATGTGGATGACATGGAAGTGTGCACTCGCCGGGCTTCCCTACGGCGGTGCGAAAGGCGGGGTGCAGGTGGCTCCCAAAAGCCTTTCACCAGGTGAGCTTCAACGGTTGACCAGGCGGTATGCGGCAGAAATTTTTCCCCTGATCGGGCCGGACAAAGATGTCCCCGCTCCTGATGTCGGCACCGATGCGCAGATCATGGCCTGGATGATGGACACCTATAGCCAGCAAGTCGGCTATGCGGTTCCCGGAGTCGTAACCGGTAAACCGCTTTCTATTGGAGGGAGTCTTGGCCGTGAGGAAGCCACCGGCAGAGGTGTCGTGTATGTCACATTGGAGGCTTTACGCCATCTCAATCTATCGATTGAGACTGCGACCGTAGCCGTGCAGGGATTTGGAAACGTCGGTGCACACACCGCTCGCATCATGCAGCAACAGGGCGCACGCGTGATTGCAGTCAGCGATGTCTCTGGGGGAATCTACAATCCAAAGGGATTGGACATCGCGACTCTGATGCGACGTGACCCCAGTCAACCTCTTCATCAAACCAAGCTGGGAGACGCCATCACGAACGAGGAATTGCTTCAACTGGAGTGTACCGTCCTTGTTCCTGCCGCCTTGTCGGAACAAATCACCGGCAAGAATGCCGATCGCCTGAAGTGCCGTATCCTCTCCGAGGGTGCAAACGGTCCGACGACACTGGAGGCCGACCACATCCTGGCCGACAAGGGTATCTTTGTCATCCCGGATATTCTTGCCAATTCTGGGGGCGTCATTGTCTCCTACTTTGAGTGGGTGCAGGACCTACAGCGCTTTTTCTGGAGTGCCGCCGATATCCAGAATCGCCTGCAAGACATCATTACCTCTGCCTTTCACCGGACCCTTCGATTCTCCAGCGAACGTCGCGTTTCCATGAGAATGGCGGCGCTCATGAGCGGAATTGATCAGGTTGCTCAGGCGCATCTCCAGCGTGGGCTCTATCCCTGAGCACCCATGGGGCGCAGGCGCCCCGTTTCAGCACCTGACGTATGACTTGCCCCTTGGCCTGTCCCTGGGTTAGGGTGCGAGCATCCAGCCGGTCGATCGAACAAGGAACCGCTCGTGGATCGTAACGCGATTATCACTGCCTGGGAGCACCATTGCGCGGATGGCTGGCCACAGTTTTCAAGTCCCCATCAAGGGCCGTTGATGACCATCGATACCGTGATCGGTGGTTGTGTCGTCTACTATCTCGACAGCTCAGATGGCCTCGATGCTCAGCGATGTGCCATTCTGAAGGACTGCTTGGATGACTTGGATGATTTGACCGACGAGCTCGACGCTGAGTGCCGGCCATACTTTTTCCGACTCCGACAACTCGGACGCCTGTTGCTGGACACAAAACCCGCTTCATGATCCACAAGCGCAGTAGAATGACTCTTCTCAATTCGTAGAAAAGCCACGCAGCTCCATACAGCTTTCTTGCGGGGACAGGAGATGATTCGTTACAATTTGTCGGATGTAGTTTTCCAATCCAGTTTCTGACGATAATTTCAAGAGATCACCTGACTCCACGATAGAGAGTGACGACACCATGCAAGAGACTCCACATTACCTCGCAGTCATTGTCTTATCTGGCCTTCTCTCTGTACCCACATTCACTCTGGCTGAGCCCTATGAATTGAGTGAACACGACGTCACAGAGCCAAAGGCCATTTCCAGCAACACCGTGTCCCTCTTTGGGGTCAAACTCGGCGATCCAGAAGCGAAGGCCGTCGAGACCCTTGAGACCCTGGTGAATCGGAAGACTCTTGGAATTAAAGTTGAACAAGAAGCCACGTTCATCTTCCTGCTTGATCAACGCAAACCGACAGGCCCAATGGCTGGTGTCCGGATCCAAGACGGCAAGGTCGATTTGCTATTCATCAATAACCGATTTTCCCATCGAACAAGGGGGATCTTTCGCAATGTCCTCAACAGCGAAAGCCCGGATGACATCCGAAAAATACTCGGGAAGGAAGAATACGGCGATGAAAACGTGATGGGGGCCATCCTGGCCTACGACAAGCAAGGATTTCAAGTGAACTATCTAGGTAAAGACATCAATATAGAGTTTTCCCAACCGCAGTAATTCGTCCGCCTTCCTCACTCGACAGCCTGTTGGGTCTTGATCCACTCTCATTGGAGGCGGACCTCCGACAGCCAGTTCTTTTCTCCCTTCGCTACAAGACTGGGCCGGACACCTGCCGAGGTCTGGGCGGGAATCGATGTCTTCAGGGCGCAGCCGGGCTAGTGGCCAGAGGCAGTGGCGAGCGGTCAGAGGAGCTCTACAGACATTGTCCGTGAGGATAGCGGACAAGTCCATTCGAATGCGGCGGACAGAGGGGAAAAAGGGAGAGCCGACAGCAGAAATTCGCGTAACGAGGCTGAGAAATCAGTTCACGATGCGGTAGTGAGGCGGGATTCGGACGACAAACCGTTCATGAATCTCTCAGAGATGTCCGCCGGACAGCTGGACGGGACAGTGCGAATGGAGCTGGACAATGAGAACAGTCGGCTGGCACGAACAAATGTATTCCGGCTGGAGAATAAGTCGGGTCACGCTGAAAGGTTGCAGGGAGATCTAGGGGCCAATGAGCCCCCGAATCGCTCAAAAATGTCCGCCGAACAGGCGGGCAGGACATACCATTATTTCGCCTCACGAGAAAATACGCACAGACGGTTCGATTCAAAGGCTGGCTTAATTATTTTGTTTCGCCAAGTCTTATCAAAATGGGGCAGGGAGCGTTGAAGTGCTTTTTCTATTTCGGTAAAACCCTTCATTTCTTCATTAATTGTGTATGTCATATGCATTTCATTGCGTATCACCTTCAAATCAAAACATATCAGGTCTTCAGTCAAAAGATCTTTCTTGTACACAGTAATTTCTTGAATGTCATTCCAAGCAATTCGGACTGGGGGTTTACCCACTTCACAAAATGAAAGACCCTCATCGCCTATCTCTTGCATTTCTAGATCCCTTTCCTTTAAAGCGGCGTACAATTTTGAGCTGTCTATTGGCCAACAACATAATTATAGAATGTACTTCCAATCGATCTACCGAATGCACCTCCTGCAGCTGCCCCACCAATCCCCCCAGCAACGGTTCCTACAAAAGGCGTAACAAAACTTCCGCCGACGGCTCCAGCAGAACCTCCAGCTATGCTCCCAAGTACGCCAAAGCTTGCCGACATTAGTGATCTAAAGGGCTTGCAAGACGTTGCTACGTCGTGCACATCAGCTGCTACAGATACCGCGAGCAACCCTCTACCACCCACTTGGAGTGCTCTACCCAGTGCATTGACTGAAGGATTGCTAACATTTGCCGATCCAGTTGAGCCGGTGTTAGGGCCCAAACCTGGTCGCAGAGATTGGAGTGGATAGCGAACCAACGGTGGAGTATTCGCCCGGGCCGCTGCTTTGGCTGCAGAACGTCCTTGGCTATCATTCGGATCAAGACTATTCACCGCAGCTTGGTAATCATTTCTAACTGTGCCCGCATCTCCCAGTTGTTGACCGACAAATACGCCAGTATCAATCAAAGCATTGGTTCCGGCACCTGAATCATTTTCACACTTATCCAATCCCATCGGATCAATCCAGTGATTTGGACTGTTTCCCACGTATGCATAAACGTTAATCCCACCACCAAAGCCTATTGAGTCCCTGGATACGAATCGACTAAAGGTCGGGCTATAGTACCTCGTTCGGTAGTACAACAGCCCCGTCCCGTCATTTTCCCGGCCCGTGTACTGGAACGGATTGGCACTGGTGTCGCTCACCGTCGTCTTCCCGAATGGCTCATAGGTGTAGGTTGTTCCCGAATCACCTTGGGCATTACTCATGACGAGGCTGCTGCCCAACGCATCGGTGTGATAAAACTCATTCCCGGTCCCGGTTTGCCGAACGAACGGTTCATCGATGTTCAACGAGCGGAGATAGTTCGCACCCACCGCTCCTCCACCAATCTCGGCGGCAATATCGTTCCCGTCATACAAGAAGGTTGTGCTGACTGCTGGCAACGGCGTGCTCCGTGTTTTGTGCACTCGCCGCCCAAGCGCATCGTAGTTAAAGCTCGCCGTCGCTCCCCCGCTGATGCTGGCCAACCGGTTCCTTGCATCCCACACATAGGTGTTCGTTCCATCATTCGTGAGATTCCCATTGCTGTCATACGTGAGCGTCGCACCCGCGAACGCGGTCTGTTCATTGGCGACATCATAGGTGGCTGAGGCGACTGCCGCTGGTAGCAACGAAGCGGCGGCATTGTTTCTTGTCAGGCTGGTCCTGTTGCCCGCTGCATCGTACTGATACGTCAGCGCCTCGATGATCCCACTCGGACCCAAGTGGTTGATGTTGGTGAGTCTCGACGCCACATCGTACACATAGCTCGTGCTGGTCCCGTTGGGATACGTCAACGAGGTGCGACGGTTCGCGTTATCGTAACCGAGCCCGACGGTGAGTGAGCCTTGCGCGACTTGCGTCAAGCGTGACGCGGCATCATAGCCATAGGTGACCGGTTGCTGGCCGTTGGCGACCATCTGAGTTCTTCTGCCCAACACATCATACTGATAGCTGACCGTCCCTTGCCCGGTGACTTCCTGGATCAAGCGATCCAACGTGTCATAGGCGAAATCGATGGTCCCCGCTCCAGTGGCCGTGTCGCTCGCCTTTGTGAGCCTTCCCACCGCATCATAGACAAAGGTCGTTTCGGTGCCGTCGCCCTGATACTGTGCCTTGGTCCGACGATTGAGCCCATCGTACTCAAAGGTGGTTTGCTGATTTTTGCGATCCGTGAATTGGCTCAAATTTCCAGCCACGTCATATTGATAACTCTCTGGCCGGTTCAGCGCATCCTTCCGCGTCGCCAACCGATCCATCGCATCATACGTGTACGTGGTCTGCTGGTTCTTCGCATCGGTCACCGTGAGCAGGTTCCCATTTTGATCATAGCTGAATCGCGTCAACCCCTGCCGGGCATCGGCAATCTCGGTCACGCGGTTCGTCCCGTCGTACCGAAACTGCGCCTGCAGGCCTCTCGGATCGGTCAAGCTCGTCTGAGGTAAGCTCGAAAAAGTGGACGTCTTCACCCTATGATCTGAGGTCTGGAGG
>NZ_JBLFBO010000101.1:0-2688 GCF_047338595.1 Nitrospira sp. BLG_1
CGGCAGCATCGTTCGGTCCCCTACGGAGGCGGCAATCGTGATGATCGCGCTCTTGACAGTCGTGCTCTTCATCCCATGGATTCCATCGTCGGGGCAGGCGGCTATCTATTACGTGGCGACAACCGGCAATAACGGCAGCGATGGAAGCGAAGCCACTCCGTGGCAGACCATCCAAAAAGCCCTTGACACCATGGTTGCCGGAGATACAACGTTCGTGTTTGGAGGAACGTACAACACGGCGGGTGTTCGGTTTAAAACGAGCGGAACGGACTCGAACCCCATCAGTCTGTTGAACTATCCCAACCAACGACCGATTATTCGATGCACATCCACCTCGCAGCAGGTTCTTTTGCAGAACGCCACGGCCTACAATCTTCCTATCGGGTGGATCGTGTTTTCGGGGTTTGAGATTACGAATTGTCTCGATGGGATCAAGTACTACAACTTGCATGACACGACCATTAGCCGCAACGATATCCACGATAACCTGAACCAGGGCATTATTGGAACAGGCACACGATTACTCATCACGCAAAACGTGATCCATCACAATGGAAGTTTTGCTGAATGTGCGACGACCCCATCATCATGCAATAAAGACCACGGTATTTATAGCTATGGGACGGCGTACACGATCACGAACAATCTCATTTACGACAACCTTGCTGTCGGCATACAATTGACGGGGAGTTCTGCCTACAACCCGGCCTCGCATGCCGGTCCCGAGTACGTGGAATCGCATGATTGGATTATCGCGAACAACACGATTGCGTACCAATCCTATGGATCGGCGGTCAATATCTGGGGGTCTCGATGTAATAACGCACGCATCGAGAATAACATCATCTACGAAAACGCACAGCAACTAACCGGAACTGGGCAGGGTGTTCGATTCACCGGCGTGACGTGTACCGGCATTCAAATACGCAATAACCACGCCTATGCCACCTCCCCAGGGCGGACCGTCTTCCTTGACACGTCTGCAACGGAGGGGGTGCAGTACACACAATCGGGCAATGTTGTGAACGTCAGTCCTCCTGCGTTCATTACGGCTGGCGGGACTGTACCGGGATCGCCAGATTTTCGGCTGACAGCCTCGGCACCCGCGAATATCGCGCTCGCCAATGAGTTTCCCAATAATTCGACGAATGTAGTGGGGGCATTCAAGACGGTTGCAGATCCGAGCTGTAGCATCTCGGCCAACATCATCACTTGTACGTTCTCGATGAGTACGGCTGTGCCGATCAGCAACCTATCGACAACCGGCGTCACGATTGGGTGTACCGGAGCAAACTGCCCAGGGGGAGGGCTTACGGCAAGCTCTGTGTCCAACAGCGTTGGGACTGACACGATTGTCAACATTCATGTCAGTGGATTTGCTGGCGATGCGTGCGTGGCTACGGCGCAAAGCGTGACGCTCTCGTATGCTTCCGCCACAGGATCATGGTCGGCCAACGATGACATTGGCCCTGCCCCTGAGTTGGACCAGAAGATATTCTCGTTCACAAATCTGCCCGTCTCTAATCAGTGTACCGGCTCTGGGCCTTCTGGGTATCCGAGCGGCTATTATATCTACTACAAGTTCGATGAGGGGACCGGCACAAACGCGAACGACGAATCAGCCAACAACCTCGACGGGACGCTAACGAGCGGTGCGACGTGGGGAACTGGAAAGTCTGGCTCAGGGGTCACGATTCAGGACAATACCACGCAGTACGTCGCCGTGCCCTATGGGTCGGGCGTGAACCCCACGACCCAAAGCCTCACAATAGCGTTTGGCATTAATGTTCCATCCTCCGCACAGTCACTGACCGAGCGGCACATCGGATCTCCTGTTGGCACGAATCAACGGTTATACATTTCGCGTGCGGGAGGTACGTGGCGCATTGGGGCGCAGGGATCGAACGATTCCATCGCATCGGATCTTGCTGTGGACGTGGGGTGGAATCACCTCTGTTTGCAGGTCAATGCCTCAACCGATACGATCACGTTGTACAAAAACGGGGTTGCCTCGGTCTCACCAGGTGCAGTAAAGACCGTGACCTCCTACACGCTCGCAGGCAATATTGAAATCGGACATATCCCAGAACTGATGGGAGGCGATGCGACGTTTGACGATTTTCTCCTCTATCAATCTGTGCAGGATTGTGCAGCAATCTACGCCGCATTCCAAGGTGAGGGCGCTCCGCTCTCCGGCACATTCACGCAAGAAGCCATCCAAGTACAAAGCCCTTTCACGGTGGGTGGGGTTGCGCAGAATATTGCAGCCATTAATGCATCGAAAACTGTGGTTCCCAATGGGTCGGTGGCAGTGGTCTTTCAGGTGCATTGCGAGAACATTAGCGATTGCAGCGAGGCGGCATTTAAGCTCACGTATCGACGCAACGGATCGGCAACCCGTATTCATGTCCCGAACACCGAAACATCGGATGGCATCTGGATGTATGGTGCCTCAACTAGTAGCGGACTGAACACGGGGCAGATCACGACACGTCTGACCGGCACATGCCATGTGCAGACAGGCACAACACAACTGACAGCGAGCCAGATCCCGACCGTGGACCTCGCACAGGACGATTGCGTCATGCTGCGTTACCTCGTCCGAGTCAGGAATCCAGGCGACTATTTTGACCTCGCGCTACAGACCCAAGACGGCGAGGATCTGAGTGGCGGGTATGATGTTGAGTC